>CAYJMQ010000031.1:9204-24367 GCA_964371555.1 uncultured bacterium | reverse complement strand
CCCTCTTTTCGCTACTGGTTTCTTCTAACGAAGTCATAATGGCAGTGGATTTTTGTAGTTAAACAAATGCGTTGTGATGGAGACATTACGTTCGGTGGGGCCCTCCCTCCAAAAAACCGTTACGGTGATTTCCTTTGAAGAATTCTTGATAAACTGGGAAATTTTGGGGAGATGGGCAAGAGCGGGCGACTCCTGTGTTTCTTCTCCCCCCCCTTGAGCCATCGCGATCAGAAACGAAAGATCATAAGCAAAATCGCGGGAGGCGATTTCCCATCGATATTTCGAATAGTTTCCTTCAAAAACACCGTCTTCTTTTTCTTCGATTTCACGAAGGGGCTTGTTTTTGTGCCGTAGAAGCGTCTCTGTCATTTTGTCCTGGGCAAGGATTGTGGCAATCGATATCCGGTGCGCGTGGGCGCTGCTTCGAATGTTAAGATTCTGCGCGTCAATGAGGACCAGGAAGGAAATGGTGAATATGGCCAGCGCAACAAGGATTTCGATGAGCGTCATGCCGTGCTGCAAGCTCATTTCCGCAGGAAATATCTTATTCTTTCCCTTCCAAATCTTTGTCATAAACTTTTGCTCTTCCTGTTAGCGGATTCACAACAATCGTAAACACCTGCCCGGTGTCAGACTGAATTCTTATCTCGCTTCTTTCCGCGTAGCCATGCGGAAAGAAGTGGGTGTAAGCTGCTCCGCTTGTAATCGGTTCTGATTTTGCCCGGGTCCGGATATCTTTAAAGCGGATTTTTTTTTCCAGCTGGACCGGTTTTTTGATGATGCTTGTGTCTATCTGAAATTTTTCTGATTTCTTCTCTCTTCGATTCTTTTCCTCTTCTTCTTCCTCCAGCTCTGTTTTAAAAAGGATTTTATCTGTCGACGATTCTATCCAGTATTTATGATTGTCCAAATCATAGTGCAGTCGATAGACCTGATTTTTCACAGCCGCCTGGTTATAGAGAAACTGAACGGTTCCGGAGAGGAGCCTGGCCTGTTTTTTCAGGTTCAGGTTTAGGTTGCTGCGGAAGCGGGGGAGGGCAAATGTGGTAAAGGTGGCGATGAGGACAAGGACGATCAAGATTTCGATGAGCGTCATGCCGGCTTCTGCTTGCGGCTTACAAATCATCGCTTGAAATATCCGCCGCGGTTCCTGTTCCTCCCTCTTTTTTGTCAGAGCCATAAGTAATAATCGTGTATTTTTGCCCGTCTTCAGAGATGAAAAGAAAGTTTCGGTTCCATGGATCCTTGGGAATTTTTTTCTTGCTGAGATAGCCATCTTCCGGATAATTCTCTGGAATCTCCCCAATCGTTGGCTTGTTAATCAACGCGTCAAGCCCCTGTTCGGTTGAGGGGTACTGATCATTGTCCGCTTTATAGAGTTCCAGAGCCTGTTGAAAGGTTTTGATCTGCGATTTGGCTGTGCTGACCTTTGCTTCCGCAAGCCTTCCTGTAACCCGTGTTGTGACAAGGGTTGCAAGAAGCGCCATGATCGCAAGCACGACGAGAATTTCAATGAGTGTCATACCTGTCTCACTTCTTAAAAGTTTCATAAGTCCCCCTTTTGTTGTTACTGAGTTGCAATTTTATTTAAATCCAGGATCGGAAGCAAGATCGCAACCACGATGAGTCCAACGGCAGCCCCCATCGTTACAATCAGCAGTGGTTCCAATATCTGGGTCATCGCAGAAACGGTTGTATCAACTTCGTTATCATAGTTTGCCGCGATGGTATTGAGCATCGCCTCCAATTCGCCTGTTTTTTCTCCAATTGAAATCATATGGGTCACAATCGGCGGGAATTCCCCGCTGTCTTTGAGCGGCGCCGCCAGCGATTGTCCTTCTGAAATATTTTCGCGCGCTTTGATCAACACATCCCGGATGACGGCGTTGTCAACAACATTTTTTACGATATCCATCGCGGCGAGTAATGGCACCCCTCCATGAATGAGGGTTGAGAGGGTTCCCGCAAATCGCGCGACAGAGACCATGCGTGTCAGTTTTCCAAAAAGCGGCAGACGCATCACGAACCGGTCGAACCTTTTTTTCCCTCCCTCCGTAGCCACAATTTTTTTAAAAATATAGACGGATAAAAAAATCGCCCCCAAAATCAGATACCATTGGTTTTTCAACATATCGCTCGCCCCGATCACAACCTGTGTGATCCAGGGGAGCGATTGCTCGGTGACTTCAAACATCTGTGTGGTTTTGGGGATCAGAAAAATGAGAATCCCTCCCACAATCAATATGCCGACAGCCATCAGGACAACGGGATAGGCCATCGCCCCCTTGATTTTATTTTTAAGTTTTACGGACGACTCTGTGTAATCGGCAAGTTTTAAGAGTACGGTGTCGAGCGTTCCCGCTGTCTCCCCCGCCTTTACCATATTGGCAAAGAGGTTTGAAAAGATCTCCGGATATTTCGAAAGGCTTGCCGCGAGGGATGCCCCTTCATTGACCTGTTCTTTGACGTCGGTGACGATGAGCTTCATCCGCTCATTTTCAAACTGTTCCGCGATGGCCGCCAATGCGTCAACGATCGGAACATTTGCCTTGATAAGGGTTGCGAGTTGTCTTGTAAAGAGCGCGAGATCCTGAATATTAATCTTTTTTTTAAATTTGAAAATCCCCCCCCTCGCCGCTTCGGGGATTGTCTTTTTTTCTATCACTTCCGTCGGGAAAATCCCCTGGCGCCGGAGTTTCGCACGGGCGATTTTTGCGTTGTCGCCGTCGATTTTTCCTTTGACGGCCTTCCCTTTGGAATCCAACCCTTTGTAGTCATAAACCGGCATATCGTCTAGATTTCGACCTGTGTCGCCCTTAAGATTTCTTCAATGGTCGTTATTCCCTGAAGAATCTTTAAGATACCGTCGTCACGGATCGTCTTCATCCCTTTTTCAATCGATTTTTTCTTGAGCGTATTGGAATCGCCCCCCGCAAGAATCATCTGGCGAATTTCATCATCGACAACAAAAAGCTCCTTGATACAGGTTCTTCCAGAATATCCGGTATTCATGCATTTGTCACACCCCTTTGCCGTATAAATCGTCTTCCCCCGGATGTCATTTTGGGAAAGACCCAGTTCTGTAAGCTCTTTTTCGAGCGGTGTGTAAAGCGTTTTGCAGCTTTGGCAGATCCGTCGGATTAAGCGTTGACCAATGACACCCAGGATAGATGAGGAAACAAGAAACGGCTCAACCCCCATATCGACCAATCGTGTGACCGCCCCCGGGGCGTCGTTTGTGTGAAGGGTGCTGATGACGAGGTGCCCGGTCAAAGAGGCCTGAATCGCGATTTCCGCGGTTTCAAGATCACGGATTTCCCCGATCATCACGATGTCTGGATCTTGTCTCAAAATCGCCCTTAATCCCGCGGCAAACGTGAGGTTGATTTTGGGATTGACAGGGATCTGTCCAATCCCCTTGATCTGATATTCGACGGGATCTTCAACAGTCAGGATATTGACCTCCACGGAATTGAGCTGCGAAATGCAGGCGTAAAGCGTTGCCGTCTTTCCGCTTCCCGTGGGACCCGTCACAAGAATAATTCCATGCGTTTTTTGAATCAGCTCTTCCAGTTTTTGGAGGAGCGCCCCTTCAAAGCCGAGATCTTTCAAAGCGAGAATAACAGTGCTTTTATCCGCAAGCCTCATGACGATTCGTTCCCCATGAGTGACAGGAACCGTCGAGAGACGGATGTCGATATCTTTGCCGGCAACCTTGATTCTGATTCGCCCATCCTGCGGGAGTCTTTTTTCCGCTATGTCGAGATCGGCCATGACCTTGATTCTTGAGACAATGCTGTTTTGGAACGCCTTTGGGGGTTTATAAACATCGTAGAGGATTCCATCTATCCGGAAGCGAACGACCACTTCTCTTTCGTGAGGTTCAACATGGATGTCGCTTGCCCGCTCCTTGACAGCCCTGAAAAGGAGCGAGTTCACAAGTCGGATGATCGGGGCTTCATCGCTTGCGTCAAGAAGATCTTCCGGTTCTTCGAGGTCATAAGTGAGATCCATCGCCTCTTCCCCAATTTCTGCGATTGCCTTTTCTTCTTTCTTTTCATAGACGCGGTTAATCGCATCCTGGATTTTAAGCGGGCTTGCAAGAACAGGCTGAACCTCGGCTTTCAAGATCATTCTCAAATCTTCCAGAATGGTTTGGTTGAGCGGATTTGCAATGGCAACAACCACATTGGTTCCCTCGCGCCTGAGCGGGATGATTTCATTTTCCTTCGCGTAGTTGATCGGAATATTCTGAACGAGATCGGCCGAGATGTCGTTTGCCGGAATATCTGGAAGAAACGGGAGTCCCAGCTGCACGCTCAAGGCCTTTTGGATCTCTTCCGGCGTGAGATATCCCCTTTCAATGAGAATATCGCCAAGCTTCCCCCCTTTTTCACGTTGAACGACAAGGGCGTCCTCGAGCTGTTTTTCAGAGAGCGAGGTGTGTTTGAGAAGAATTTCTCCGAGTCTCAGTTTGGGTGCCATGGTTTACTTTTGTTTTGGCGGATTAAGCCTGTTTAAATAGGTTGCTTTATCATCTTTGTGCGTAAAATGTTTGTCCATAAACTCCTCACGTTCTTTTATTTTTTTGTCAAAGACGCGTCTGAAATCCCCATATTCCTTCATGATAGAGGGGGTCAAAAAGAGCAGAAGGTTTGTTTTTACCGAATTTTTGGCGGAGCTTTTGAAAAGCCATCCCAGAATTGGGATATCGCCAAGAAGCGGAACTTTGCTGCTTGTGTTATTCACGTTGTCTCTCAGCAGTCCGCCAATGATAACCGTGTCATCGTGTTTAACAAGAACCGTTGTTTTCATCGAACGCTTTGTCGAGGCAAACGTTTGTCCCGCGATATCTGTCGGCGGTTTTTGATTTGAAATGTCTTCGATCACGTGTTCAAGTTCCAATCGGACAAGCTCCGAGGTTTCGTTGATCTGCGGTTTTATTTTTAGCGTGAGGCCGATCGGCTCCCGGTTGATTGTCTGCTGTTGAAGCCCCGTTGCCGTCACAGAGGTTGCGCCGACCGTTGGAATTTTTTCTGAGACCTCAATTTCAGATTGAACGTTATCAAGCGCAAGGAGCTGCGGGGCTGAAAGAAGATTCGCGTCAGCATCGGTGGCAAGAGCGCGCACGAGGGCTGTGGCATTGGGAATTTTCTTCTTTGTGCCATCGGGGAGTGTGATGTCTGTAGAACCCTGGGTAACAAAACCGAGCACGCCGCTCCCTGCCTTCATGAGAAGTCTTGGGTCGAGAATCACGTCGAGAGAGTGGGGGCTCGTCCCCGCAAATCCCCCCACAAGGCCGTCTTTGAATCCTGCGGCTGGAACACCGGCTGTATATGAGACGCCGAGCTCCTGGTTTTTGGTAATGTTGACCTCGAAAATATAGGCCTCCACATAAACCTGTTTCCGGGGGATATCGAGTTTTTTGACGACTTCGGTTAAGGTCTGGAAATCTCTTAAAGAGGCTGTGATGACGAGCGAGTTCGTTTCTTGATCGCCTGTAATTTTAATTTCTCCTTCGAAATCTTCGCCCCCAACAGATGGCGGTCCGCCAGGGAAAGTCGGTCTTGGGGGGCCCTTCCCTATGATTTTATTGAGTGTGTCTGACACCTTGTCGGCCGCGGAATTCTGAAGATAGTAGACATGAATTTTCCCCCCACCGCCAACCGGCACATCAAGCCTGGCGATGAGATCTTTTAATTTTTGAATCCCCTCTTCATTGGCCTTGACAATGATCGAATTCGTTCTTGAATCGGGGATAATTTTTGAAATGACCTCCCCACCGCCAGCCCCCCGCTCGCCAAATGAAGGAGGGGGGCCAAAGCGGCTTTGCCCAAATGGGGCAGCGCCCCCCTCGCGATAGAAGTTATTCAGCTGATCGGCAACCTCTTTGGCGGAGGCATTTTTGATTTTGATGATCTCTAGTTTTTCCTCAAAGCCTTTGACATCGAGATTTTCGACAATCTCAAGGAGCCGATTGATGTTTGCGCCGGTATCGGTAATGATCAAGCTGTTCGTCGGCGCGTATGCCACGAGGGAGCGCGGGGTTGTAATGCCTGAGAGTGAACGCGCGATATCTTCAGCCTTGATATATTTTAAATGATAGATGCGTGTGATGTACTGATCGCTCGTTGGGGCATATTTCCCCGTGTAGGTATCGATGCTTTTTGTCGCCGCGTCTCTTGAATCGACTATTTTTAGAAATTTTCCAACAGGAACGACGGTCAGGCCATTCATCTCCAGAGCCGATAAAAAAGCCCGGTAGGCTTCTTCGATCGTCACCTCTTCCTGTGAAATGATTGTGACTTTTTTCCCACCGAGGTTCGTTGTGACAATAAAACTTTTTCCAGTGAGTTTGCTGATACTCTTCGTGACTGCTTCAAGACTTTCATCCCTGAAATTAATGCTTGTAACGCGCGGGATCCTGCCTTGCTGCTTTTCGGAGATAACCATCTCTTTTTGTTCATCAACGATCGGTTGTGCCTGGATGTCCAAGGGTATTATCAAAATGAACAGACTGAGCATACAAAGCAAAAGGAAAAGCGGAATATTTTTATTCACGATGCCTCCCAGTAGCGCAATCTGTGCTACTTAACATTATAAGTAACCGTTTTTTTCTGTCCGCCTCTTTCAATATCCAGCGTAATTTCTGAAGCTGAACTGATCGCCCCGTAAAATTCGAGAGCTTTTGCGGGGCTGTCGAGATCCGTGCCATTGACCCGCATAATAATATCGCCGTTCTTTATCCCGAGTTTTTCATAAACAGAACCGGGTTTGATCGAAAAAATCGAGAACCCCTTAATTTTCCCATCGACAATATTGGGAACAGCCCTTGCCTGTGTGAGAATTTCGCTTGGATTTGCAATAGAGGTCTCGAGCGCCCCCCGGTCGATGACAAAGCGGTCTTCGGAAGTCTGACGAATTCCCGTGCCAGCGTCAGCAACGGGGGCAAAACCGGAAGGAAGAAGGGTTTTATCTTCTTTAAGCGCGATGAATTCTAAGGCGCCTGTCTGAATATTTTGAAAATAGACCCTTTCCGCTTCCACTTTAAATATTTTTGCCTGCCCTCCAATCAGATCATCCGCCTGATATGATTCGGTGAGATTATCTTTCGTGTTTTTAATGGCTGCGACAGATCGTTTGGGATCAGAGAGAATGATTGTTCCAATGAGCTCGAGGGGGAGTGATGTCGGCAGCGCCCCCCCTTCATCCAAAAGCCCTTTTGTTTCTTTCAAAATTTCTGAGATAAGATCTTCCTCTTTCGCGTTTGGATTAAAAATGTTTCTTCGGGTAATCGCGTTAAACTCATTGAGGCTGACTGCCCTTTCTTTCGGTAATGGAGGAGGTTTGAGGCGGGGGGCTTCATATTTCATGATCCGGGGTTCAATCCGGTGATCGACATAAGAAACAACAATGTCTGAAACGCTCTTTGCCAAGAGAAAGATAATAAAAAGATGAATGAAAAAACTATATTTTTTGATGGTGCTAATATCGAACGAGGTCTGGCTGATGCGATCTAAAAAAAGGCGAATATCGATCATTTTTCGTGCCATAAATTTACAGACTTATTTACAAATTCTAACGTGAAAACAAGAGGTTAAGCAAGAGAAAAAAGGTCAAAAACGTAAAGTCCGATGGTTGGCTGTGTCTGTCACCCAAAAAATCGAGCCGTTGGCGAAAACGCCGGATGGGCTGTTTAACGTATTGCCATCGGGGGTTCCGCCGCGATTTGACTTGGAACTGTCGAAATTAGGCTGGCCAAGAACCCGACTCGCCTTGGCGCCGCTTGAACCTGGGATGGTGTCATAGATCAGCACGCGGTGATTTCCACTATCAGAAATGATCAGATTGTCCTCATTGCTTGCGAGAATTTTTAACGGTCCAGAGAGTGTTGCGTTCGTTGTCCCGGAACCGCTGGCGGTCAGCGAGGTTTGTCCAATGACGTGGGATGCCGACGCGTTATTTGAGGTGGGGATGGTATTAAAAATAAGAACGCGGTTGTTGTCGGTGTCTGAAATCAGAAGACGGCCGGAGGATGCGTAGACAGAAGTGGGTCGCTTGAGGGTATTGGCCGCGGGGGGGGAGTCATCCGCTGTTCCCATCTCGCTTTGACCGACAACGACATTGGCCGTCTCGCCCCGGCTGGAGGGGACCCCCTCATAGATGAGGACACGTTTATTTCCACTGTCCGCGACATACATTCTGGCGCCGTCGAAGAAAACATCTGTCGGTTCATTAAGAGTGTCAGCGCGAATTCCGGCTGTTCCATTATCGAGCCGGTTCGGACGTGATTCGACGCAATTTGCATGTCCGACCACACGATCGGCTGTTGCCCCGTCTGTTAACGTTGTCACATCATTATAAATAAGGATCCGGTGGTTTCCCGTATCCGCGATAAAAAGACGATTTCCACTGGCGATCACGGATGAAGGCCTTGATAATGTTTGGCAACCAATAACATTTCCCTGATTTGGGCTGTTATTTGTCATGTTATCCTGACCGAGGACGATATTGGCAACCTGGCCATTTGTTGTCGGGGCGGAGTTCCAGATCAAAACACGATGATTGAGGGTGTCTGCAATGTAGAGGCGGGTTCCGTCAAAATAGACCCCTTTGGGACTTGAGAGCGATGAACTCGACGCCTGATTGACATTTGCCCCGGCATTATTGCTTGTCGATGAAAAATTTGCCTGCCCCAGGACAAGATCCGAAAACTCAGAATCCTCCGAGTCCCCATCTCCGGTGGCGCAGCTGAGCGAGAAGAAGATGAAGAGCAAAACCAAATACCGGCTTGGCCGAGAGTTCAACCGAGAGCTTATCAAGATAAACTCCAGCCTAGCTATTTTTGAAGTTCCTTTCAAGAGGTTTTTATGTCAGAAAAACATCTTGCTTATCCATAACTTCCATTTTATATCCCCCCCACGAGGTGAAGCCTATGTATCGCCATCTGATCTTCTTATGTGTTCTCTTTACCCCCTTTTTATCCTTTGCGAATGAACGCCATGTTCATCTGATGCATCTCGACGGTTTTCGGGGAGATGTGTTTTATGATCTTCTCGGGCATGGGCAGCTCCCTCATTTTAAATTCCTTCTCTCACGGGGAAAGGTTTCCTATAAGGCTTCGACGGTAGATAAAAGCGAGACGATGAAGGTCATCCACTCTTATTTGACCTCTCGTCGCAGTACGGAAGTGGTTGGCTGGTGGCAGTTTGATCGCGACCGGCTGCAGTTTGAAAACTACTGGCTTGATCCGATCGGTGTGGCCGATTTTGCGTTGGGTGTCCGGTTTCCTCTCTATCCCACGATTTTTGATTATCTTGTGAGCCGTGGTGAAAATGTCGCTTCAGGATTTGGTCTCCATCGACGGAGCGTCAAGTTTGAAAATTACACAAGAAATTACGTTGAAGGTTTCAAGGCGGCTATTGTAGATCATAATTATTTTTATCAATGCCATCGCACGATGGAGTCAATACTCAATCTGTATCGGAGATTTGCTGAAAATGCCGATCAGGAAAAATTTCCGGTTCTCGTGACGTCGCTTTTGGCCGCGGCGGATGAATTTGGCCATCTTGAAGGCATTTTGCAAAAAATGCCTTCAAAATCAAACTTTTGTGTCAAACGAGAATCGGAAGGTCATAAAAATATTTACGAATCTGTTTTTCAACTGCTCGAAGATCAGAAGATGGGACATCAACTGTCAGCGCTATACCATAAAGGGCTAAGCGAATCGGACATTCGGGCAGGAAAAGCAACGGCATATTTTACGAACCTTATTCATGACGAAAACGGCAAAATTTCAGAATTTTGTTTTCGGATACCTGAACTTGAATTTCATGCCATCCCTTCCTCTTTACGCAGCGGGAAGAAGGGATTTGCATCCCCTCATTATATATTGGCAATGATGCTGATTGATATGGAAGTTGGAAATTTAATCAATGTCCTAAGAAGCATTCGGTTTAACTCAAAAGAGGAGCATGTTTATGTTGAAAATGCCGGAGATGGGATAGAGGCTTATTTAAAACGTGGAATTTCTGAAGGATCGCTCTTTGAACAGACGCTCTTTGTCTTTTTAGGCGATCATGGGATGCTCGACACCAAATATATGATGGCGCCCCCAAAAGAAGATCCCTATCGTGCGGACGATGATATTCCGACGACCTTCTTAAGATATTTAAATAACGCGATGGGGCTCGATACCGTTGAACTGACGCGGACGCTGTCTCAGGATGACAGATCTGAGATTGGAATTGATGATATGCGGCAGCCGCGCAATCTTTTTACCCCCCATCAGGTCAGGGAATGGCAATCACCAGAAATTCAGGCGCTCACCGATCGCGCGACCCGGGAGGTCGAAGAGATCGCCGGAGAAATTTTAGAGCCACTGGCTGGCGAACTTTCGAAAAAAATCTCATGGATCAAATGGGGAGGAAAATTTGGAATTTCCCTCTTTCGATCGATGATTGCTCCGAAGCTTGAGGCGAAAGCAAATGCTTATGGTGTTCAGTTGCTCGAAAATATTCCAAGACTTTATCTGAAAGCGGAGCCTGCGTATGTTCAAGCTGAAAATAAAATGCGAGAAGCCTTTTATGAAAAGCATGTTCGCCTGATCTATGGGGGAGGGGCAAGAAACAACGCTGAGCTTTTTTTGCCGGGAATTTCTCAGGGAAAATACACCTGGAAAAAACGCCCGGCCTTTTCTCACATTTTATCTTATCGGAATGGCTCTCTCATGAAAGCGCTTGCGCGCAACGATGGGGTCGGGCTCATTTTTATCCGGAAAAATAATGAAAAAATTTCGGCTGGGCATTTGCCGAACGATCCCATGCAGATTCTCGTCATGGATCGGTTTGGCAGGAAAGGGACGATCACAGTAAAAAAAGATCGGCGCACACTCGAATTGCTGTTTGCTTATGAGGCGGATCCCTCTTTTCAGGGTTCAACCGGAGATCCGCTCGATTACGGCAGATTGGGCATGGAGGGGAAGAAATTCAGAACGTACAACGAGTGGAACGATCTCAGCATTCGAAATGATTTCGAATATCATAATGTTGTTGCGGGAATCGGTACCTATCTTTATTCGGACAATTCAGCGATTGGCGATATTCTTCTCATGAACAGCCAGGGGTGGAACTTTGGCGACAATGCCGGCGGACATGGAGGTGTCCACAAAGAAGAGAAGCAGACGGTGATGCTTATCTCCGGGCCGGGGATTGAAACAGGCGAGCTTTTTTCGACCGATGGCCATTATCCAACCGTTGTTGATGCCGTCCCGACAATTCTTCATTGGTTGGGGTATAGGGGGTTGGGCTACAGGGGGTTGGGCTATGGGGAGAGAGCGCTGACAGACTTTTCGCGAAACGGTTTTAAAGAATATTTCACCGATTGGGTTTCGCGGCAAAGACAAGAAACAACGATAGCGATGACTCAAAATCTGGGGAGACTGGCGCTGACATTGGAAGCCCAGACAGGGCTGAAAATCGATCTATCCCCGATTGAAAAACGCCTTGAGCGATTTTTAAAATTCATCCCCACTGCGCCTCCGTTGCTCCCCAATTTCCACGAAATCAAAGAGGATGGGAATCTGTTAGGCATATAGCCTATACCAACATCTCAACCACCCACCACGTCAGCGCTGAAATGAGGGCGGAAGCGGGGATCGTAAGAACCCACGCCCAGATGATGCGTTGGGCAACCCCCCAGCGGACGGCGGAGAATTTGTTAACGGTGCCAACACCCATAATCGATCCGGTGATGACGTGAGTTGTCGAAATCGGAATACCAAGTCCTGTTGCCAGAAAGAGGGTCGATGCCCCCGAGAGCTCGGCACAGAAGCCTCCGACCGGTTTTAGTTTTGTAATTTTTAGTCCCATTGTTTTTACGATTCTCCACCCCCCAAAAAGGGTTCCCAGCCCCATGGCGGCGTGACAACTCAGCACAATCCAGAGAGGGACGTGAAATTCTTTTCCGAGATAGCCTGTTGAAAAAAGAAGAACCGCGATAATTCCCATTGTCTTTTGCGCGTCGTTGCCTCCATGTCCCAAACTGTAAAGAGAAGCAGATAAAAATTGAAACCGGCGAAACCAATGGTCGACCTTCCTTGGATACGTTTTAAAAAAGAGGTGTGCGACAATGACCATCAGCAAAAATCCGAGCATGAACCCAAACATCGGTGATAGAACGATAAAAACCGCAATTTTTGTAAATCCCGCTATATTCATCGCGGTGAAGCCAGATTTTGCGATAGCGGCGCCTGAAAGTCCCCCGATCAGCGCGTGAGAGGAGCTGGATGGAATACCGTAATACCAGGTGATGACGTCCCAAATGATTGCGCCATTCAGAGCTGAAAGAATAACAATCGGATCGACGATTTTTGGGTCAATGACCCCTTTTCCAATCGTGTTTGCGACATGAAGACCGAAAAAAAGAAAGGCTATAAAGTTAAAGAAAGCGGCCCAGACCACAGCCCACTGCGGTCTTAATACCCGTGTGGATACGATCGTTGCAATTGAATTTGCGGCGTCATGGAAGCCATTGATAAAGTCAAAGACAAGAGCGGCAAAGATAATAAAAATAATGAATAAAAGAGAATATTCCATTACAAATCAGGCGTATTCGAGCACAATTCCTTCGACAATATTGGCAACATCTTCGCAGCGATCGGTTGCCGTTTCAAGAAGTTCATAAATATCTTTTAATTTAATGACTTGGCGGGTATCCGGCTCTTGCTGGAAAAGTTTTGCCAGGGCTTTCCTTAAAATCTGATCTGCTTCGTTTTCAAGGCGGTTGATTTCGACGCATTCCTGCATCAATATCTCTGGATGCTTTAAATCATGCAGCCCCCCAACTGTTTTTTTTACATGTTCAGCCGCTTTTACACAGATATCGGCAAGCTCAAACGCTTCAGCGGGGAGTTTTATAATTCCGTATAGCACAATCCGTTGGGCAGCCGCTTCAATAAGATCAAGAATGTCATCCATGCGTGTGATGAGTTGATGAATATCATCCCGGTCGATCGGGGTAATGAATGTTTTGTGAAGCATTTCTATGGTTTGATGCGTGATATTATCAGCCTTGTGTTCAATATCTTTAATTGTGTCCGAATACTTTTCTGCTCCTGAAAGATCGGAGATCATTTTTCGAAATTCAAGCGCCCCTTCTATGATTAGATCAGCCCCACGGTCAAAAAGATCGAAAAAACGTCCTTCACGCGGTATCAGTTTTCCTAGCATATTAAACCTCCGCCCGTATTCATTCAAAAATAAGTCTCTTTTGTCAATTAAAAACTAGATAGATTCTGCTGAAAAAGTCATGCTGAGGGACGAAGTCCCGAAGCATCTCCGCTGGGATTCTTCGCGCTTTGCGCTCAGAATGACACTTTTTCAGCAGAATCTAGATAGGGGGCGATTTCTTGACAAACAGAAGATATTTCTATAGCTTAGCGATCATTTCGGCAGGTGTGCCATCATGAAGATTAAGTTGCATGAACTGAGCAGGCCGCTTGAGCTTTCTTTGACTTTGAAAGAGGGGTGGCTGAGGGCTGTTTTTACTCAACTCAAAACGGAAATTAAAGGGCCATTTTCTTTGTTTCTGAAAATAGAGAAAGACAAGGATGTGATTTTTATTGAAGGGCATCTGAAAACGACATTTGTGCTGACCTGCTCTCGCTGCGCGAACGATATGGACTATCCTGTTGACGAATTTTTTAGACCGATGTTTATCCGGGGGAGAGAACCGAGAGATCTCCAAGCAAGAGATCTTTCTTCAGACGCGACCTATTTCCAATCGGATGAGCTCGATCTCGGCGAAGCGCTCCGCGAGCAGATTGTATTGGCAATTCCCTATCAGACGGTCTGCTCCCCCCAGTGCAAAGGAATCTGTTCGCAGTGTGGACAAGATTTGAATGTTGGATCCTGCCAGTGCGAAAAAGGGGAGACCCATTCCCCTTTTTCTGTGTTAAAAACCTTAAAGGTCGGGAAAAAAAAGAAGGAGAGATAACAGATGGCCGTACCGAAGAAAAAAAGATCGTTGATGAAGCGAAGGCAGAGGAGGGCTCAGCAGAAACTTTCTCCGCCCACTTATGTCCTCTGCCCAAATTGTAAATCGGCGACACGTCCTCACCATATCTGCCCTGAGTGCGGGTACTATAAAGGTAAGGAAATTATTCAAGCTGCCGGGATATGATAAAAATCGCGCTTGATGCTATGGGGGGGGATTATGCCCCGCGTGAAAACGTTGAAGGGGCATTGCTCGCGGCGAGGCATCATGGAGTTTCCGTTGTTCTTGTCGGCGATGAAAAGATTATCCGGCGGCATCTTGAGCGCTCCCGTTTTTCCTCAGAGCTTATAGAAGTCGTTCATGCGGCAGAATCGGTCGATATGCACGAACGCGCCACCACAGCCCTTCGCTCGAGGCGTCAGACATCGATGCGTGTGGCGCTTGAGCTTTTAAAAGAAAAGAAAGTTTCGGCGGTGATCAGTCCGGGGCATACGGGGGCATTTATGGCAACAGCGCTCTTGTCTTTGGGGAGGCTCTCAGGGATTGAGCGCCCGGCAATTACCGGCTGTCTGCCTACGCTCGAGGGGTCATGTGTGATTCTCGATCTTGGCGCCAATGTTGAATGCAGGATTTCTCATCTCCTTCAGTTTGCGGCGATGGGAAGCGTCTATGCGCGTCTGATTGACAAGAAAAGCAGTCCGACGATCGGCCTTCTCAGCAACGGGGAAGAGCCGTCGAAAGGGACGGAACTTTTACGTGAAGCGCATGAACAGATGACGTCGCGGTTTCCGGCTTACCGCGGTTTTGTCGAGAGTAAAGATGTTTTTAAAGGAAAAGTGGATGTTGTGATCTGTGATGGCTTTGTCGGGAATATTTTTTTAAAGACGACCGAGGGGGTTGTTTCAACAGCCTATTCTCTTCTTAAACAGGATATTCAAAAGACACTTTTTTCAAGGCTTGTTTTTGGACTTTTCTATATTTTATTTAGAAATACAATTAAAAATTTAGGAAGAAGATTTGATTACTCGGAATATGGGGCTGCCCCGCTTCTGGGGCTTGATGGGCTTGTTTTTGTCTGCCATGGCCGCTCCTCGAGCAAGGCAATTAAAAATGCGATTCTCACCGCGCAAAAATCCGTTGAACAGAATCTTTTGGATAACTTAAAAAC
>CAYJMQ010000031.1:4315-9104 GCA_964371555.1 uncultured bacterium | reverse complement strand
GCGAGCGGCGGCTCTGCGAGCGGCGCCGGATGATCAGAAAGATGATCAGAACAAAGATTTTGGGGACCGGCTCTTTTGTTCCAAAAAAAGTTCTTACGAATGAAGATGTTTCAAAAATCGTAGATACGACGGATGAATGGATTGTTTCACGCACGGGTATTCGTGAGCGCCGGGTGGTTTCTCAAGGGGAAACCTCGTCTTATCTTGCGCATCAGGCGGCAATAGCGGCCCTCAAAGATGCCGGGGTTTCCCATGATGAGCTCGATATGATCATCGTTGCCACGATGAGTTGGGAAAAGAGGCTTCCACCAACCTCGTTTTTGCTTCAGGATAAACTGAAAGCAAAAAATGCCTTCGTTTATGACGTTGCGGTTGCCTGTTCCGGTTTTTTATATGGGCTTTCGATTGCGGATCAGTATGTGCGGAGCGGGGCGGTCAAGCGCGCGCTGGTTGTCGGTGTTGAAATCATGTCCCGTGTTGTAAACTGGAAAGACCGGACCACCTGTGTTCTTTTCGGGGATGCGGCAGGAGGGGTGGTTGTTGGACCGTCAGATCAAAAGGAAAGGACCATCATGTCGACAGACCTTTACTCGGATGGCTCCCTTTATTACCTGCTTGAAATTCCCGGTGGCGGGACAGCGGTCGATTGGACACCGGAAATGATCGAGCGCGGAGATCATTTTGTCAGGATGAGGGGACAGGAAGTATTCCGGGAAGCGGTTGAATCGATGATCAGCGCAAGTCAGGCCTCCCTGAAAAAGGCGGGGCTTAGCCCCTCTGACATCGATCTATTTATTCCACATCAGGCCAATATCCGGATTATTCAGGCGGTTGCCAAGCGCCTTCATTATCCAATGGAGAAAGTTTTTGTGAACCTTGATAAATATGGGAACACCTCAGCGGCATCCATCCCCCTTGCGTTGGATGAAGCGGTCAGGGGGGGGCGTGTGAAATCGGGGGATAAAATTCTTTTAACAACCTTTGGCGCGGGATTTGCCTGGGGATCCGCATTGATTCAGTGGTAGAGAATATGGCTTTTGTTTTTCTCTTTCCCGGACAGGGTTCTCAATACGTTGGAATGGGAAAGGCTTTCTTTGATAATTTTCAAATCTGCAGGTCGATTTTTGAAGAAGCGGAAGACGTATTGAAGTTTAAATTGAGAAAACTCTGTTTTGAGGGGCCAGAAATCGATTTAAAACTGACGCAAAATACACAGCCTGCGATTTTAACAGTCAGCGTTGCCGCTCACCGGGCACTTTTTTCAGAGACCGGTTTAGAGCCGCGGCTTCTGGCGGGGCATAGCCTCGGTGAATATACGGCGCTCGTGGTTTCGGAGGCGTTGAAATTTTCAGATGCCATTCGGCTGGTTCGGCTTCGGGGAGGGGCGATGCAGGAGGCGGTTCCTTCAGGCAAAGGGGCTATGGCCGCGCTTTTGGGGGCCGAAGCGGAGGAGGTTAGCCGTCTCTGCCGGGAAGTAACTCAAGAATTAGGGGGTGATGAGACGGTTTCGCCTGCCAATTTCAATGGAGGGGGGCAGGTCGTTGTTTCGGGGACACATCGCGCCGTTCAGACAATAATTGATATTGCGCCGAGCCACGGGATCAGGCGTGCTCTATTGCTTGAAGTAAGCGCGCCGTTTCATTGTAAACTGATGGAGCCTGCCGCGAAACGGGTGGCGGATGCGTTAAAAAGTATTTCTGTTTCAAAACCGAAAATTCCTTACATTGCCAATGTCGATGCTTCCATTCATGATGATTCCCATGGGATTTCTGATCGTCTGATCAGACAGATTCCAAATCCGGTTCGTTGGGAACAATCAATGAAACTTCTTCCGACGCAGGGGATCTCCCAGGCAGTTGAGATTGGCCCCGGCAAAGTCTTGACAGGGCTTCTTCGGAGAATTAATAAAGAGATCAAGACGTTTAACATTGAAAACCCAAATGATTTAAAAGGAATGAAATCTTAGATGATGCTTGAAAATAAGGTTGCGTTGGTAACGGGCGGTTCGCGCGGAATTGGATCAGCGATTGTCATAGCATTGGCAAAAGAAGGGGCAACTGTCTGCATCAACTATCAGAAGAATAAAGAAAAAGCGGAAGATATTCTTGCCGAAATTCAGGGCATCTCAAAAAAAAATCATTGCCTCGTTCCGTTTGATGTTTCTTCCTCTTCAGAGGCTCAAAATGGGATCGATTACTGCGCAAAAGAAGCGGGATCTATTGATATTTTGGTCAATAACGCGGGGATTACGCGTGACAATCTTTTGCTTCGCATGAAAGAAGAAGAGTGGGATCAAGTCATACAGACAAATCTTAAAGGGGTTTTTAATTGTTCCAAAGCGGCCGCCAAATGGATGCTGCGGAAAAAATGGGGGAGAATTATCAATATTGCGTCCCTTTCAGCAGAGGCGGGGAATGCGGGGCAGTGCAATTATTCGGCGAGCAAAGCGGGAGTGATCGGATTTACAAAAAGTCTCGCCAAAGAACTTGCAACCCGGAATATTACGGTAAACGCTGTTTCTCCGGGATTGATCGAAACGGAAATGACGGAGCATTTTTCTTCTGAACTTAAAGAAGAGCTGATTAAAAAAATTCCGATGCAGCGTTTTGGAACTTGCGAAGAGGTAGCGCATTTGGTAGTCTTTTTAGCCGCTGAACATGCCAGCTATTTGACAGGCCAGGTGATAGGCGTCAACGGCGGCTTTGGAATGTGAAGGAGGTAATAAGATGATGGTTACAGTTGAAGATCGTGTGAAATCGACTATTGTGAATCAACTGGGGGTCGATATCAAAAATGTCAAAGCCAATTCATCCCTGATTGATGATCTGGGGGCAGATTCTCTTGACATCGTCGAGCTTGTGATGGCGATGGAAGAAGAGTTTGGTCTTGAAATTCCCGATGAAGACGCGGAAAAGATTAAAACCGTAGGGGATGTGATTAAATACATTGAATCAAAATCAGCTAAAGCATAAACCCGTATGACCTTTTCACGCCGGCGTGTTGTTGTAACGGGGATGGGGATTGTATCGCCGCTTGGCATCGGCGTTGAAAAAAATTGGGATGCGCTTACGAATGGGCGCTCCGGTATCCGCCGTATCCAGAAGTTTGACGCCTCCCGGCTCTCCTCACAGATTGCCGGCGAAATCCCCGATTTTAATATCGACCATTATCTTCCATCCAAAGAAAGTCGTCGTCTTGATTCATTTTGTCATTATGGCTATGTCGCAAGTTCGATGGCGATCAAAGATTCTCAAATTGAAATCACAGAAAAAAATGCTGAGAGGGTCGGTGTTCTTATTGGATCCGGGGTCGGAGGATTGCAGTCGATTGTTGATACTTCAAAAGATTTAACTCAAAAAGGGCCGAGAAGGGTTTCCCCTTTTTTCATCCTTCAGGCAATCTGCAATACGATTTCCGGCTATGTCTCAATTCGCTTTGGGACAAAAGGGCCTAACAGCTGTGTGGTAACGGCCTGTTCCACCAGCGCCCATGCGATTGGGGATTCCTTTCGTCATATTCAATATGGCGCAGCAGATGTGATGATTGCGGGGGGGGCCGATGCGGCAGTCTGCGAAATTGGGGTTGCGGGATTTTGCTCGATGAAGGCGCTTTCCACAAGGAATCAGGAACCTGAAAAGGCGTCTCGCCCGTTTGACAAAGATCGTGATGGATTTGTGATTGCGGAGGGGGCGGCTGTCGTTATTTTGGAAGAGCTTGAGTCTGCGAAAAAGAGGGGGGCAAAAATATATGCCGAAATGGTCGGCTATGGCCTCAATTCTGATGCCTATCATCTGACAAATCCGTCTCCGAATGGAGAAGGGGCGGCGCGGTGTATGGGGCTTGCCGTTTCAGACGCCGGAATTTCGCCTCGTGAAGTAGGTTATATCAACGCTCATGGGACGTCGACGGACGCAGGCGATATTGCCGAGACAGAGGCGATTAAGTCGCTTCTTAAAGAAGACGCGAAAAAGGTCTCTGTCAGTTCCACAAAATCGATGACCGGCCATATGCTCGGCGCCGCTGGCGCGGCTGAGGCGATTTTTTCCATTCTTGCGTTGCAACACCAACTGATTCCCCCGACGATTAATCTGGATGAGCCTGACCCGCGTTGTGATTTGGATTATACGCCTCATCGGGCCAAAGAAAAAAAGATTGAGATAGCTCTCTCGAATTCTTTTGGGTTTGGCGGGACCAATGCCGGAATTATTTTTAGGAGATTTGTCTGAAGATCGCAATTGGAAATGACCATCGGGGGGTTAAACTTAAAAAGAGCCTGATCGGGAAATTTAAGGGGGTTGCCTTTATCGATGTTGGCTCCAATTCCGAAGAACGTGTTGATTATCCGGATTTTGCAAAAGCGGTCTCTGAAAAAGTCGCCTCAGGCGCCTGTGAGAGGGGAATTTTGATCTGTTCCACTGGGATTGGAATGTCGATTGCGGCAAATAAATTTAGAGGGGTTCGCGCGGCGATGGTCTGGGATCCGGTTGTTGCTGAGATGACACGCCTTCACAACGATTCAAATATCTTATGCCTGTCCGGGGATTATGTGGAAGAAGAGACGGCGTTTAAGATTTTAGAAGTATGGCTCAAAACCCCGTTTGAAGGGGGGAGACACCAGCTGCGTGTCGACAAAATTAAGGAGATCGAAGCTGTCATCCTGAGCCCGCAGGGCAAAGCTGCCATCCTGAGCCCGCAGGGCAAATCTGCCATCCTGAGCCCGCAGGGCAAATCTGTCATCCTGAGCCCGCAGGGCAAATCTGTCATCCTGAGCCCGCAGGGCAAATCTGTC
>CAYJMQ010000031.1:0-4215 GCA_964371555.1 uncultured bacterium | reverse complement strand
ATCCTGAGCCCGCAGGGCGAAGGATCTCGTAGATTGAAGAAAAAATGAGTTACTTACAAAAAACAGATCCAGAACTTTTTGATGCCATTCAGAAGGAGACCGAACGGCAGGAATACCGTCTAGAACTCATCGCCTCAGAAAACTATGTTTCGGAAGCTGTGCTGGAAGCCCAGGGTTCTCTTTTAACGAATAAATACGCCGAAGGGTATCCTGGTAAAAGATATTACGGCGGATGCGAATTTGTAGACATTGCAGAAAAACTTGCCCAGGAGCGTGCCCTAAAACTATTCGGAGCGGATGCAGTCAATGTTCAACCCCATTCGGGTTCTCAGGCCAATATGGGGGTCTATATGTCGTGTCTCGAGCCTCGCGACACGATTATGGGAATGGATCTTAGCCATGGCGGGCATCTGACTCACGGCATGAAGCTCAATTTTTCCGGACTCTATTTTAATGTTGTATTTTATGGGGTTCGAAAAGAAGACCATCGAATTGATTATGATCAGCTCCGTGATCTTGCAAAAAAGCACAAACCAAAACTCATTATCGCGGGGGCTTCGGCTTATTCAAGAATCATTGATTTTAAAACGTTCCGCCAAATTGCGGATGAGGTTGGCGCGCTTCTCATGGTCGATATGGCTCATATTGCGGGGCTTGTGGCGACTGGAATTCATCCGAGTCCGATTCCACACGCGCAGTTTGTTACGACAACGACGCACAAAACACTCCGGGGTCCCAGAGGAGGAATAATTTTTTCCACAAAAGAGTATGAAAAGATGATCAACAGTCGTATTTTTCCGGGGATTCAGGGGGGGCCGCTCATGCATGTGATTGCGGCAAAGGCAGTTGCGTTTAAAGAGGCGCTCTCTCCCGAATTTAAAAGTTATCAGGCGCAGATTGTGAAAAATGCGAAAGCGATGGCGCAGGCGCTCATGAATCGGGGATATAAATTGATTTCTGGGGGGACCGATAATCATCTTTTTATGATCGATCTTTCCCAATCTCCGTTGACGGGGCTTGACGCTGAAACGATATTGGATCGCGCAGGAATTACCGTGAACAAAAACACAATTCCGTTCGAGACCCGAAAACCGTTTATTGCAAGCGGCATCCGAATTGGAACGCCAGCCTGCACCACTCGCGGCATGAAGGAAAGAGAGATGGAAAAGATTGCCGACTTTATCGACCTTGCGTGCAAGTCGGGTAAAGACGAAGCCAAACTTTCAAAGATTGCGAACGAAGTTAAAGACCTCTGCCGCCAGTTTCCGTTTTATCACCATCGCCTCGAACGTGAGACTTGAGTTTTTTATCGATCTGTTGCTCGATTCTCTGGTCGACTTCTCAATAGAGTCACAATTCAAACCGGACGGATGGGGGTCGGATCTCCGACCGGTCTGATTATTCTTTAATCGTCTGAAGCATGTCGGCCATTTTGATTTCTGAAATTTCAAAGAATGGCTTATCATTCACGCGGTTAAGATCATCGATAGAATGAAATGTTATCTGTCCTATCCAGTCAGAAGTTGAAAGATCGGTAACCTGGGTGTCAAAAATTCCGTCTGCTTTGCTAAAACTAAAATATTCATTTTCGTTGTCGAGACAGGTCAACGTAAAAACAGGCATAAAAAAATTCCTCATTCCTTCCAAACTTGTAAATGGGTTCCATGAACGACACCAGAGAGATTTGACCTGGTACGGGCTTGTCCAGAGGCGCTCTCTTTTTAGAAGCCTTCCTAAAAAATTTCCATCTTTTTTGGTCATTTCCAGCTCAATTTTTTGATTTGGCCAGAGCCTTCGTGGTGGAGGAGGGGGGACAAGATAAGGAATTTTGTACCAGTGATGATCGTCCCGGACGGAGTCGATTCGATCGTACGGTCTTTGAAACAACTCTTTTTCTGAATCGTCAAAGATGTTGTAGCGGAACGCGCGGACAAAGATAAAGGCTTCGTTTTGGCTGAGTTGAGTTCTCTCTGAGCCTATCAATTTGTTTAACAACGGAACAGATCTGAGAATCGGGATTCCCGTATCGGTCTCTTCTTCTGAACGTGAGACAAGTGTTCCGAGTGGATGGATGGCCCCATTTCTGACATACATCGGTTGTATGATATTGAGCCGATCAATTTTGTCGATTGTGCCTGCGGGATTGAGTTTGGCCGTTGCATCCTCAATAGAAAAATCGAGACGGATGGCATCTTCAGGGAGGTCTCTTGCCTCTTTTTCTACAAATTGGGGGGTAATCTGGACATTGAGTGCGACATCGATCGGTTGAATGAATGAGCTGAGACCCGAGGTGACCGAAAAAATGATCCGTTCTCCGAGAATCAACGTCGTCGTTTTTCCATGAATCACCCGCTGTGTTGGACGCTTATAAACCTCAATATATTTTTCCTTAAAATTAACTTCAGCCCGGATCACTCCAACATCATCGAGTCTATTTCCGATGATAAATTCGAAAGTCTGGGGAGAGAGTGTTTTGTCTGATGCCGGTCCTTTAAATTCCTGAATGGCATTGATCACAGCGGCGATATCAATGCGATGATTTTCAATTTTTTCCCGGTCTACTTTTACAATAAATGTTTCTATCTGAATTTGAATGGGAAAGGCATCCGCGATTTTTACAATTTGGCAAGCCTTCTTCAGTTTCTCAGGGGTTGCCGAAATGATGAGAAATCCCCCCTCTGTATGATAGAGGTTCCGTTCTGAATCAGAAGGACCTGCGATTAAGCCACCTGGATTATGGGGGCTGCCACTTGATTGATCCTTGAGACGATCGCGCTCCGGATCGAGCCCTAATGAAACAAATTCCCCATTTTTTTCATCAAGCTCAAGGCTTTTTGTCAAGAAATCCTTAATCGCAAGCCCCCGGAGGTTATAAAAATTGATCCGTTCGATGGAGAGCTTTGGACAATCTTCGGTGGAAGGGCCGTCGGGAAAGGTAAGGGAGGGAGGAAGAAAGAGGGCAAAGAGAATGAGGAAGAGCGGCATCGGAAGATTTAACATATTGTCAGAGGCGCTTCTACTTGGGTTGGTTTGAAAAATCAAGGTTAATATCTTATTTACATTTCATTTTTTTTTGTGTAGGTTACGCCCCAATGAAATGCCCATTTTGTAGCCATCTGGAAAATCGAGTTTTAGATTCGAGGCTTTCAAAAGAAGGGGATATGACGCGAAGGCGTAGGGAGTGTCTGCAATGCGGGAAAAGATTTACGACGTATGAACGAATCGAGGAGATTCTTCCATGGGTCGTAAAAAAAGATGGCCGGCGGGAACCCTTTGATCGTTTGAAGATCGCATCGGGGATGAAACGCGCCTGTGAAAAGCGACCGATCAGTATGGAACAGCTCGATCAGATTATTGGTGAAATTGAGCGTTATTATCAGGATCGCGGCGATCGGGAAATTCAGAGCCAGGAGATTGGACAATTTGTAATGGCAAAATTAAAAGAGTTGGATGAAGTGGCTTATGTGCGGTTTGCGTCTGTTTACCGGGAATTTAAAGATATCTCTGAATTTGTGAATGAACTTAAGAATCTAAAGGAAGATGGAGCACAGGAAGAGAGGCTTCAAAACTAAAAACGATACCCCCCCTAATATGAAAGAGGAGAATCGTGATGGCAGGTGAATTTCAAAACGTAGAACATATTAAATTTATGAAGCAGACACTTGAGCTTGCCCGGCGCGGCGAGGGCTTGACAGGACCGAATCCGATGGTCGGCGCCCTCATTGTGAAAGAGGGTGAAGTTGTTGGAGAGGGATATCACGAGAAGGCGGGAGAAGATCATGCCGAGGTTATAGCCCTCAAACAAGCGGGTGAAAAGGCGCGGGGGGCTTCGCTTTATGTGACGCTCGAGCCCTGCTGTCATGTGGGTAAGACCGGTCCCTGCACAGAGGCGGTCGTTCGCGCGGGGATTCGAAAAGTTGTTGTTGGAATGCAGGATCCCAACACGCTTGTGAATGGAAAAGGGATCCGGGAACTCAAACGCCTCGGGGTTGAAGTGGAAACGGGTGTTTGTGAGAAAGAATGTCAGGATCTCAACGAATTTTTTATATTCTGGATCAGGCATCAAACGGCATTTGTGATTTTAAAAACTGCCATATTCTCTCAGATAGACTAACAGATCTAGAATAGCTACCCTCTCCTGCTTTCCCGTATCGCGGTCGCGGACGGTTACCTTCTCGTCCATTCTCTTTGCGGAATGCCGGATTGCTCCACGAT
>CAYJMQ010000030.1:16740-24608 GCA_964371555.1 uncultured bacterium | reverse complement strand
TTCGGGCTCTGCATGACAGACGAGATGCTTCGCCCTTCGGGCTCTGCATGACAGACGAGATGCTTCGCCCTTCGGGCTCTGCATGACAGATGAGATGCTTCGCCCTTCGGGCTCTGCATGACAGACGAGATGCTTCGCCCTTCGGGCTCTGCATGACAGACGAGATGCTTCACCCTTCGGGCTCTGCATGACAGATGACGATTTCAACCAAATAAGCGTAAAAAATAAAATTTTACTTCTCCATTGCTATCTGAGCGCTACCCTCTGTGTCAGTTTTTTAGAAAAAAGAGGTGTTCGTTCCATGGGTCAGGAAGGGATTGGTCTTTTTTTCTTTTCGAATCGTCGTATTCGGACCATGACCACAATGGACAATAAGATTTTCATCCAACACAAGGAGTTTTGTTTTAATGGACTGAATCAGCTCGTCATAGCTGCCACCGGGGAGATCGGTTCGGCCAATAGATCCATCAAAGAGGGTATCACCGACAAAAATATCTTTGCCGATCAGATAACAAAGACCCCCCGGCGTGTGACCGGGTGTTGCAATCACCTGAATTTCAACTTCGCCAAAATCCAACCTTTCGCCGTGAGACAACGATCGATCGATTTTGGGAATCGGCACGGAAGAAAAACCAAAATAAGAAGAAATCTTAGGGAGCATATCGAGGAGATATTGATCGGCTGCGCTCATCCAAAGCGATACCTCGAGTTGTTTGCGGAGTTCAGCCGCCCCGGCCACATGATCGATATGGCCATGCGTCGAAAGAAGCGCTTTCACTCTTAAGCCATGCTTGCTGAGATAGCTGATTACTTTTTCATTCTCCCCGCCGGGATCAACAATATATGCTTCTTTTGTTTTCTCGTCTGACAAAATGTAGGTATGTTCTAAAAATGGGCCGACGGTGAAATGATGGACATTCATATTTCCTCACTAACATAACAAAGAGTTGATGCCAAATGGGGAGATCTGCTACACTTAAAACAAAGGGTGGCCAATGACAGATGTCGAAAACAAACTGAAGGTTGACAGGAATTTCAAACTCGGATTCGAACACCAGCTTCGTGATGAAATCGACAAAGCGATTCATTATTATAAGAAATCGCTTGATGAACACCCCAGCGCCGAGGTGCATACATTTTTAGGATGGGCATACTCGTTTCTTGGGCAATATGATCAGGCAATTGAAGAGTGCCAAAAAGCGATAGAAATCGATCCCGATTTTGGAAACCCATGGAACGACATCGGGGCTTATCTCATCGAAAAAGGGAATTTTGACGAGGCGGTCTTTTATTTAAAAAAAGCGACGCGCTCAAAAAATTACAATACCTATTATTATCCCCACTATAACTTAAGCCGCATCTGGATCAAAAAGGGGATGCTCAATAAAGCGATTTCATCTCTTTATAAAACTCTTGAGGTAAATCCCTACTTTACTCCCGCCATAAATGCCTTGAATCATCTTTTAAAACAAGTACATTAGTAGCAAACCATTTTCCTTTGGAAAATGACGCGCAGTATAAATTAAAATTTTTAGCATGTCTCTAAACGGAAAAGTTATCCTCATCACCGGCGCCGCCAGGCGGCTCGGCCGCGCATTGGCTCTGCATTTGGCGGAAGAAGGAAACGCCATAGCCCTCCACTACCACTCCTCTCAAGAAGACGCCAAAAATCTGCTTGAACTTTTGGAAAAAAAGGGAGCCAGGGCAGCTCTTTTCAAGGCAGATCTGAGAAAGGTCAGACAAATTGAGGCGATGGTTCAAAAAGTTATCAAACATTTTGGTCATATTGACGTGCTGATTAATAACGCTTCCATTTTTTTTGCGACCCCGTTTGGCAAGATTCGTGAAAAAGAGTGGGATCTTTTTATAGAAACCAATTTAAAAGGCCCCTTTTTTTGCACACAGGCAGTCTCCCGTTATTTAGGGAAACAAAAAAAAGGGCGAGAGCTCAAAATTATTAATATTTTGGACAGCAGCGGCCCAAAAACACGGGGGAATTATCTCCCCTATTGGATTTCGAAAACAGGGCTCTCTGCCATGACAGAAACATTGGCAAAAATTTTTTCACCAACAACCGCCAAAGGAACAGCTATTTCTGTTAATGCCATTGCGCCGGGTCCCATTTTTTTCCCGCAAGACCGCGAAAAATTTAAAGACGATATTACGATCGACCCTCTAGACATCGTTTCGGCAGTTAAATATCTGATTGAAGACAAACATGCGGTTACCGGAAATGTGCTGGTGATAGATAAAGGGAGGAGATATCTCTGATGAAGATGGATAAAAACCAGGTCAGTGAAATCCTTCATGAGATGGCGATCCTGCTTGAGCTGTCCGACGCAAATCCGTTTAAGATTCGCGCTTATGAAAATGGGGCCCGTGTCATTGAAGGGCTGGATCACGATCTGGAAGTCCTCGTTCTCGAAAAAAAATTGCGAGAAATAAAAGGGATCGGAGAAGGCCTTTCCGAAATCATCACAGACCTTGTAAAAACCGGAAAATCGAAAGAATATTTATCTCTCAAGAAGAAAATTCATCCCGGCCTTCTTGAAATGATCTCTATTCAGGGAGTTGGCCCCAAGCGGGCAAAAATTCTTTTTAAAAAACTTCACATCAAATCTGTTTCTGAATTAGAAAAGGCATGCAAAGAAAATAAGATCGCCAAACTTGAAGGCTTTGGTGAAAAAAGCGAGTCGAATATATTAAAAGGAATAGAAGATCTCAAAAAGCATAAAGATATCATCCCCTACCCGCTGGCGCTCCATGAGGCTCAAAAAATGAAGTCTCATCTTGAGAAATCGGCCGATTTTGAAAGGGCAGAGATCGCAGGCTCACTTCGGCGCCGAAAAGAATTTGTGAAAGATATCGATCTTTTGGTGAGCTCTTCAAAACCCGAAAAAGTGATGAAGGCTTTTTCCTCATACGATGGAGTCGAGAGGATTTTGGCCGCCGGTGAAACCAAATCGAGCGTGATTCTTAAAGCGGGGATGAACGCGGATCTGCGCGTCGTTTCAGACAAAGAATTCCCGTTCGCGCTGCTCTATTTTACGGGGAGCAAAGAACACAACACAGAGATGCGCTCAATTGCAAAGGCAAGACATTTAAAACTGAATGAGTATGGGCTTTTTAAAGGGACAAAACCAATCCCATGCAAAAATGAAGAAGAGATTTTTAAAACGCTCGGTCTCGACTATATTGAACCTGAACTCCGTGAGAATCTTGGGGAAATCGAAGCGGCCAGACATAAAAAACTCCCTAAAGACCTCGTTGAACTTCAAGATCTCCGGGGGACTTTTCATAATCACACCACAGAAAGCGACGGGGTGGCCACACTCGAGCAGATGGTTGCCAAAGCCCAAAAGATAGGGCTCGAATATCTGGGGATCTCTGACCACTCAAAGTCCGCCTATTACGCGAATGGCTTGAAAATGGATCGTGTAAAGAAACAGTTTAAAGAAATAGATAAGTTGAATGAAAAGATTGACAATTTTAGAATATTAAAGGGGAGCGAGGTTGATATTTTAGGAGATGGCTCTCTCGATTTCCCAGATTCTTTGCTCGCCGAATTCGATTTTGTCATCGCAAGCGTTCATTCAAAATTCAACATGAGCGAGAAAGAGATGACAAAGCGCGTGATTACAGCGCTCAAAAATAAATATGTAACCATGATTGGGCATCCGACCGGAAGACTCATTCCCACGCGAGAGCCGTATCCGATTAACCTCCATGAGCTCGTCGATGTGGCAGCCGACTATGGCAAGGCATTGGAACTTAATGCGAATCCCCATCGCTTTGATATTGACTGGAAGATGTGTAAATACGCCAAAAGCAAAGGGGTCCCGGTGAGTATTAATCCGGATGCCCACAGCACAGAGGGGCTCGAAGATTTGGAATATGGTATCGGCATTGCCAGAAAAGGATGGCTGACAAAACAGGATGTTTTGAATACCCGTTCAACAACGGAAATTATGAAATTTTTAAAGTCATACCGCTAAGTCGCAAGCTCATTTCTGAAAGAAATGGGCGCCGAGTCATAAATATGCAAAATCAAGCGCGAAAAATAAACCAGATCCTCAAAAAAACCTACACCGACGCCAAGTGCGCGCTGGATTTTAAGAATCCATTAGAGCTTCTCGTGGCTACCATTCTTTCAGCCCAATGCACGGATAAACGCGTAAATCTGGTTACGCCGGCTGTTTTTAAAAAATATAAAACAGCAAAAGAGTATGCCGACGCAAATATTTCTGAATTTCAGAACCTGATTCGCTCAACAGGATTTTATCAAAATAAGACCAAGAGCATTCTGGGGGCGATGAAGGTGATTGATGAAAAACACAATGGCCGGGTCCCCCGCTCTCTTGAAGAGCTTGTAAAACTGCCGGGGATTGGGCGAAAAACAGCCAATGTGATTCTGGGAAACGCATTTAATACACCTGGCATTGTCGTCGATACGCATATGCTTCGCTTGTCTGCCCGAATGGGCTTGACGAAAAACAACGATCCGGTCAAAGTGGAATTTGACCTCATGAAACTCATTCCTAAACAGGAATGGACCATCTTTTCACACAGAATGATTCACCATGGACGGGCTATTTGTGTTGCAAGAAAGCCGCGCTGTTCGAAATGCCCTGTTGAAAAGCTCTGTCCCAAAATAGGGGTAACAAAGTGAGCGCTTTGTATGGTCATTCGAAACACGCGTCAAATTTCCCGGCGGGAAATTTGCGCTCTCACTCGGGCTCGCTCTTTTGGCCTGTGGCCAAAATCCATGCCCGCTCACCCTGCGTGAAGGTTTCTCATGACGATACAAAGCGCTCACATTCTTTCCTGCCATATTGCATCATTTTAGCGATCTCTTTTCACTGGCCGTTTCTTACCGCAGCCGCGGCTGAACGCAGTCTTTCGTACAAAGAGACGCTCCGCATCGCGCTCGAAAAAAACAGCGCTATTAAAATTGCAAGATTGGAAGAGGAACTCGGCGACGCATTTATCAATCAGGCGCAGGCGCTCTTTGACACACAATTTTTTACGGGCGCCGACTGGATGGATGATCGCGACAAACCCTCAAGCACGGTCCCCGGCACACGGAATAAAACAGGCGTCATTCATGCGGGGCTGGGTAAAAAACTCTTATTCGGCGCAACGGCCAACTTTCAGTTTAAGAATATTTACAAGGAGACAAATTCGGCATTCGCAGAGTTAAAAAAATATTGGGATCCGAGGCTTGAACTCACGATCACCCAACCCCTTTTAAAAAACGCGTTTGGCACGAATGACCGCCAAGAACTTAAACGCGCCCGTTTTCAGGCTGAAATTTCAAAACAAGGCTCACAAGAAAAAATAGAGGGGGCGATTCATGGGATCTCAAATCTCTATTGGGAACTTTCCGCGGCTGCCGCCCATCGTGAAATCAAAAAACAGGCGCTCGCGGATGCCGAGCGTCTGTTTTTGGCCAATCAAAAGAAACTGAAATTGGGATTGGTTGAGAAGACCGATCTTTTGGCTTCCGAAGCGAATGTCAGCGCGCGTGAAAACGACCTTCTGATCGCCCAAAACCAATGGGATCTGGCGCATACGCATCTGAAAATCGCGCTGCGGGATGATTCGAGAGATATCATAGTCGCAGAAGACCCCTTGAAGCACAAAGAAGTTACTCTGGCGTTTGAGGAATCGACGCGCAAGGCATTTCTCCAGCGCAAAGATTATAAATCGGCCAAGGAGGAGTTGCAGTTTAAAATGGCAAGCCACGGCATTCGAAAAAACGCGCTTCTCCCCGAGCTCAATATCACTGGAATGGTCGCCTACAATGGTCTCGATCCCGAATATGAAAAAGCGATTGAGGATGTTGGAACCTTTGATTTTCCAACCTACTTTATAGGGGCAACCCTCTCTTTCCCGCTTGAAAATCATGAGGCCGGGAGCGCATATCAAAAAAGCCGGATTGAGAAACTTCAAGCGCTCTATCGTGTTGAAAAACTGGAAAATGAAATCAGACTCGATATTGCCAAAAAAATTGAACTCTTAAAAACCCACGGGCTTCAGGTAAAAACATTAGATAAGATTTCAAGGCTTTTAAAACAAAAAAAAATAGCCGAAGAGGAAAAATTTAATCAGGGGAGATTGAGCATAAACTTTGTTGTGCAATCGCAGGAAGATTATCTCGTCAGTCAAAGCAATTACATTCAGGCGCTCCTTAATTATGAAAAAGCGCTTTTGGATTTAAAACGGAGTGAAGGCAACTTGCTTGAAGAAATTATCAGGGAGCTGACATGAAAAAAATAATCTCCTTTTGCATCGAACGATCTCTTTTTTTTAATCTCCTTTCGGTATTCATTTTAATATGCGGCATCATCAGTCTTTTTTCACTTCAACGCGAGGCTATCCCGCTGATCACCATGGATGTGATGACAGCCACAACGGTCTACCCTGGAAGTTCAGCGAGGGAGGTTGAGAAACTCATCACATCCCCTGTTGAAAAGGCGATCAAAGAGGTCGATGGAATCGACAAAATATATTCGATCTCGCTGGAAGGAAAATCGCTGGCAATAGTCACACTGGACGAAGATCTTTCCAAAAACGAAAAAGAGAAGATCAAAACCGATATCCAGAGGGCGATCGATCGCATTGACGATCTTCCCCAGGATGCCGAAAAACCGGTCGTTGAAGAAATCAAAACCCATGATCAGCCGCTGATTGAAATCAGTTTCTTCGGACTTCCAGAGCCAATTTTACGATTATGGGCGGATCTTCTCAAAAACGAACTCGAATTAATCGACGGGATCAGTTCCGTTGTCAAAAGCGGATGGAGAAATCGTGAATACTGGGTTGAAGTCGACCCTATGCGTCTTAAAAACTATCATCTTTCCCTCCCCCAGATTGTGTCCGCGTTAAAAGCAAAAAACGTTAATCTTCCGGGGGGGACGATGAGACAACCGGGCCAGGAATTCTTGGTGCGAACGATTGGAGAGATAGAAACACCGGATGAGATCATGAATGTCGTTATTCGTTCCAATGACGCGGGGAATGCCAATCAAATTAAAAACATTGCCACGGTTCTAGACACCTTTTCCGAAGAGACAGTGATGGAAAAAGTCCGCGGACAAAAAGCGGTCAGCCTGCTGGTTCTCAAGCGTGCCAAGGGGGATGCCATCACCATCGCAAATCAGGTGAAAAAAATCATCGATAAATTCAGGAACCGGGCTCCAAGCGGACTCTCGATCGACATTTCCCACGACCTCTCTTATTATGTCAAACGCCGTCTGAACGTTCTCACAAGCAATGGATGGTTTGGAATATTTCTCGTCATTGTTGTTCTGCTCCTTTTTCTTTCAAAACGAATCGCATTGATCACATCGCTTGGAATCCCTTTTGCTTTTTTTACCACTTTTATTCTCATGAAACTTTTTGGAATTACCCTCAATCTGGTTGCAATGTTTGGGCTCATTATCATCTCTGGGATGCTTATCGATGACTCGATTATATTCGCGGAGAATATTTTTCATCATATGCAAAAAGGGAAATCGCCCAAAGAGGCTGCTCTCATCGGCGCATCTGAAGTTGTTCTCCCAGTTTTGGGATCGGTTTTAACGACAATCGTCGCCTTTTTGCCGCTGATGTTTATGTCGGGTACCATGGGAAAATTTACATGGCAGATTTCAGCTGTCGTCATTCTTGCCTTGCTCGTCTCCTTTTTTGAGGCAATTTTTATTCTCCCTGCCCATTGCGCGGCATGGATTGATCCCTCAAAGGAAAAACTGGTTACCCCTTCCTGGTTCGAACGAATCTCTAACGCATACGAACGCGCGCTTCAAAAAGCGCTCCATCGAAAATACAGAGTGATTGCAACGGTTGCCATCGCTTTTGTCGGCTCT
>CAYJMQ010000030.1:0-16730 GCA_964371555.1 uncultured bacterium | reverse complement strand
CAAGTGACTGGAGTTCAACGTGTGCTCTTCCGATCTCTTTGATTATCGGAATAAAGGTCATCCCCTTTTCACTCTTCCCGGCCAAAGGAATCGAAATCTTTTTTATTCGCGCCAACACAAAAACCGGGACACCGCTGGCTGAAACCTCTGAGCGTTTCTCTTCGATTGAGAAAATTGTTTCCGAACTTCCAAAGGAAGAACTCAATATCTTTACGACTCAAATTGGCATCAGCCAGCAGGATATACACGATCCCTTCACAAAACGGGGGAGTCATGTTGGACAAATCGTCGTCTTTCTCACCCCCCCCTCCAAAAGAAAACGTGATGCCAATGAGATCATCCGCGATCTCGAACAAAAAATAGTTTCCAACCAGTCTCTTCAGGGTTTTGAATTCATCCGTTTCTCAAAAGTAAAACCGGGTCCCCCGATTGGCAAAGAAATTTCAGTCGAAATACGCGGAGACGACTTTGCAATCCTGGAAGAAATCGCCGGGCTTTACAAACAAGAGCTGAAACAGATGAAGGGAATCAGGGATATCGAAGACAGCCTGGAGGAGGGAAAAAAAGAATATCAGGTGATCGTAAATGAACTCAAGGCCTCTCAGGCAGGACTTTCGGTGGGGCAGATTGCGCATTCTATGAGAAACGCGTTTGAAGGAATCGTGGCAACCACCATTAAAAAGGGGGAAGAAGAAATTCATGTTCGCGTAAAAATAGCCGAGCGTTTTCGAAATGACCCCAATATTTTCAATCTGCTTCTGATTCCCAATGACCGCGGGAATCTGATCCCGCTCAAAGAAGTCGCCCAAATTCAGTTGGCACGAGGAATCTCTCACATCAATCACTACAATCAGAAACGAAGGGCCGCTGTCACCGCAAGCATAGATCCAAAAGCCGCAACTTCATTCACGGTTAACCGGGAGTTACAGAAAAAGTTTAAAGATATTGAACAGCAGTTTTTGGGTTACACCGTTGAGTATGGGGGAGAGCAGGAAGATTCAACAAAATCGCTCAAGAGTCTCGGAAAGGCATTCATTGTCGCTTTTTCGGCAATCTTTTTGATTCTCTGCCTCACATTTCAATCCATTCTTCAACCCCTCATCATCTTAATGACACTCCCTCTGGGGGCGATCGGGATCATCTTGGCGTTCCTGCTGCATTGGGAGCCGTTCAGCTTCATGGCGCTCTTGGGGATGATTGGACTTTCCGGTGTGGTCGTAAATAATGCAATCATATTGATCGATCTTTTTAATCAACGCATCGCAGAGGGGCTCTCTCTCCATGAGACGATCATTTCGGCCTGCAGACAGCGTCTACGCCCCATTATCCTGACTTCAATTACCACTATTTTTGGGCTGGGCCCTATCGCCTACGGTATTGGGGGGAGCGATGATATCGTAAAACCGGCGGCGCTGGCGCTCAGTTGGGGACTTTTCTTTGCGGCGTTTCTGACACTCTTTGTCATCCCCTGTATCTATCTCGTTTTAAATGAGCTACGGGAATCCCTCCTGCAGCGGGGCCTGCTCACATCGCTTCAAACGGTTCCGGTGAGAGTCTCTGAAAGGGTCTCTTTTATTTCACAGAAAATGAAGGATCGCTTCATCAAATAATCTTGGGGATCTTAGATTTGTCTCGCAGGGACGCCCCCCCAAATCGTATTGGGGGGGATTTTTGTATCTTTCGGAATCACAGAGCCTGCGGCAATCACAACACCGTCTCCGATCTTCACCCCGGGCATGACAATCGTCATAATTCCGATTGTCACATTTGATCCGATTTTCACACGTCTGACGATGAGTTTATTTCGTTCGGCAACATGGGCGATGATTGTCGCATCGCCGCCAATGATGGAATTATCTCCTATTTCAATCAGGTTTGAGTCTGCAAACACAGATGTATTGATCTGAACATTTTTGCCAATCTTTGCCCCCATCATTTTATGAAAAAAATTGAGAAAGGGGGTCACACGCAGGAAATTCATACACGTAAACCGAACAATGAGAATAAAGCTATTGTAATTCGCCCATTTCAAAGCCCCTGCCGAAAAAAGGGGATACTCCCCTTCCTGAATCCTCAAATGAAGCAAAAATACAATCAGGGGAACCACAAATATAATCACCATGGCATACAAAAAAAAGCCGACCCCAAATATGACAGAGAGGCAAAAAATTCTTGCGATAAACTGCCAACTTTCTGAATAGCCCCAATAGGATGTGACAAGATAAATCGATGGAAAGGCTGAAATACCGATAATGATCGAACATTGCAGGTAAAGAAGCAGGGTGATGAATATTTGAAGAGGGGTCATTAAAAAAGGATAATTCTTAAGAAGTTTATCCATCCAGGCTTATACTATTTTAAAATGAGAATATAAGTAAAGTGTATCTGACTAAACTTGTTTCAAAAATTCGTATTCAACCTTTGAAAACAAACTGCCCGGCAAATCATTCAATCTCTTCTGGGCAATTTTGACTGCGGCATCGGATTTATCAATTCCAATCCAATTTCGGTTGAGCGATTGAGCGGCGATCAGTGTCGTGCCAGAACCAGCAAAGCAATCAAGCACTAAACATCCTTCATTTGAGGACGCCTCAACAATAAATTTTAGTAAATCCAGGCTTTTTTCTGTTGGATATTGCGGGTATTGGGGGTCCTTGAATTCCCAAATATCCTGCATTTTCTTTCCTTCTTTTTCATCAAGAAAGATTTTTTTACGCGGCACGCCATTTGCCGACCACTCAATAAGCCCTTGTTTATCCCATTCCTCCAAAATGGCCGGATCAGTTCGCCAATGGCGACCTTTTGGTGGCATCATTTCCTTCCATTTCTTTCCAGTATTACCGTTTGAGGTTTCCCCGGGCGCGTGAAGCGGAATTGTTGTATAACGCCGACCATCCTTGTTGACTTTCTTAAATAAACGTTCTTCATCCTCTTCCGAAAAAGGAAGACGTGGGTCATTCCAAATCGGACTTTTCGATTTTGAGTAAAATAGTATCAAGTCCTTTATGTTGCCGTATGCTTTGCGGTAAAAGTTTTTTGGATTGCACTTGATACGAGTAATGTCATTTCTGAACATATCTCGTCCAAAAACTTCATCCATGATCAGTTTTACATAGTGTCCAATTTTATAATCAATATGGAGATAGATTGACCCGCGTTCCGACAAAAGCTCGCGCAAAAAAATCAGCCGTTCATGCAAAAAATCCAAGAAATCTGCTCCAACGAGTGTGTCGCTATACGCAATTGCGTCACTATTACTACTACTGATTGTGTTTGCGCGTTCCTCGCTGATTTTGAAATGTCCATTTGTCGCGAATGGCGGATCAATGTAGACTAAATCAACCTTGCCAGCATAGTCGTCAAGCAATGTTTTAAGAATAGAAAGATTGTCGCCGTGAACGAGCTTATTTTTTGCTCCTTTTCCAGAGACAATTTTTAACCCTGCTCTCGGTGTATTTCCGAGAATATCTTTCTCGTGTTTTTTATTGTCATAAGTGATAAACATGGCAACTATATTTGATAAAGAAACTCGCGCAAAACAAGTGCACTCATAATGTTCTCATTTTTTAGTTTTCCGGTGATGTCCTTATGCATTTTCTTATTATTTTTGATATAAAGAACACCATCAAGAATAGCAACCTTAATCGCTTTAACATTTTTTGCTTTTATAGTGGCAATGGCATCATTGAATTGTGCGTATTGGTGTCCGCCAAAATCGGTTAAGAATTTTGCTTCGCCGATAACGTATTTCCCGTTGAAACGACCGATAAAATCCAAACCCTTGCTATGTCTGTAATTCAGATATTCGCGCGCGAAGCCCATCATCTTCGCGTCGCTTGCGTCCAACACAGCATTTCCTTTCGCTTTCAAAAACTTATCAAGTTTCACCGGCTCGATGCCCAATGATTTCTTTTTGAGCCAGCGTTTGAAAAGCGGTCCGATTTGGCGATTTGTTTCTTTTGGTTCAGATGAACGCGAATAAATCTCATCAAGTCCCATTTCGTACAAACGACCACAAAGACGAGCAACTGTTGCGGGATTTCGTTTCAGTGCCTCTTTATCTTTTTTAAGATATGCAACATATGAATTTTTAATTGGAAATAAATCTAGTTTCAATAGATTTCCAAGAAGCGCAACATTGTCGTGCTTTTCAAACGCTTTCTCTACGCTTTTCCAAAGACCGCTGTCCATAGGATTCCTTCCTTTGGGAATGGTTGGATAAATTTGAAATAAATCGTCCAGATAACTCCTTTGGTTCGCATATTCAATGCTTAATTTTGTCCAGTGGTTCATATGTTTTATTTAAACAACTCTGCTACTGACACGCTGTGGGCTTTCCGATTTTCTCCTTATATTGAGATGATTTATTCTCGCTCACTACTGATAGCGAAAAATTCATAAAAAAACAATGCCAAAGAGAGTTTTAAAGGGTGCGTAGCCTTGCGCCCAACAGGAATCGAACCTGTATCCTGAGCTCCGGAGGCTCATGTTCTGTCCGTTGAACTATGGGCGCATGTAGACAGGCGATGCCTTGCATCGCCTGTCAAAAAAATTACATAGCTTCAATCGTTTTCAGTATATACCCTTGCCCTACGCGAAGTGTTCTCCCCGGCTCTCCCCTTCTATCCAAATGCAGCACTGGAGCAACCTCCACAAGATCCGCGCCAATAACCTGAAAAGATTTTCCTACCTTTTGAATGAGTTCAGCAATAAAATTCGGAGTCAGCCCCTTCCCTTCCGGCGTTCCAGTCGCCGCCGCATACTTCATATCGGTCCCATCGATATCATTAGATATATATATATTTTTAAGATTGAGAGAATGGAGATGCGCTAAAATATCGGCCACTGCTTTTTTTGGTTTCTTCAAAATCTTGTCCGCCCAAAATTGTTTTACCCCTTCTTTTTTCTCCCAGTGAGCCTGAGGCCTTGATGAAATCCTGATTCCCACCTGAACAAGCCGTCCACCCCGACCAATGACACGATTCGCATGATGCGCCCAGGTTCCAAAACAATAATCGATTCCCAGACGGGATTCCAAAAGATCGGTATGCGCGTCAAAATGTAAAATGGCAAACGGGCCATGTCTCTTTGCATAGGATTCAATAAGAGGCCAGCTGATGGAATGATCCCCCCCGAGAGCGAGAATCCTGATTTCCGGGTTGAGTTTAAAAAGGAGATCTGTCACTTCCTTTAAAATTGAAAGAGGACTGACCGGAAACTTTACCATGATATCTGGGATGTCCGGGTAGAGCTCTTTCCTGCATTTCTCAATCTGGGCTTGGCTGAGCATTTCGTCGTTCAATAATTGGGGGATGACAATGATATCTCCGATATCGACAATTTCATTCGCCCCGATTTTTTTTTTGAAACCGGAATCCCGATACAAAAACTCCCGCAGGCCTATCGGCCCCATATTTGCCCCGCGAACAATCCCTGCGCCCGCATCTGATGGAACGCCAATCAACGCGATTTTTGATGATTTGATTTTAGAGAGGCTCTGTTTCCAGCCATCCCGGACCCTTTGAAAATCGGTCGTCTTGTAAATCTTCTTCCATATCGATGAGGCAAGCCCCCCCCCTGTGGAAACGGTATAAACCCCTTTCCCCGGCGGTCTTAACATCCATTCTAATTTTTGAAGTTCAGTCATATTTCATTTTTAATCCATTCTTGAATAACGTGCCTAAGTGTCTTAAGCGGCAATGCCCCGCTCAATAGGGAAGTATCGTGAAATTTCCGGATATCAAATTTCTGGCCCAGTTCTTTTTTTGAAAATTCCCTGAGCTCTGAAAATGTTCGCTGCCCCACTTTATAAGCAAGCGCCTGCCCTGGCCAGACAATATAACGATCGATCTCATTATTCATCTCCATTTCGTTGGCGGTGCGGGTTTCCTTCATAAACTGATAGGCTTTTTCCCGACTCCAGCCAAAATAATGGATTCCAGTATCGACGACCAAACGGATCGCCCGCCAGGCCTGATCCATCAACATCCCGACCCTTTGAAGTTCATTCGAATAGCCCCCCATTTCATCGGCAAGGCGTTCCGCATAATGCGCCCATCCTTCAATATAGGCTGTAAACCCGGCATGCCTGCGAAATTTTGGAAGCCCTTTTTGTTCAGTGGCGAGGGCAATCTGCAGGTGATGGCCAGGTATCGCCTCATGATAGGCAAGTGTCTCCATCGAATAAACCGCCCACTGAGTCGGCTTATAGGTATTCATCCAAAAAATCCCCCCCCTTTTTCCATCCTCCGACGGGGGATAGTAATAGGCCCCCGGCGCATGAGGGGCGCGAAATGCCTCCATAGCCTTGATTTCAAATGGAATTTTAGGGCACACCCCAAAGTATTTGGGCAAGAGTTTCTTCATTTTTTCAAGGGTTGTTTTGTGTTTTTGGATAATCTCTTTTTCACTTTTAAAATAATTTGATTTATCTCTTTTCATTTTATTGAGAAAATTTTTCAAATCTCCATGATATCCTTCCTTACGCGCGATCTTGAGCATCTCTTCTCTATTGCGTTGAAGCTCGTCAAGGCCGGTCTGATGCAGTCCTTCCGGCGTAAGATCGGTCGTTGTCTCGTGTCTAACCCGGAAGGCATAGCTTTCTTTGCCATTGGGGATTGCAAAGATACCGACTGTCCCCCTCGCTTTGGATCTGTAATCGTTCCTTAAAAAATCGTAGAATTTTTGGTAAGCCGGAAAGATATTTTTTTCAATCGATTGCCCCAATACATCCCGCAGGCGCCGCCGCCCGGCAACCGGAATATTTTTTGGAAAATTCTTCAGCGGATCGGCAAAGCGGCTTTTCAGCGGTTTTTGATTTAAAAACCCTTTGAGCTGTTTTAGAATCCGCTCGCAGATAATCGCCGGCGCCACACGCCCCGATTTTAGCCCATCTTTTAAATCAGAAAGATACTGTTCCATGACAACAGGAATTTGATGATATCGACTTAAAAGAGTTTCAAAGTCTTTTTTTGTTTTCAAAGGATGATAGTTAAGTATATCGAGCCAGTGAAGATGAGGACCAAAGAGTTGATCGAGATTCCATTCCCAGTCAAAATAATTTAGCGATTCAATGAATTCATTAAGTTTATGCTCCAAAATCAGATAAGAGATTTTATCCTGCTGATTCAGATCATCGGTCGGAACATTCTTTAAACGGGTGAGGAGCGACTGATGGGCAGAGAGCGCATCTGCCCGAATTGCCTCCCCCCGCTGATTGAGCTGGTCATCGTAGCGATGATCGCCCAAAAAAGTCGCCCAAGTCGGCTGATGGCGCATTAACAATTCCCAGTAATCTTCGCCTATTTTTTTCAATTCAATATTCATCTCTTGTAACTCCTTTTCGAAGCGCTTTCTTTTCACCCCTTTTTATTTTTTCTTCAAGCATTTTTTGCTTTGCTTTTCTGGACCGGCGTTTTTTTTGTTTGCGAATCCGGTGGGCTTCCGCCGCCTTGATGGTCTGAATTTTCAATATCTGCAGTTCATATTTGTCACAGAGAATTCGTCTGGCCAAAAACCGATTCATCGATTGTGATCTTGAAATCTGGCATTTCACCTGAAGACCTGTGGGGCGATGTTTCAGGTAGACACAGCTTGCCGCTTTGTTGACCTTTTGTCCCCCCGCGCCCCCCGATCGGATGAACGATTCTTCGAGATCCTGTTCGAAGATGCCGAGACGCCGCATTCGCTCTTCAATAGCTCTCAGTTTTTCAGCTGATATATGCATCATCCCTATTATATTGGGACAAAAAGATTTGCCAACTTGAAAACGCGCCTTTTGTTTCACAAAAAATTCGCGCCCGGAGGGACTCGGTCACAGCTCCTCGCGCTAATCGCGCCCGGAGGGACTCGAACCCCCAACCCTTTGATCCGAAGTCAAATGCTCTATCCTTTGAGCTACGGGCGCACTGTTTTTCTCTTAACCAAGTTCATTTTTTTTGACAATGACTTTTAAGTGGGCTAAAGACCATCTGATGGCGGTTGATTTCTGGAAAATCCCCAAAATAGAGCTTCACAGACATCTCGAAGGTTCTATTCCGGTTGAATGGGTTCAAAAATGGAGCGAACACTACAAGCTCCCCTTCCCGAAGGAAGGGATTGAGGGGGTTCAGATCCGAAAACCGATGCCCTTTAAAAAAGCGCTCGATCGCATTGCCTATCAACAACGATGTTTTCAGAATATCGAAAGTGTTCACACGCTTACTTATGAAACATTGCGATCGATCGCAAATGACAATATCAAACTTATCGAACTGCGTTTCAGCCCCGGCTTCATGGCTGAACCCAAACAGCTTTCCTTTGATGCCATCATGGAAGCAACCCTCTATGCAAAAGAACGCGCAGAAAAAGATTTTGAGATTGAGATCGGTTTTATTCTGATCAGCAGCCGTGACCTTGGGGTGGATGTTTGCGAACAGACTATTGATCTTGCCATACGCTGGAAGAAAGAAATTGTGGGGGTTGATCTGGCCGGGGATGAAGAACATTTTCCTCCCGAACTCTTTGAAAAACCTTTCCAGCGCGCAAAAAAAGCGGGTCTCTCAGTGACGGTTCACAGCGGAGAGGTCTCTCATCCCGAGCATATTCTCACCTCTATTCAAAAACTGGGCGCCCAACGCATAGGCCATGGTGTTCAGGCAGAAAAAGACAGTCAGGTTATGAAGTTACTTAAAAACAATAAAATTCCACTTGAACTATGCCCCACGAGTAATTTCTGCACGCGTTCGGTTCCAGACTTTAGCCTGCACCCGTTAAAAACATACGTTAAAGAGGGAATTCTTGTCACGATCAATTCAGATGATCCAACCCTCTTTGGGACAACGCTCACCCAGGAATATCAGATTTGCCATGATGTATTGAAGCTTTCACTTGAAGAAATCAGGCAGACGATTTTAACGGCATTTCGTTGTTCATTCCTGCCGGAGGAAAAGAAAAAAAGGGCGTGGGAAAGAGATTTTAAGTATGCCATTTAAAGACGAGCTGAAAAGTTACGGTTTCAAAAAAAACAAAAAAATTCTCTGGGGACTTAATATCTCTGAGCTCTACGAAGAAGCGATCCGTCGAAGCGAAGGACAACTTGCCAATCATGGTTCGCTCATTACACGAACGGGGGAGCACACAGGACGAGCCCCCCAGGACAAATTTATTGTAAAAGATTCCTCCACTGAAAAAACGGTTTGGTGGAAACCCCATCAGCCATTCTCATCGGAACGGTTCGATCAGCTCTATAAAAAAATAATTAATTATCTTGAGGAAAAAGACATCTTTGTTCAGGATTGCTTTGTCGGCGCGGACCCGGAACAGCGCTATTCAGTGCGTGTCATTACAGAAATGGCCTGGCACAGTATTTTTGCGCGAAATATGTTTTTCAGACAACCCTCGCAATATATGCACGCAAAAAAACCGAATTTTACCATTTTCCATGCCCCCAACTTTAAGGCCGACCCCCAAATGGATGGCACAAGAACGGGGACATTTATTATCCTTAATTTTGAAAAAGGGATCGTCATTATCGGTGGAACTGCCTACGCGGGAGAGATCAAAAAAGCAGTTTTTTCATTGCTCAATTATTTTTATCCTGAACGTGATGTTTTCCCGATGCATAGCTCTCTCAATGTTGGACAGCAGAATGATGTGGCGCTCTTTTTTGGCCTCTCGGGAACCGGAAAAACAACCCTCTCTGCCGATCCAGACCGAACCCTGATTGGGGATGATGAGCATGGCTGGAGCCCAAAGGGAACCTTTAATTTTGAGCAGGGATGTTACGCCAAAGTCATTCGGCTCTCAGAAAGAACGGAACCGGAAATCTTTTCAACCACCCGACGGTTTGGAACCATTATTGAAAATGTTGTTGTTGATCCCATTACGCGCAAACTTTTTTTCAATGATGATTCGATCACGGAAAATACGAGAGCCTCTTATCCAATCTCTTATATTCCCAACTCGTCCGAGTCAGGGTGCGCGGGGCATCCCAGGCATATTATTATGCTTACAGCGGATGCGTTTGGAATTTTCCCCCCCGTCGCAAAACTAACGACTGAACAGGCGATGTATCATTTTATTTCCGGATATACAGCCAAGGTTGCGGGAACAGAAATGGGGGTGACAGAGCCAGAAGCAACTTTTAGCACCTGCTTTGGCGCGCCGTTTATGCCAAGACACTCTCTGGTCTACGCAGATCTTCTTGCCAAACGAATCAAAGAACACAGCGCCTCGGTCTGGCTCGTAAATACCGGCTGGAATGGCGGTCCATACGGAATTGGGTCGCGGATCAGCCTCCCTTACACAAGGGCCATTCTTCGCGCAATTTTTTCAGGAACATTGAGTCATGTTCCGACGGTGAAAGATCCTGTTTTCGGATTGGATATTCCTCAAAACTGCCCGGATATTCCAAAAGATATCTTAAACCCGAAAGAAACCTGGAGAGACAAAGCCTCCTATGACAAAAAAGCGCAAGAACTTGCGAATCTCTTTATCGAAAATTTCAAACGGTTTGAACTTAAAACCCTCGAACAAACGGCAGGGCCAAAGCCCGCATAGCCTCCGCCTGCGATGAATTGAGGCTAGATCTTTTTAAAATAAAAATGCTTGTCGATCCCTTTAAACTCTTTTCCATCCACTTCGGCATAGGGATAAATAAAATAATTTAAGGGTTCCCCCTTCTGTGCGGGATTGAGCACAATATCCCTCCCCTGGCTGAAAAGAATACGATTGTTGGGGAGCTTCCCAAAATATTCCTCTGTCTTTCCGCTCTTTTTGGCCTCTGTGGCATCGATGGGAATCCATTTTTCAAGATCGTCCGCATACGCTTCCGCCCAACAATGATAGCCGGGAATTTCACCTTCATTCCGATCCGAAGGAATCGGAACCCCAATTTCAAATCGCGCCGGAATTTTTTGGGTGCGGCTCATCGCAATAAAGAGCGAATGAAAATCGGTGCAATTCCCTTTTTTTGCATGGCAGGCCCAGACAGCGTCTCCCCGCCCCCACCCTTCTCCACTTTTGTCATAAGCCATCGTCTTTACCACATAATCATAGAAGGCCCGGATTTTTTCTGAAGGCTTTTTTGCGTCTCTTGCTTCTGTTTTGGCGATTATGGCGATCTCAGGCGAGTGTGGAACAAGGCGATCGGGATGTAAATAGAGCGATGGATAAGAAAATGGGCTTTTTTTCTTCGCGCCAAAAGAGGGGAATCGCTCAATTTCAAATTCAAACGTAAAACGCTGTGGTTTTAAAGACGTAAATCCCCGGGTGAAAATGATTTTATTGCCATATTTACTTTCCTGGGTCAGACGAACCGGCCACGGCAATTTTTTACGAAATTTAAGGACTTTTTGATAAGCATCTTCCCTGGGATAAGGAATCCACAATGAAATTCTTTTTTTACTATCCTGAGCCACAGCAGGAATCTCAACTTCATAGCTAAAAAAATATTTTTGGCCCTGTTCAGAAACATCATGGGGCGTTTTTGCCCCTCTTAAATAAGAAGGAAAAAACAAAACAACCGATACCCAATACAAAACAACAACCTTATGCATACGTCTCCTGAAGGCTTTTCACACCGCCTGAACTTCTTACTGCGGAACAACGACACGGCACTTCATTTCCGTGTCAATGCCAACGCGCGGTTCAACTCGTCTTGAACTTGGGAATAAAGTGACTTTTGCTTTTGCCTCACTTTCTTCATCCTCATAATGGAGAGCTGTAAATTCTTTCAAGGCAATGGCAACCGCCGCTCTCATACCGATGGCTGGGGGTGAAGAATAATCGACGCCAGAAATAACGAGCCCATCTTTCCTGTTTAAAGAAGCTTTTGAGAGTTTATAAGTAATGACTTTTCTTCGAACCTCACCGGGCTCAGGTTCACTCCCCTGTGTAACCTCAACCAAATTAGAGCCCTCAGATGATGTTCGAAGAGAGGCAACGGTTCCCTCCCTAAGAACCGCATCTTCTGTTGGTTCGCAATTAAGGTTGAATTCCAGAGCATACAAAGACCCTGAAAATAGGCTTAAGCCCACAATAAAAATGACTTGTTTCATACCATCCTCCTAAAATTTTACACTCTTTGCGACTGTCGCAAAGTATAAGAAATAGGTAGACTAAAAAGGAGGCCGCCGCAAGACATTTTTTAATTCCTACCTTTTAACCGGACACTAGATTTTTTAGATATGTATAGAGGAAACGCTAAATTAGGCGCTTTTCTTTTTTATTTTCTCTCTCCGGCAAATCTTCTAATCCTTATATACCCGATTTTTTAATTTTATTCTTGACATTGATTGATGGAATATTTTTATTTTTTATGATTGTCATTTTTTATTTTAATAATGAAATGCTCTTTAAATTTGGGGGTTTTAATTAACTCTTGAGATTTTTCAACAATCTCTGAATAGAATCTATCCACCAATTTTTCATTTTGAAAAGCTTTGGCTAAAACTTGTTTAAGAAGTTCTTTATCCTTAAAGACAATGAGACAACACTCTTCCATAATAGCCTTAGAAAAAACCCCTGAGATAACTCGAAATAAATCTCTCCTATTAGAAATTACTCTAAGAAGATGTCGCATCTTCCCCTCCAAATGGGAGGGGAAGACGACAACCTTTTTTGGATTAGCCATCCTATTTTTAATCTCTCTCCCAAACAGCTATTCTAGTTCTTCGCGAAGAGCTGTTTTTAGAGCATTTTGAAAATTGGGTGTTCTAACCACATTATTCAGCACAGCTTCATGATTGATACCACAGTCATCTTTAAGATCACCGTTCCCCTTATATAAATCATCTATGAGCTTATTGATGATCTCTGTATCATTCATAGCTTCATGGACGGTAATACTTAAAAATTTTCTATCTTTAAGTAACCGTTTCTGACAATGCTCTACTACATACTTAGCTAAATCAGTCGCCAAGCTTTTTAAGGTATCAGCATCTGTAATGGCCTTATTAACCACTTCATATGCCCTTCCTTTTGGCGAACTTCCCCACATTGGTGGCTCTTTTTTAAGAGCAGATTGACGTGACATACTTTCCTCCTTTTTTATTTTTACTTCATTATACTATCCAAACACTATTTATTTATCGGAGGCCTATTTAAAAACTTTAATTAATTGTGACTACCAAGGGATTCTGTCCTAGGATAATTACCAAGGGAATTTGACCAAAGAATAAGATAAACTCTCTTTTTTCAATGAATTCATATCACACGATTCCTTGGCAAGGAAAGCTCTATCAGATTGTTTCTCCGGTAAAATACTCCATCTATAAACAAAAAATAGAAATCAGAACTTATCAAGATCTCTCATTTAAAATGTTTTTTGCTGGAAAAGAACTGCCCGTAAAACTTGTCAACCCACTACGAATGGCGGCATAGTTTTTTAAACTCGTTTTGATCCTTGCCTGACCTTTCGTCAGATCCACTTCGTTCACATACGGCCAAATATGAAAGCCGTATTTGATTAAAACATCATCTCCTCACCAAAAAATGCCTATTTTTATACCTCCACCGGTGGAAGTGAAATATTAGGCATTTTTCACCCTCCATACTCATATAGCTTGTTTTTTCATCTAAAGATCCCTCCCTCTTTATTCGATAAGTAGGTCAGAATCGCTTGGTATCTTATCGGTCAATCTTCCTTGGTAGTCACAAATAAGTTTAGATTTCACTGGTGTCCGGTTAAAAACCGAATAAGTTCAGTTGGTTACCATCCATGGGGTCAGGAATGTCGGAGTCTGAATCAGTATAACAATCTCATTGAGAAATACAAAAAAGCCCAGAATGTCTTCTGGGCTTTTTTAACGCAGGGGGCAACAGAACCCCCTATGGTTCGTGAAGGGTTCTGGGGTGGGTGACGGGACTTGAACCCGCGACCCTCGGGACCACAACCCGATGCTCTAACCAACTGAGCTACACCCACCACATGAGATCCTTCGGGCTTCGCCCTCAGGATGACAAACAGATCCTTCGGGCTTCGCCCTCAGGATGACAACAGATCCTTCGGGCTTCGCCCTCAGGATGACAACGCGCGCCCAGAGGGGATCGGTCACCGATCCTCGCGCTTCGCGCTCGGCCGTCGACCCCGCCTCAGCGCCCACCCGCAAGCGGGTTCCCGGGCGCTTCCGGCATTCGATCCCTCTCTATCCGTCGCAAACAATCCTTGAGGATTGTTTGCTCATTATAGAGCGCTTCGCGCCCAGAGGGGATCGAACCCCCAACCTAGTGATTAGAAATCACTTGCTCTGTCCAATTGAGCTATGGGCGCAAAAACAAAAAGATATTTTTGTTCAGCGTCCTTGAAAAGTCAATGAGATAAGTCGGCGCGGGAAAAATTTGGAACTTCCAGCGTATGTTCAATCGACAAGGCCCGGGATTTGCGATCGACAGTTAAAAAAGCGGTCGCCAGGAGGCTCGAGTTTAGAATGGTATAGGAAAGAATACCGATCCCTCCAGACCGTTCCAAATGCTTTCTGGCATTCGGAAAAAACTCTTCGACTGAATGATAGAGCGTCCCCTCGGGTTGAATCGACATCGTTCGATGTTCGACGACCTGCCCATTCACGATCAGATCGAGATCAAATCGCACATTCAACCGATAGTTATAATCGTGAGAACAGTTCGATATGGCAAGATAAGTTGTTTGAGCATCGTTACAAACAACGCGACAACCAAAACCATGAAGATCGCGGGGCTTTAAGTCGAGTTCGTCCGCCTTGTTCCATAATTTTGAACCAAAAACAACATTCGCGAAATGATCCCCGCTTCGATATTCTGCGATGATATCAAGATAATTTGGGTAAGAAGTATATTTTAGCGACTGATGATATAAAATCTCACCGTGCCCCATAAAACGTCCTGAAATTCCAAATTTTTCAAGAATCGGTTTAAGGTTAATTTTCTCTGTCGCATTTCCGCGAAGACAAAGATATGATGGCAGGCGAATAATACAGCTCCCCTTTTCATCATAAACAAGAAGATCTATATTTTTCTCATAAGGATATTCTGATTTATGAAACAAAATGATCGATGTCGAAATCCCGCCATCTTCCAAAATAAAGAAAGGATTAAAGTATCCCTTTGGAAAACGACGGCGATCTTCATTGGAAATATAAGCATGTTTAAAAACACTGTAAAAACAATGATCAAAACTGAAACTTTCAGTTTTCTTGTTCACCACCCCATAGGCGACACGCGCAAAAAGATGCCTAAAAATCCCTTTGAGTTCAAGCTGACCGACCCCTTCTTTCAGAAATTCCTTCGCGTTTGGAAAGAGCTCGGATATAAAAACACGGCGCATCGCAAAGGGCTTGAGCGCCGGCAGGCGAACCATCTGTTCCTCTCCCCTCTTATTGAATAGGGTTACCTCAATATCCGCTGCCTTGATTCCACCTTTTGCCGCATGGATCACAAAATGGGTCTCACACTCATCGTCACAATAAGCGGGTATCAACCCCACCGGTTTAAAATGAATCCCCTGATCCGGAAGGAAGGCGGAATAATCGTGCGTAACCGTAATAAACGATCCTTCCGAATAATATTCCACATACGTGTTCGCAACAGAGAAAAGCCCTTTCGCCCATTTGAAGAAAAGCGGCTCATCTACATGAAGCCTTTGTTTAATCCAAAGCGATCCATAAAAGGGACGTGGAATATCCGGATAATGTTTGGAATCAAGGACAAATTCTTTCTCCACAGAAATATTTTTTATTTCCCATTTTTTTACAAACTCGCCATTGTCGCGATATAGTTCAAATTCCATATCGAGCGTCTTCATCTGGGGGAGTTCAAACATGAATCGGGGAAGAAGGAGCGTCAGGCGTGTATGAACCCCCTTCTCTTCTTTGATCCAGACAATCGTCGATTTATGAAAATCATATCCGCAAAGACGACTCCATCGATAGGCAAACGGGGTTCTATAAATGATAAAATCGAGGAACGTTAAAAAGGCCTTCGCGCGAAATGCCTGCTTCAAAAGAAAAGAAAATTTCTTGAAACGATTTATCATACTATTTTCCTCCTTAAAATATCCAATGGAGATCTATCCGTTAGAGAAAATGCAACCCGATATTTTCCCGGATCGTCGTCTAAAAAAAACCCGATCTCATGAACAGCTTCTTTGGGTGTGGAATACGGTTTAAGCAACGGACCAAAGCGGCGTTGGGCGGTTTCACGGATCGTAATGGTTCTCGGATACAAAGCAAGCATCGGAATGCCGGCATAGGCGGCCTCATAGAGCGATGTCCCCGGAAAATCCAAAATCACGCGATCAACCCGGTCAAGACATTCTAAAAAAGGCGCTGTCTCAAGATGTATGTTCGGATACCCCTTCTTTTTTAAATAGAGGAGTGTCGACTCCCCAAGCCAGTCATCCCGGTCAATATATTTGAAAATAAATATCTTATCCTTTCTGGTTCCCAAATAATCAAGAATCTGCTTTTGAAACTCATAATACCATTCGGAGGAAAATTTCAGATGATTTAACATCATGACCCCCAGACGGGTCCGGGTAGGGACATAACAAATGGTCTCTTTTTTTGCCTCGTCATCATAATATGGATCAGGTGGCCGATGATACCGCGGGATAGATTTTAAGTAATGGGCATATTCATAAACTTCGCAGCGATTGAGGAAAGGGGCGTCTTTTGTTGTCTCAAGATATTCCCTGGTTTCGGAATCGAGGGCAAAAAAATAATCAAAGAATTCAATCTCTTCGAGGTGAAAGACATAAGTATCTCTCGCGTGCC
>CAYJMQ010000029.1:0-25458 GCA_964371555.1 uncultured bacterium | reverse complement strand
CTTCTCTATAAATTGAACGACATCTGACTTCCAATGTTTTTCAGTTGATGGGTTAGGGTTTTTCATGAAGATGGCGCAAGAGGTATGCATGGAACTGCTGTCTGAGTTCGGTTTTTTTGTATTTATTTGGATACTTTTCAAGGATTTGTTTTATCTCACGGAACGCGGGCGTAGAAATAACAAAGGGGGGATTTTGTTTGTATTTTTCTGTTTCTTCTTTAGCCTGTTTAATCCTTTCTTCTGATGGAGGGTGGGTGGAGAGAAGTTTATCGAGGAGATTTGGTTTCCCTTTTTGAATGCTTAAAAGAATCTCAAAAAAGCGAGCCATATGTCTCAAGTCATAGTTTGTTTTAAACAGCGCTTCAATGCCAAAACGATCAGCCTCTAACTCGGCCCCTCGTCCATAATAGAGAAGCCCTGTTTGACCGAAAAGATTAATGATATCAATTTGTGTCGATCCAAGTCCACTGGTAGCGGCCGCTAAAGAAAGGCAGCAGGTCCATCCCTGTGCTTTTGTCAGCTGTTCGGTGCCATGTCGGTAGACGACATGCCCCATTTCATGTCCCAATACAGAGGCGAGCTGCGCCTCTTCTTCAACTGCCTGCAGCAATCCAAGGTTGATAAATATATAGCCCCCCGGGAGTGCGAAAGCATTTACCTGGGGGTCCTTGATAATTTTAAACTGGTAATCAAAAAGGCGGTCTTCGGAAAATTTTGCGACAATTTTTTGACCAATGGCATCGACAAATGTGGTGAGACGATCATCAAACAGCATCGGCATTTCTTTATGGACGTAATTAGACCAATAAGCCCCGATTTTTGCATCCTGGTTGACAGAGTAGATATTTAAATCCCCCTTATTTCTCCCCCCCGAACTGCATGAGAGAAATGCAAAAGAGAAGATGCCCCAAATAAACAGCAGAAGTTTTTTTGTCATTTTTCTTTCTGTAACCTCAGGCGCCACTGTAACAAAACCGAAAGTCCATTTCCAGAGGATATTGTTGCTTTTCATGAATAAAATAATCTATACTCAAGTCAGACGCCTGGCGCTTTTCAATTAAAATGGCAGAAGGGCCGAAAAAGCATGGTTATCCGCCTTTTCTATTTGCTTTTATTTGGCGCAGTTCCGATGATATTCCCCTTTTCTATCTTTGTTCTGTTTAAATCAGCATATTTTTTGAATACTCAAATTGAATATTCAAAAAGTGATCTGGAGGCAGGCCTCGATGAGGTTACAGAACGGACAATTCAGATTCGGACGATAGCCGGGACTGAGGGGCTTCCAATTTCTCCCTCCTCCTGGGTATTTCATGTCGCAGAAGAAAAGCCAAAATTGGCCCTTTCAAAAAAACGATCTCCCAAAAAGAAGGAAAACAAAATAGTCGATAAGCTTGTTGCTCAGGCTGCAGAGATCTACTCCCCCCCATTTGATGTAATTGAGTCTAAACAACCAGATATATCTGAAGAAGATCCCTTTTTAAAGGAGTGGAAAGAAAAGAAAGGTGAAGGATATTCTGATTTGAGTATTCAAAAGAGACTGGATAACCATGATATTTCTGAAAGAGAGGGGTATCGGGTGGCTCAAGCTGATATGGATATTCAAACAAAACCGGTCAATCCAAAATCACAACCGCCAAAATCACAACCGGAAGAGCGGCCCGTATCACCCAAAAAGATTATTGCAGATGGGAGGGAGAGCGAAGCCTCCTTCCTCAATATCGATATGACGGACGGGGGATATCTGAGTTATACGACAGTGGAGGGGGAAGTTGTACTGATATCGCAGGATGTGGTGGAATGTTTTTATGAGGTCTCTTTTTATGACCGCCTCAATGAGAATGGAGTTGACGATGAATTTTCTACGGTGATCGCCTCGCAGGAAATCCGGGATAAATCGAAACAGTTTATCTTACGGATTCCTTCCGAATCGTCCGGGGTCCTTGTGGCAAAGGCATATTCTTTGGATGATGTGGAAAAGAAAAGTCCGATTTATCTTGGGACATATGAAAAAAAACCGCTGATGATCTCTAAACAAGGGGCAAAGAATCTCAAAATAGCGCTTTATCCACGCGATGAATATCTGTCGCAATATCTGACTCTCCTTAGTGGAAAGATTTACAACGAATATGCACCGAGGGATCAAGCCCGGTGTGTTTCCAACGCGAGCGTCTGGGTTTTGGAATTGAACCAACATACGACAACCAACGAACAGTGTGTTTTTGAAATCAAAGGAATGGCATTGGGGGTTCAATATCATCTGCTGTTTGAAAAAGAGGGATTTGCAGCGCTTGAGATTCCGATAAAGCTTCAGCAAAAGAGAGAATCGCATGTTTTCTACATGGCTCCGATGACAAAATTTACGCAAGGCTATGATCTCCTTTTGGGAGCAAGAAATCCTGATAAATCGGTCTTATTCGCGACCATTTATAAAGGGGGGAAGCCGCTTGAACGAGCCATCGTTAAAACCCCGCAAAGCGAAAAAGTTGTCTATGAGCGCATTTCAGATCTCGGTTCTTTTCCTGACGAAACACTGTTTTCATCGATGTCGAACGGAAAAGTAACTTTGTGGAATGTAGATCCTGGTAAAGTTTCACTCGATGTTTTTTATAACGGGGCACATCTTGGGCGGCGGTTGGTCAGACTGATACCGGGAATCACACACCAGATAAAAATTGATTTTTAATCCTTCTCTTTTCCGAAATCAAAGAGAAGGTTTATCCTCTTTCCTCCGACCTTGGGACTTGCTTCAGCTAAATTCTCTATATTGCTGCGCGATGGGGAGGCGGCGGCCGATTCCAAATGCTTTTTGAGTAACGCGGAGGCCGGGGGGGGCTTGACGTCGTTTGTATTCGTTCATATCGACTTTTGTGACGATACCTTCTACGAGCTCTCTTGGGAATCCCATTTTTGTCATTGAGGCAATGGAGCGGTGTTCTTCAATATAGGCGGAAAGAATTTTGTCTAAAATCTCATAAGGGGGGAGTGTATCCTGATCCTTCTGGTTTGGTTTTAGTTCCGCAGAGGGGGGCTTTGTGATCGAGTTTTTTGGGATAATCTCTTTCTTTGAGTTTATATAACGAGCCAATTCATATACCAGCGTTTTGGGGACATCAGAAAGCACCGCAAGCCCCCCCGACATATCTCCGTAAAGTGTGCAGTATCCCATCGCCATCTCTGATTTGTTTCCAGTGCTTAGAACCAGCGCATGTAATTGATTTGAGAGCGCCATCAAAACGTTTCCACGGATTCTTGCCTGGATATTTTGTTGGGTGAGGTCGGTATCTTCGTTTTTGAAAATTGGCTCAAGATTTCCAGGTAAATGGAAAAGATCGGTTCAATAGAGATTTTTTCCAGTCGAATTCCAAGATTTTTTGCCAATAGGAGTGCATCCTGCAAACTTCCTTCCGATGAATATCTGGAGGGCAGCATAATGCCTATTACATTTTCCCGACCGAGCGCTTCCGTTGCAAGCGCAGCTGTCAGAGCTGAATCGATGCCGCCGCTAAGCCCGATGAGAACCCGTTTAAAGTTACATTTTGTGACATAATCCCGGATTCCCAGTACCAATGCTTTATAGGCAGCTTCTGTTTCTTTTTCTGAGACTGCGTGAATTTCGCCTTTTTGGGTATCCAGATCAACGATGACCAGATCTTCTTCGAAATCTCTACATTGGCCAATCACCTCGCCCTTGGCATTCATTGCAAGGCTTGCCCCGTCAAAAATGATCTGATCGTTGCTGCCAACCTGATTTACATAAATAATGGGAGTTTTGTATTTTCGGGCAATCGCCTGAACCATTTCTTTTCTTATTTTTTGTTTGCCCATTGAAAAAGGAGAGGCTGAGATATTAATAAGGCAGTGTTTTTTTTGTTTAAGAAGTAAGGGGAGGGGATCCGATCTGTAGAGCCTCTTTTTCCAGAAATCCTTGTCATTCCAAATGTCCTCGCAAATGGATACTGCCACCGGATTTTTTTGGATGTTGGCTGGAAAAATTTTGGATGAGGGCTCAAAGTGACGGGTTTCATCGAAAACATCGTAGCTCGGCAAAAGCGATTTATAATGTTTTGAAACGATTTTTCCGGATGATATGAGCGCGGCAGCGTTGTAATAGGGCTTCCCGTGTCGGGTCGTGTTCTTTTCTACATATCCGATAATGGCGGAAATTCCCTGGATTTGTTTGCTGAGCGCCTGAAGCGCTTTTAAGTTATCTTCGACGAAATGATCTTTATCGAGAAGATCGAGCGGGGGATAGCCGATGAGCGATAATTCCGGAAAAATAACAAGATCGGAATTTTTCTTTTTCGCTTCCGCGATAAAATGCAATATTTTTTCGGAGTTTTTTTGAAAAGCCCCGATGGTCGGATTGATTTGTGCGAGAGCGACTTTCATCTTAAGGACACATTATGGTATTTTTTAATAGAGAATTCAATTTTAAACATTTTCATTGAAATGAAATGTCTGCTGTTATACTTTACTTGAAAATAGGGTATGTTACTTGATGGAAAATGATCAATGGATCCCGCTTTTGGAATACGCGTTTAAAAAAGGGATCAGTATTTCGACGCTCCGGCGAAGAATTAAGGCCAATGAAATTCAATATCAGCTGAAAAACGGGCGTTATTTTGTTTTTGACGACGGAAGTTTTCCTCGTGAGGATCGTGATAAAGTCATTGCGGATCTCGAAGAACAAATTGCTGATCTTAAAACGTTGGTTACCGTCCTTGAAGCTGATTCGTGACTTTTCGGTAAACCCGATTTTCGTTTTCGTGGATCTTTTTAAAAATCGTCGCCAATTCGTGTGTTGCCAATGAAAAAAGATCGCCTCCAGCGGAGCCATAATTTCTCTGCCACCAGTATCTGAAACTTTGGTAGTCATTGGTAATTAAAACTTTAGGGATCAGTCTTTCAAGAATTTCCCAGGTAAACAGGTAATTTGCGTCTTCACTGTTTTTCTCTTTGTGAACGGGATCCATAAATGCGATTAAAACCGGCATTGCCAATGCATTTCTTTCCGCGAGCAGTCGATAGGCGATGTAATTCAAAAACCGGGGGTTATATTTTTTCAACTGGTCGAGCGCGTTTTTCGGGCTCACATCGTCTTTAATCTCTTCATATAGCTCATTGAGATCGGAGCGGTAGTAGTAGAGCGATGAAATGACCCATTGGAAATATTGCGCAATTTGGGGATCTCCTTCCAGCGCAACATATTTGTCGAAAATCCACCCCTCGTCCCCCTCTTCAATCAATTCAACTTTATACCAATGCCCTTCCACCTCCCCGATCTTTATCTTCTCCGCTGTTTTGTCGAGGATCTTCAACGCTGTCCCTTTGTAGGCGCTTCGAATAATTTTTGAATTGATAACAGTCGGAAGATCCCGGATATTGGCGAACTTTCCGATAATGATGCCGCCTGGTGTTTCCGCATTGCCGTAGGAAGCGGCAAGAAAACAACAGAGAAGAACTATTTGACCGAATTTTGTCATTAAGAGGCAGGATACAGAATTTTATTCTTTGGAGCAAATAGTTTGGCAAATCACTGAAAATCTGTCGGGATATTTTCAATAGGAAAGAGACCGGCTTTTTTTAAGAGTTCGGCGACCCGTACGCTTTTGGTTTTTAGCCACTTTTCATAGAGACGAAGCAGGTCTTTGTTTGTGTTCGAGAAAGTGATGTCAGAAACCTCAGTCAGGATATCGACGCAGGTTCCGAATTTTTGAAAGAGATCCCGGTAGAGCGCTTGCAGGTTCTGGTGGGCAAACGCATGAGAAAGTTTTAAATAAGCAGCCCCCCCCATTGCCATATAATAATCGATATCAACTATTTTCTGGTTGAGGCTATCGGCAAAAAAGCCGGAAATATAAAGTGAAAAATCGCCCACTTCTTTTAGCAGCTGTACCTTTTCAGATGGGGTTGCGACCAGCGCTTGATGAAGCCTGATTGCCAATGGCGCCCTCTCTGATTTTTTCATCATCTCGATCCGCATATATTGGGACAGAAGGGAGACGAGATAATATTCGACATCTGCTTCCAGGGTTACCTTCTGGTTTTTAATAGCGGATGTGATCAAATTTCTAAAGAATTCAACAGGTTGAGTAAAAACACAAATTTCTTGATCCTTCTTCATCTTTCCCCCCAATACATAATAACTCAATTATAAAGGCGGCTCCTTTAAAAATCAAATTTTGTAGTCGTTTTAATAAGATAGGATATCGTTGACGCTAAAGAGGGGTTTTTATAAAGTGGATCGTGTGAAGCTTCGCACACCAATTGTTTTTAAATATATTTTGAGCGAGCTTATTGCCCCTTTTTTCCTGGGGCTTTCTGTCTTTATTTTTATTCTCGTCATGTCACAGGTGCTGCGGCTCAATGAGCTGATTATCGTGCATGGGGTTGGAATCGTCTCCGTTTTAAAACTTGTTTTTTATCTTTTAACCGCCTTTTTGGCGGTATCTATTCCGATTGCGCTTTTATTTTCAGTTCTTTCTCTCTTTGGACGACTTTCGGCAGATAGTGAAATTACTGCTCTCAGAGCATCGGGATTCAGTTCTACACAGCTCGCCCTTCCGGTTTTGGTTTTTTCGGCAATCGTAAGCAGTTTTTGTCTTTTTCTGACAATTCATCTTGAGGCTTGGGGGGCGCGGTCCTATCGGGCGTTGGTTTGGCAGATCGGTAAAAACAGGGCAACGGTCGGCATTAAGCCCGGGGCATTTAATGACGATTTTTTTGGATTTGTGCTTTATACGGATAAGGTCGATCCCTCTGAAAAAACCCTTGAAAATGTTTTTATTTATGATGACCGGGACAAAACTTCTCCTGTTTCGGTTATTGCCAAAAAAGGGAGGCTGATTTCTTCTGAAAATCTTTCATCCGTATTTTTGGTTTTGTATGACGGAAGTCTTCATTCAACGAAATCAGATTATAGCTCTATTCAGAAAATCCATTTTGAAAACTATACAATCAATCTTTCTTTGGATGAAGTTTTAAAGATTGATATAAAGGAAAAGCCGCAATGGCTTTCGCTCCCCCGTTTGAAAGAGAGAATTGTTGAGGAAGAACAAAAAGGGGATCTTGCAAAGGCAAGGACATATAAAGCCGAATACCATCGAAAATTTTCAATAGCATTTGCGAATTTTATATTTGCGATTTTAGGGATTGCTCTTGGAATTACCCCTGCCCGTATGGTCCGATCGGGCTCTTTTGCCTACACGCTTTTTTTTGTGGGCGCTTACTGGACCGTCTATTTGGCAGGGCGCTCGCTTGCAGTTAAAGGAATTCTCCCCCCTCTTTTTGCGATGTGGTTTCCAAATGTCTTGTTTTTGGTCCTTTCCGGTTTTCTGCTCTACCGGACAAGTCGCACATGAATCTTGGGCTCTACATTCATTTACCCTATTGCAGCCACCACTGTGTCTACTGCGATTTTAATGTGTATTCTCTAAAACAAAAAAGAGAGCTCGATCAATATTTGTCTGTAATTCTCAAGGAGATCGACTTTTACGCGCAAAAATTTCATGATCGGATCACAGATACGATTTATTTGGGAGGGGGGACCCCCTCTCTTTTTTCGGTGGATCAAATCGAGAGGCTTTTATCAGCCGTTTACTCAAAATTTCAGATGGCTGCGCTTACGGAAATAACGATTGAAGCCAATCCCGCTTCGGCATTGCTTTCAAAGTTGAAAGGTTTTCGGTTGCTTGGCATCAACCGCTTAAGTCTCGGAATCCAGACATTCCAGTCCCATCATCTGAGGACTTTGGAAAGATCTCATTCGGTAAACCAGGCTGTGAAGAGTTTTGAATCAGCCCGCCAAGCCGGTTTTGAAAACATAAATGTTGATCTCATTTTTGGCATTCCGGATCAAAGTTTAGGCGATCTTAATGAAGATCTCGACCAGCTTTTTCTTTTGGAACCGGAACATGCGTCGATATATCATTTAACAGTAGATAAGTTCAATCGCTTGAGTCCGAATCTTCCCTCTGATGAACTGACAGCTCAAATGTACACTTTTATCATCGAAAGGATGGCAGATGCGGGATATAAACACTACGAGGTTTCTGCCTTTGCAAAAGAAGGTTTTTTTTGCAGGCATCACCTCAAGTATTGGAGGCTTGAAGATTATCTTGGTTTGGGGGCTGGGGCTTACTCCTATTTTCGGGACGGGGATCATTCATGGGGGCTTTCCTTTAAAAATGTCGATTCATGGGAGGGCTATTCCAGCCGCATTGAGAAGGAGGGGGAAGCCCAGGAGGATTTTGAAAAGGTAACCCTTGAGAAGGCTAAGGCCAACTACCTCATTGCGAATCTTAGATTTCTGGCAGGGATTTCATACTCAGATTATGAAGAGAGATTTAGAGAAAACATAATGATATCATATGGATATAAAATTAATTCGCTCATGGAGGAGCGACTTCTTGACTCTTCACATGGAATGCTCAAATTAACAAAAAAAGGACTTTTATATCTCAACCAGGTGTTGCTGAAACTCCTGTGAATTCAATCTGAAGTCCAGTGGAAACAATGTCTGATAATAAGAAATCATGTAAAGAGGGCGCTTCTCAAGAAGTAAAAAGTAGCGAGGCTCTCAAACAAACGGAAGAGATCGATTATAAGGCAAAGTTTGAACAGGCCGAAAAAGAAGCGAAAGAAAATTATAATAAGGGGCTCTATTTGAGGGCCGATTTTGAAAATTTTAAAAAAAGAATTTATAAGGAACAGACGGATTTTTTAAAGTATGGTCATGAACGTTTTGCAAGAGAACTTCTTTTGGTGGTCGACTCGCTCGAGTGGGGATTATCACATGCAAAAGGAGATGTTCAGGGACTCGAAGAGGGATTGCGCTTGACGCTCAAGCAGTGTCTTTCTGTATTTTCGCAATTTGGAATTGCTCCAATGGATAGTGTTGGAAAAAAGTTCGATCCGAAATTTCATGAGGCGATTGCCGAGGAAGAGAAAGCAGACTGTGAGCCTTTGACGGTCATTCGTGAACACCGAAAAGGATACACACTCCATGATCGATTGCTCAGGGCTGCGCAGGTTATCGTTGCAAAACGAAAAGATCAGGGATAGGAGGGCTTATGGCAAAAGGGAAATCTAAAATGATTGGAATCGATCTGGGAACGACATTTTCATGTGTTGCCGTCATGGAAGGTGGCGACCCAAAAGTGATTGAGAGCAGCGAGGGGATGCGGACAACGCCCTCTGTCGTTGCTTTTACGGAAAAAGGGGAGCGTCTCGTGGGGCATTTGGCGCGGCGTCAGGCGGTGACAAACCCCAGAAATACCGTCTATGCGGTCAAACGATTGATGGGGCGAAAAGCGGATGATCCGCTGGTTGCCAACTGGAAGAAAAGGGCGTCATACGAAATGACAAAAGCGACGAATGGAGATGCCTGGGTTCGTTTGAACAACCGGGATTTCAGCCCGTCCGAAATTTCTGCGTTCATTTTGCAAAAAATGAAAAAGACAGCAGAAGACTATCTTGGGCATGAGGTTACACATGCCGTAATTACCGTGCCTGCTTATTTCAATGACAGTCAACGACAGGCAACGAAAGATGCGGGAAAAATCGCAGGGCTTGAAGTCGAGCGGATTATCAATGAACCGACGGCAGCTGCGTTGGCGTATGGGCTGGATAAAAAAGGGGACAGAAAGATTGCGGTATTTGATCTGGGCGGCGGGACATTTGATATTTCAGTTTTGGAATTAGGGCATGGGGTTTTTGAGGTCAAATCTACAAATGGAAATACCTTCCTGGGTGGGGAAGATTTTGATCTCAGGGTTGTTGACTATCTTTCAGATGAATTCAAAAAGGATGCCGGAATCGATCTTCGTCAAGACAAAATTGCGCTCCAAAGATTAAAAGAAGCGGCAGAAAAGGCAAAATGCGAGCTCTCAACCGCAATGGAAACAGAAATTAATCTGCCGTTTATTACCGCAGATGCGTCCGGGCCCAAACATCTCAACATAAAAATTACAAGATCAAAGCTTGAAAGCCTGTGTGCCGATCTGATTGAACAGGTAGTTGATCCTTGCCGGAAGGCGCTTTCTGACGCAAAACTTTCATCGAAAGATATTGATGAGGTTGTGCTGGTTGGCGGAATGACGCGGATGCCACGGGTGCAGCAAAAAGTAAAAGAAATTTTTGGAAGAGAACCCCACAAAGGGGTCAATCCGGACGAGGTTGTTGCCGTGGGAGCCGCCATTCAGGGGGGTGTGTTACAGGGGGAAGTGAAAGATGTCCTTCTTTTGGATGTTACGCCGCTCTCTCTGGGGATTGAAACACTTGGGGCGGTGAGCACAAAAATCATTGAGCGAAACACGACGATTCCCACCCGAAAGAGCCAGATCTTTTCAACAGCCTCGGATAGTCAGCCTGCGGTTACTATTCATGTTGTTCAAGGTGAACGGGAAATGGTTTCTGACAACAAATCCCTTGCCCGATTTGATCTTGTCGGGATTCCACCAGCGCCGAGAGGAGTGCCACAAATTGAAGTTACTTTTGATATCGATGCGAATGGGATTGTGCATGTCCATGCCAAGGATCTTGGGACAGGCAAAGAACAGTCGATCCAGGTTCGTCCCTCGAGCGGGTTAAATGAAAAAGAGATTGAGAAAATGGTGAAAGACGCAGAAGCGCATATGGAAGAGGATAAGAAAAAATCAGGATTGGTTCATGCAAGAAACACCGCAGATTCTCTCATTTATACCGCGGAAAAATCGCTGAAAGAACATGGCGATAAAGTGGATGAAGGGACAAGAGAGGCGATTCGGCAGGCAATTGAGAAAGCAAAAAAAGCGCTCTCGGGCGACAGTGTTGATGAAATTAACAAAACCATAGACGAACTTAACCAGGCGACCTATAAATTAAGTGAAGCAATGTATAAAGGGGCCAAGTCCGGGGACTCTTCCTCTTCAACTACCGGGTCGGAAGCGGAGTCGGACAGGGCTTCTAAAAAAGAAAAAGGGAAAAAAGAAAAATCTGATGACGAAGTCATTGACGCGGACTATAAGGAAGTTAAGTAAGTGATAATGTGGCTACGAAAGATTATTATACTTTACTTGGTGTAGACAGAAATGCCGCAACTGACGATATCAAGAAAGCCTACCGTAAATTAGCCCTTAAATACCATCCAGATAGAAATCCGGGGAATAAGGAAGCGGAAGAAAAATTTAAGGAAATTTCGGAAGCATATGAGGTGCTTTCGGACCAGGATAAACGCCGCTCCTATGATCAGTTTGGACAAACAGGCCCCCAGGCGGGTTTTAGAGGATTCGAAGGGATGGGGGGATTTGGCTTTGAGGATCTATTTGGAGACGTTTTTGGTGATTTTTTTGGGGGAGCGAGGCGGGAAACCCGTCGGGGGCCGCGCGTTATCCAGGGTGAAGACTTAAGGTATCATTTAAAAATTTCATTTAAAGAAGCGGCTTTTGGAAAAGAGGAAAAGATCGATATTCCTCGAAAGGTTAGGTGCTCTGTCTGTGAAGGATCCGGCGCAAAGCCGGGGACGAGCCCTACAGCCTGCAGTCGATGCCATGGAACAGGGACAGTCCGCTATCAGCAGGGATTTTTCAGTATTTCAAGAACGTGTGAACAGTGTCAGGGAGAAGGAACCTATATTGCTACCCCCTGCTCCACCTGTCATGGGAAGGGGACTGGGCAAACCAAGAAAACGGTGGTCGTTAATATTCCTCCAGGGATTGATACCGGACAGAGTCTTAGGCTTTCAGGGGAGGGGAATGCGGGGAGTCATGGGGGGCGTTCCGGAGATCTTTATATCGTGATCGAAGTCAATGAACACCCCTTTTTCGCAAGGGAAAATAATGATGTTCTTTGTGAAGTTCCTATTTCATTTACTGAAGCTGCATTGGGGACACAAATCGAAGTTCCAACATTGTATGGAAAGGTTCAGATGAAAATCCCATCCGGAACTCAGTTTGGAAAGGTCTTTCGATTGAAGGATAAGGGGTTCCCTGATATTTCACGGGGTGGGAAAGGGGATCAATTGGTGAAGGTTATCATTGAGACCCCGACAAAAATGACACCGAAGCAGAAAGAGGTATTGACAGAGTTTGCAAATCTGTCAGGGGATCGGTTGGAGTCTGGTCAGCGAGGTTTCCTTGAGAAAATGAAAGAGTTCTTTGGATGAAATGGGGGATGAGCTTGGGGATGAAATGGGCGCTATTTTTTGTCCTGTTGTGCTCCCTCTCATGCGCTGAGAAAGAAGTCCGTCGTGGGAAAAGGATCGTCACCCATACGGAAGCCGCCAAAATCGATCTTTTGGCTATTCAAAAACAATATCAAGATCATCTGACGGATCCGGAATATATCGAGATTCTTCGCCAGTTTATTGCGGAATATGAAGGGACGACGAGCAGTCTTGAGGCAAGTCTTCTACTCGCTGAAGCGCTTTATAGGCGCGAGGCATTTTCTGAATCTTATGAAATTCTAAAATCGATTGATGATCCGGACAAGCTTTCACCGTTTCAGAAAGAAAGATTATTTTATTATACGTCAAAACTTCAAAAGAGATTGGATGAGCTGGCAATCACGGAAGTGGATTCAGCCGCAGTTTCAACCAGAAAACATCTGATTGGTTGTATTTTGCCATTGAGTGGAAAATATTTGAAATTCGGCCAAAGGAGTTTAAGGGGAATCCAGCTCGCGTTTTCCTTTTTTTCAGACGAAGGGGCTGTGCCTTATGAGTTGGCAATTTACGATTCACGGGGAATCCCGGAAGAAGCCGAACGGGGTGTTGAAAAACTTCTTGAAGAGGATCAGGCGATTGCCATTCTTGGACCTCTTCTGACCTTCTCATCGGAGAGGGCCGCGCGCCGCGCTGAACAACTCAAAATACCCATGATTAATCTCTCACAGCATCCGACTATTACAACAATGGGAGAATATGTTTTTCGCTACGCGATGACACGGGAACATCAGGTAAATACGTTGATTAAATATGCCTGCAGCGACAGGGGGATAAAAAAATTTGCGATCCTCTATCCTGACGACAATTATGGCATTGAGTTCGCAAATCTATTTTGGGACAAAGTTGAGGAATGTGGGGGAATGGTGGAGGGGATTGAGACATATCTTCCCGCTCAAAGCGATTTCAATCGTGAAATAAAAAGACTGGTGGGGCTTGATCAGCCAAAGGCCAGGAGGGATGAATACAAAATTTTTGAAGAAAAGGCCAAGATTGAACTCAATAAGGAAGAGATCAAAGAATCGGATGTTAAACTTCCGCCTCAGATTGATTTTGAGGCGTTATTTATTCCCGACTATGCAAAAGTTATTGGGCAAATTGCGCCGACACTGGCTTATTATGATGTTGAAAATGTGGCGCTTCTTGGGACCGAAGGATGGAATTCGAAGGAGCTGGTCGAACGAGGGGGTGAATATATAGAAGGGGCTGTTTTTGTAGATGGTTTTTTTAGAGGGGGAGTTTCTTCGGAAACAACGGCATTTGTTAAGCTCTTTGAAAAAATTTTTTATGAAACGCCCGCGATTTGGGAGGCACAGGCTTATGATGCAGCCAGGTTATTGCTCACAGTTCTTTCAGAAGGCGATATTGAAACACGGGAATCACTGAAAGAAAAGCTAAGCGGGCTGTCTGGTTACGTGGGGGCAACAAAAGAAGCGTCATTTTTAGGCAATCGGGATGTCGACAAAGAATTATTTTTATTAACCGTTCGCAAAGGTGAAATTCGGGAGATAGAATAATTTTAAAAAGGGTCGACAAACCAGCTCGATGTAATTTTCATCTTTTCAAATAAAAAACAGCATGGTAGGATTCCTTTCTAGTAAGGTAAGGGTGATCGTTGTGAAAAAAAATCTTAAAACCCAAGCCTGAATTGTGTTGTGACAGGAAGGGGGTTTGCATGAAAAAAAGAGACCTTGAAAGATTTAAAGAGCGGCTCTTGGAGCAGAAGCGGCAAATCATTGAAGGGGGTAAGAAGCTCATGGCACAGGAGCTCAACGTAAGTCGTGACGACCTTCCTGATGAAATCGATTTAGCCACCACCGATCTGTCACAGTCTCTGACGATCAGATTAAAAGATCGTGAGCGGGCAGTAATTCCAAAAATTGAGAAGGCTTTGCAAAAGATTGAAAAAGGGGAGTATGGGGTTTGTGAATCTTGTGGTGAAGAAATTGGGGTGAACCGTCTTGAAGTCCGCCCCTTCGCCGTCCTGTGTATCAAATGTAAAGAAGAAGAGGAGCATAATGAAAAAATGTTCGCCTCTTAACCGCAATTGAGCGGCTTTACAGCCTAAAGTTTCCTCGCTCAAATACCGAATCGTACTAGTGTGGGGGTTGTATCCCCGCCTTCTATGGACGACTTCGATCAGCAAGAGATTACGGTTCCTGAAGAATTACCTCTCCTTCCCGTCAGGGATGTTGTCATTTTTCCTTATATGATTCTTCCTTTATTCGTGGGGCGGGAATCGTCCATTCGCGCTGTTGAGCATGCCATGGAACATGAAAAGGTGATTTTCCTCTCCGCTCAAAAAGAGATGACAGATGAAAACCCATCGCCTGAAGCCATTTATGAAGTTGGCACGTATGCATTGATCATGCGGATGAGAAAGCTCCCCGATGGCCGGATTAAAATTCTGATTCAAGGATTGGGAAAGGGGAAAATCGAGGTTTATCAGCAGCAGGATCCCTTCTACATGGTAAAAATAAAAAAGATCGAACAGACAGGCCAAGGGAAAGATGAAGTTACTGTGGAGGCGCTGGTGAGAACGGTCAAGGAACAGCTTGAAAAACTTGTTTCTCTTGGAAGAATGATTTCGCCGGACATTCTTCTCATCATGGATGAAGTCACAGAGCCCGGAAAACTTTCTGATCTCATTGCCTCAAATATGGGACTTAAAGTGGTGGATGCCCAACGGATTTTGGAGACAAGCGATATTGAAGAGAAGTTGCAGTTTGTGAATCAACTTCTCGCTCGTGAGCTGGATGTTCTTTCAATGAAAGAAAAGATCAGAACCCAGGCCCGTGATGAAATGACAAAAACACAAAAAGAATATTTTCTCCGGGAACAACTCAAAGCTATTCGCACGGAGCTTGGGGAACAGTCGGATAAAGATGATGAAATGCAGGAACTTCGGGAAAAAGTTGCTGCAGCGCATATGCCAAAAGAGAGTGAAGAAGAGGCATTGAAACAGCTCAAACGACTCGAGCGGATGCATCCCGACTCCTCTGAATCGAGCGTTGTGCACACGTATCTCGATTGGCTTGTTGAAGTCCCCTGGAGCAAGCGCACTGAAGACAGCATTGATATAAAAAGGGCAAAAGAGATTTTGGATGAAGATCATTTCGGTTTGGAAAAAGTGAAAGATCGGATACTCGAATTTCTTGCCGTTAGAAAACTAAAGCATTCGATGAGTGGTCCCATCCTCTGTTTTTCTGGTCCGCCCGGCGTTGGAAAAACATCTCTCGGGAAATCGATCGCAAGAGCGATGGGGAGACATTTCGTACGGATTTCTTTAGGGGGCATCCGCGATGAAGCTGAAATTCGCGGGCATCGGAGAACCTATGTGGGGGCCATGCCGGGAAAAATCCTTCAGGGGTTGAAGCAGGCCGACGCAAATAATCCCGTATTCATGCTGGATGAGATCGACAAGATTGGAAATGATTTTCGCGGAGATCCGGCTTCGGCGCTTCTTGAAGTGCTTGATCCGGAGCAAAATTATAGTTTCAGGGATCATTATCTTAACATGCCATTTGACCTTTCAAACGTCTTCTTTATCGCGACAGCGAATTTTATAGATCCTGTGCACCCGGCGCTCAAAGACCGGATGGAGGTCATTCAACTCCCCGGCTACAGTGAAGATGAGAAATTAAAAATTGCCGAGAGGTTTTTAATTCCAAAACAGGTTAAAAACAACGGGTTTACAGAAGATAAAATTAAGATAACAAAGGGGGCGGTCAAAACCATTATCCGTCAATATACCCAGGAAGCGGGCTTGAGGAATCTGGAGCGGGAAATTGCTTCCATTTGCAGGAAAGTGGCAAGAAAATTTGCTGAAAAGGAAGTGGCGCCGACAGTCATAGATGAAAACAATGTTTCAAAGTTTTTAGGGGTGCCAAAATTTTTAGAAGAAGAAGAACAGAAGAAGAGCGAAGTGGGCATTGCAACCGGTCTTGCCTGGACCCCTTACGGGGGTGAAATCCTTTATGTGGAAGCGACGCAGATGGCTGGAAAGGGGGGGCTGGCATTGACAGGGCAACTGGGGGACGTGATGAAAGAGTCAGCACAGGCGGCTTTAAGCTATATTCGCGCGCATGCCAAAGAGCTTGGGATTGAGGATCCAGAATTTTTTGCCAAGAACGATCTGCATGTTCATGTGCCGAAAGGAGCTATCCCCAAAGACGGTCCTTCGGCCGGGGTGACCATTGCCGCATCCTTAATGTCTTTGATTACAAAGAGACCCATTTCAAAAGATATTGCGATGACGGGGGAAATCACACTCACGGGAAAAGTGCTTCCTGTCGGTGGAATTCGGGAGAAGATTCTGGCGGCGCTCAGACAAAATATCAAAACGGTTATTATTCCCTATCGAAATAAAGAAGACCTGAAAGAGATCGCAAAGGAATATAAAGAAAATATCAAATTTATTCTTGCAAAAGATCTCAAGGATATTTTGCATGCCGTGTTTGTAAGAGAATTGCCAAAATCCGAAAGAAAAGAACCCTTCCGAAGACATCGGTTCGTAAAAGAAGAAGCGGCTTAACAATAATCACTCTATAAGAAAGGAACCTATTTCGGGCTCTTTTAATAGCCGGGAATAAGCAGCTTGAATCCGTGTTGTCCATCTCCAAAGTGGATCCCTCTCTGATGGATCGGGGAGAGGGGGCTGCCCATTGATGATCTTTCCGCTGATCCTCAAATTTTTAGATTCTTCAACAATTCCAATCCATCCCAAATCAATCCCCTGATCTTTAAATTTTGCAAAGAAGAGATTTTCATCTGACAATCCTTCAAGATAGGCCGAGATCCATTGAAAATCAGTGAGTGAGGCGCCTAATGTTCCATCTTTATTGTCATGGAAGACAATTTCTCCAGAGCGCTCCTCTCCTTCCACTGTCATGGAGAGATGGTATTTAGCTCCGCCCTGAATGATCCATTCTTTTAAATTTGTCTCCAGGTTCCTGACCTTGGGGGGGGAGGGTCGAAATAGAAACCGCAGTCCCCGCAAAGGAGCAGAAACAATTGCAAAGGCAGTATCCAGAATCGCGCTTGCAAGGCTTGTTCCCAAATTCCAGACCCCCTGCACAACCCCTGCCGGACTTAAGGAAACAAGGGAAGATCCAACCAAATGCGTACTTTTTAATGATGAGATAAGTTCATCCTGAATATGGAGGAAATCGCTTTTTGTTTCTGACAGAAAACCCTCTTTATAGAGATGTTGAAGAAGAGAGATCGAATCAGACGCAGTTTCTGAATAGATCACAAGGGGATCGAGGCCAAGACTTAAGATGAAGCCAAACCATCGTTCTTTTTCTCTCTTTAAATAGGAGCGCTCGATCTCTGTCTCTTCGATTTTGACAACTTGAGAGGTTTCAAGATTGATTTTAAAATAGATTTCAGAATCGAGGGGCCCGAGGGTGTGCCAATCATAATCACGCATGCTTCTGAAAACTCTAACCAGTTTTGCAAATTTCCGGTCACTTTTAAAAACTGAGCTCTCACATTCCATCAGTTTTTCATCAGACACTTCGATCATCGCGTTGAAAAAAGGGGAGTTCAAACGAACAGTCATCCAAATTGCCTCTCCGTCCTCCGCATGGATCATCGAATAGGGAAAAATCAGAGAAAATAGAATAAATGAAATAATCGAAAAAGTTTTTATCATTAAATTCTTCTAACTGGGGGGGAAATTTTTGTCCAGTTTTTTTGTTGAAATTTTATATTTGTTTTGGCTATATAGCGGCTATGATGTATTGGCATCTCGGAAAAATTTTGGCTCTTGTTTCCTTGTTTTTGATCTCAGTCGACTCGAAAGAAGTAGGCGCCGCGGAAGGGGCTGAGACAGACATAATCCTTCCTTTTTCTTTTATCATTGAGGGCGCCTTCCAGATGGGAAGTCCAGACAGCGAAGCCAATCGGGATATCGATGAAACCAAACATCTCGTCATTCTCACACGTTGGTTTGAAATCCAGAAGACAGAGGTAACACAAAGCCAATGGTTTTCTCTGATGGGAACAAATCCCTCTATTTTTAAGACAAAAAAATATTGTCCAACTGAATATGTCGAAAAAGATGGCATTCCCTTGTGCCCAAATCATCCAGTGGAGAAAGTTTCCTGGAATGACATCCAAACATTTATCGACAAGCTCAATAAACGCCAAGATGGGTATGAGTATCGTCTTCCAACGGAAGCCGAGTGGGAATATGCGGCGCGGGGGGGGACAATGTCAGCCTATTCTTTTGGAAATAATCCAAAAGATCTTTCCCATCATGCCTGGTATTTTGAAAATTCAGAAAAGCAGACGCATCCTGTGGCAACCAAAGCCCCCAATCCGATCGGGCTCTACGACATGCATGGCAATGTCAGAGAATGGGTGCTCGACTGGTATAAAAAAGAGTATCCCCCATCTGCCGTCATTAATCCGATAGGTCCGGGGTCAGGATCTGCGCGTGTCATCCGCGGAGGGGCATGGAATGACGATTCTTCACGGTGTAGGGTGGCTGTCCGGTTTAATTGGGGCCCGGAAGGGCGAAATTATGGAATAGGTTTCCGGTTAATCAGAATGCCCATCTTTTCAGCCGCATTTATCGGGATAAATCCTGGAACTTTTGAAATGGGGAGCCCTTTAACTGAAATGAACCGGGATATTGATGAACCGCCACACCCTGTAACATTAACAAAAGGTTTTGAAATTCAAAAGACAGAGCTCGCGCAGAGTCAATGGTTTTCTATCATGGGGAATAATCCCTCCCATTTCAAAAAAAAGGTGGATTGCCCAGATGAATTTCGGGAAATCAATCGAGAAGTATCTCTATGTCCTAATCACCCTGTGGAGAGTGTTTCCTGGAATGACATCCAAACATTTATCGACAAGCTTAATCAACGCCAAGATGGGTATGAGTATCGTCTTCCAACAGAGGCCGAGTGGGAATATGCGGCGCGGGGGGGGACAACATCAACCTATTCTTTTGGAGATGATCCAAAAGATCTTTCCCATCATGCCTGGTATTCCGAAAATTCGAGAATGCAGACGCATCCTGTGGCAACCAAAACCCCCAATCCGTGGGGACTTTACGATATCCATGGAAATGTATGGGAGTGGGTTTCTGACTGGCATGAGGGGCGTTACGGCAATGATAGTGTAGTAAATCCTATGGGACCTGCTTCAGGTTCATTGAGAGTTGCGCGGGGGGGAGATTGGCAAAGCCCTCCCCGAAGATCCCGATCTGCAAATCGCGAAGCGTGGGATCATCTCCACAAAAGCAACATTTGCGGCTTTCGTCTTGTGAGAATCCCCTTGTGAGAAGATTTAAGGTCCCGCGCTTGTCCGGCTGGCCGCTGTCCGGCCAAAATAGTCACCTGTTGCTTTTCCCAAAATCGTTACATTGGCGCCGGCGCCGTTCAATTGAATAGTGGAAGAGAGGGAGCCGCTCCCGAAAAGAATGTAAGCAGCGCCAGCATTAAGGCCAAGAACGTAATTAAGCTCTGAATGTTCCATAAAAACAGGGAAGCAGACAACATTAACATCCACCTCCCCTCATATACTAAATCCGAACTGGTCGCTCGCCGTTTTTCCTGTGATGGTCACATCATTGTTTCCCATCGTAATCGATGAGGCCAATGAAGTGCTTCCATAAATAATATAGGCAGTGCCAGCATTATTGGCTTGGGCATCGTTGAGTCGGGAAGCCGCGAAGATATCGGCAAGACCATCATCGTTGACATCCCCCGCGGCGGCAAAGCCATCTTCTCCAAGAGTATCTGTGTCGGCATTTCCCAGGAGGCGGACATTTTCTTCAGTACTCGCGGTATCAAGGGTGAGATTGGCAGGAAATGTCCGTCCGTAAATAATGTAGCCGGCTCCATTATTGTTTGCTCCGGGGCCGTCATCATTGCCTAGCGCCCCCCCGCCAAAATCAGCAAAGCCATCCCCATTGATATCTCCCAACCCACTGACTTTAACTCCTAGATAATCATTGGCGGCTTTTCCCAATAACGTAATGTTTGTTGCGGCTGCCGCTCTCGTATCAGAAGCGAGGCTCGATCCTCCAAAGAGGACATAGAGTGTCCCCCCATTCGGATCGGCGCCGTCATCATTGAAGAGCGCCCCCATAAGAACATCGTCAAACCCATCGCTATTGACATCCCCTGCGCTGGAGACTCTGCTCAGGGAATCACTGGCAGCCTTTCCTGTAATCGTAACATTGACCCCTGTCCCGGCAATATCGTAGTCTGCTGAGAGTGAGGCGCTTCCATAAAGAATAAAGACAGAGCCACTGTTTGTACCAGGGCCGTCATCCGAATACCGGCCCGTTACCAGAAGATCATCGAAGCCATCGCCATTGATATCACCCCCTGAGGCGACATCGTATCCAAAGTGCTCGGATGCTGTTTTTCCAATGATGGTAACATCGACCCCGCTCCCATCCAAACGAATATCAGATGCGAGGCTGGGATGACCGTAGAGAATATACGCCGCCCCGGAATCCGAAACAGCGCCGTCATCATTCAAGTTGGCGCCCATGACGATATCGTCAAAGCCATCACTATTGAGATCGCCGGCGCTGGCAGTGCGTACCCCCAAACGATCACTGGCCGCTTTCGCGAGAACTGTCACATTGACCCCTGCGCCGTCCAATCGATAGGTCGAAGAAAAAGAGCTTGTTCCATAAAGGATATATACAGCGCCCCCATTGTCTCCCGGAGGGTCATCATTCAAGATTGAAGATGTCATAATGTCATGGATCCCATCCCCGTTAAAATCGCTCCCGATTGTTTTTCCAGGAGAGTCGACCAGAGGCTCTACAAGTTTTTTTTCAAATGTTTTTTGTGTCAGGGATGAGGCTTCGATTTTTGGGAAAAAAAGAAGGACAAAAAGAAAACCAGAACTGAAACTGCTGATAAGTCCCCATGTCAAAGCCCGTCGATAAATAGGCTTTCTGGAAATATGCTTTCTGGACACTTTGGAAATCTTATCTTTTTGCTATTTTAATTTCAAATAAATAAAGAGGCAGGGTAATCCTATTGCTGTTTATTAACGGATTTGTTAATATATTGTAATGGTTCTTGAAGGCATTCAGAAATTCGCGGCTGAGAAAAAAATCAGTGAAATGGAAGCCACACAGGTATTATTACAAGTCCTTGTACTGAAATGCCTTTCTCTCCCCGGCGCCCATTTTATGGGGGGAACTGCCCTTGTGTTGGGATATGGGAACCCCCGTTTTTCAGAGGATATTGATTTGACTGACATCAAGAATCCCTTAAAGCTATCTCAGGATCTCAAAAATGCCGTCCGGGAGGCGTCCCAGTGGCTTGGAGCAAAGGCAATCCTACAGCCTCCCAAGCCGGAAAAAAGAACATGGAAAATAATCTGCCCGCTCGGCCCCTCCCAATCGATACGTTTGCACATCGACACACAAGCTTATCCGGCGCATACCTCGAGACCCATTGTGATTGAATTTCCTTCTTTATCCAGTTTTGTGTGTGAAGCGCTTACCCTGCCAGAAATTCTCGCCGAGAAAATGATCGCGCTCGCTTATCGAAAATATCTAGGCGGGCGCGATCTTTTTGATCTTTGGTTTCATTGGTTAAGAAAACCAGATTGGGAATTACCAAAAAACGAAATCTTTACGCTTGTAAAATTGAAATTAAAGGAACGCAGGCTCTTACAAACTGAGTTCAAGCAAAATTTGATCAGCCGTTTAAAAAAAGGAACGTCGTTGAACCGTGCCCGGGAAGAATGGAAACGATACCTTCCCCCTGAATTTCAAAAAGAAAGTATTTTTAACGATATTTTAAATAGCCATCAAAAACTGGTGGCCCGAGCTAAAAATGGGCCAAATTGAATTAATTAAGACACTCGAAACCCTTGCTCGAAATCATCAAAAGAAAATTTTCCTTGTTCGTGAAGTCGCTTCCCTCCTCTCTCTTTCCCGACCTGCCGCGGCAATGCTTTTGATAAGAGCGGAAAAAAATGGACTTGTATTTCGGGTAAAAAATCTCTGGGTGAATCTTCTTAATTCACCTTCGCTTTTGGAAGTTGCCACCACATTATATTCTCCATCTTATCTCTCATTAGAGAGCGCCCTGTTTCACCATCAGCGCCTCTCACAGTCCCCAAAAGGAGGCATTACTTTGATTACATTAGGACGGCCCGCTAAGATTAAAACTCCTCTTGGAAACATTCGCTACTTTCACATGAAGGAAAAACTTTTTTTTGGATTTAATATTGATCGCATTGCTTACCCTGAAAAGGCCTGGTTGGATCTTATTTATTTGCGTGGCTTAAAAGGAAGATCAGAAATCCTTTCAGAAGAAATAGATTTGGCTGGTTTTAATCAAAAGAGACTCTCTCGTTTTGCAACTTGCTTTCCTTCCTGGGTTGGCAACCTCTCAAAAAAAATAATAATTTCCTTACGCCGACGTGCGTAATACTTTGCAAATGATACTTCCTTCATGAAGTTGAACCTTAATCTCGTCCCCTGTTTTTATTTCTTGAAAACTCCGAACGATTTTTTGTTTAACCAAATTTTTTGGGAAGATCTCTGTGATGCTATACCCCCGTTCCAAAATAGCCAGCGGGCTTAAACTTTGAAGCAAAGAAATAAGGCGACGTAAATCTTGTCGCCGCCTTTCCAGAAAGCGTTCTATATAGACTTTAAGAGAGGGGGAGAGTTTCTCCAACGAGGCGCGCGCATTTTTAATGTTTTGCGAGAGTGTGTAATGAAGCCTCTCCTGAAGATCTGAAAGTCTCAATCTCCAGTCCGCAAGTTGTCTGCGCGGATCGATTAGGCGTCCCGCAAGCTCCGAAAGACGGTTTCTGTGATAATGGAGGCGCTTTAAATATGACTGCTGGATGCGTTTGAGTTGATTAAAAAGAAGGTTTTTAAGATCGGCCTTGTTTTTTACCACAAGCTCCGCCGCCGCAGATGGGGTAGGCGCCCTGAGATCGGCGACAAAGTCTGCAATCGTAAAATCGATTTCATGTCCCACGGCAGATACAATCGGGATTTGTGAATCAAATATCGCGCGGGCAACAACTTCTTCGTTAAAGGCCCAGAGATCTTCAAGTGAGCCTCCCCCTCGCCCCAAAATAATAACGTCGTGCTGAGAGAGTTGATTCACTTTTTGAATAGCCGCAGCAATTTCAGGGGCTGCTTTTTCTCCCTGAACAGAGACCGGAAACAAAAGAATTTCTAGATTGCTGAAACGGCGGTTCAAAATTTGGAGTATGTCACGAACCGCTGCTCCGGTTGGGGAGGTAATTAGCGCAATTTTTTGAGGGAGGTAGGGGATCGGTTTTTTATGCCCGGGCGAAAACAATCCCTCCCTTTCTAATTTTTCTTTAAGCTGTTCAAACTGAAGCTGAAGAGCGCCCAGCCCCAGAGGCTCAATGACATCAATCAGAAGCTGATAGTTCCCTCGCAGCTCATAAAGCGTTATCCGGCCGCCACACATGACCTCCAGGCCGTCTTTCAGGTCAAACTTGAGATACTGATTTTTAAAGCGAAACATGACGCAGGCAAGCAGCGCTGTTTCATCTTTGAGATTGAAGTAAAAATGCCCGGAACCGGGGACCTTAAACGATGAAACCTCCCCCCTTACCCATACGGTTTCAAACCCGGTTTCTAATAAAGTTTTAATCTCTTTGGTAAGTTCTGAGACGGTAAGGATTTGGCGGGATCTCCCCCCCTCTGCCTTCTCTAGATGACGAGCTTCGTTTGAGGGAGTTTCCAAACCTGTCATAACATTTCTATCTCACAGCGAAATGAAGGATGTCAAACTGAAGTCGCAAAGACTGGAACTACCCCCAAAATTTTTTTTGGGGGTAGTTTCCAGAATTAAACTTTTTTAAAATTATTTTTAAGAAGCCGGCGCTTACTTTTCGACAGGAACTTCGAGTCTCTTGTCTTCTTCCGGCATAACCACGTCGCCAGCTATTGCCTCTTTTACTGCGGTCTGTCCAATTTCACTTGGCATAATAGAGCATGTTTCCTCAGCCCGACCGGTCATGTCTTCAACAGACTCGGCGTCCTTGGCAAACACTTGCGAAATGCCAAACAAGCTCAACACAACAATAAATAAACTGAGCTTTTTCATTTTATCCTCCTTATTGATGATACCTTATATTTTCGTCCCTAAAACCAGGGTTTTAGTCGCTTTACCCATTAAATACTGCAATGACTGTACCAGAGGGAATCCCTTTCCTGTATAATTATAATTTATAAGTAATTTCAATATGTTAGTTGATATTATCATTAAGATTTAATCGATAAGAATAGGCGGTTTTTTGCCTATTTTTTATCCACTCGTTCAACCCTTAGATGTTCAAGCTCACCCCTGCGGGGCGGATGATATCGAGGAGGGTTTGGAACGCGTTTGTAACTTCGCCGGCAATCTTTCGCCCCCCCGTGCTCCGCACATCGGTGATTTCACCCGCCGCATTGTAGCTCACCACGATTGAGCCGATTCCTTCTAACGAAATTTTTGTCGGTTTTCCAAGTTCATTGTAGTTAAATTGGATTGTCTTCCCCCCCTGATCGACTAGTTTCTGAATTCGTCCCTTGGTGTCATAGACCAGCTGAATTGCGATTTTTTTGCTTTTGTTTGTTGCGAAGGCAAGATTCCCTTTTTGATCATATTTATATTCTGTTATTTCGGTTCGTTTTAATTTGGGATAAGAAGTTTCCACTTTGGCGACCTTATTGAATTTTTCATCATAGGCCAGCGAAACCGCTGTTCCGTCAGGGGATATTTTCTTCTTAAGCGCGCCATTCGGCATATAATCAAAACGGGTGATTTTCCCATTTTGATTGATCGAGACCGGTTTTCCACAGCAGGGGGTATAGGTTGTCTCCGTTCTTACCCCCTCGAGAATGCTTGTCAATTTGTGAGTATAAAGCGTGCCATTCTCTCTAAGCCCGAACTCGTATTCGTATTTATCGACGGTTGTGATGTGATTCGGTTTTTTCCCGATCTCTTTTGTTACGGTTGCAAAGAAGAATCGGTTTGGATCCCCTTTGGTGTCATAGCTATAGCGGGTTCGGATATCTTCAGGGCCATCGTGGTAAGTGATCTTCCCCTCGCCGTCATATTTCATAGATTCGGAGAGACCGTTGGGGTAGCTCACCTTTGCCATCTGATGGTTACTGTCATATTCGTGTTTAAATTCATATCCGCGCGCGTTTATTGCGGAAAGTAGTCGTCCTTCCTTGTCTTATTTAAAAAGACATTGTTTTCCAGTGTGGGTAGTGACGGTTGCCACTT
>CAYJMQ010000028.1:14333-25605 GCA_964371555.1 uncultured bacterium | reverse complement strand
GGCACGCGCGCGAGGCAATCTTGGGGAGATTGAGTATCGGTCTTTAAAAATGCTATGATTATTTAATGTGGGAACACCAGCCGGTTTTGGTCAAAGAGGTAGTCGGTTTTTTGCAAGTCAGGGAGGGGGGGATCTATCTTGATGGGACGATTGGGTTAGGCGGGCACACGGAGGCGATTTTAGGGGCATTTCCTCTTACGGTGGTGATAGGGGTGGATAAAGACGAAGGGGCTTTGGAGCAGACGAAAAAGCGGTTCAAAAAAGAAGTTGGAAAAAGGTTGTTTCTTTTCCATGGAGATTTTAAAGAGATTGAAAGTTTAAAAAAGATGTTTCCCTATAAAACCTGGGACGGCGCGCTCCTTGATTTGGGGGTTTCGTCTTACCAGCTGGATGACCCTCAAAGGGGATTCAGTTTCCAAAAAGAGGGGCCTCTCGATATGCGACAGTCTCTCTCTCAGAAAGAAACTGCCTATGATTTTGTAAATAGACTTTCTGAAAAGGCGCTCGCAGATATTTTTTACAAATATGGCGAAGAAAAATTTTCAAGAAAGATAGCAAAGAAGATTATTGAAGTGAGAGAACGAAAACCGATTCGAACGACCTTGGAGCTTGCCAATCTTATTTCTTATCTTATTCCCCAAAGGAAATATCGGATCCATCCGGCAACCCGCGTATTTCAGGCGCTTCGGATTGCTGTCAATCGGGATCTCGAGGGATTGGAAGACGCATGCCGGTCTTTGATTGGTTCGATGAATATCGGGGGAAGACTTGTTGTCTTGAGCTTTCATTCATTGGAAGACAGAATCATCAAGCATGGGTTTCTTCGTTTTGAAAATCCTTGTATTTGTCCCAGAAATCTGCCTCGCTGTGTTTGTGGAAAGAAATCGATGGGGATAAGGATAACGGGAAAGCCGATCGTTCCCACGGAGGGGGAGATAGAGAAAAATCCCAGATCACGGAGCGCAAAAATGAGGGTTTTTGAAAGAAGAGTTGTTCCATGAAGCGAAAGAGTATTGCGTATCGTTCTCTCCAGCGGGCTGAACATATACTTTATAAACAGAAGCGCTCTTTGGCAGTTGACAGGACGGCGGTCTTTTTTGGCATTTTGAAACTTTTTTTGCTTGGCTGTTTTTTAACGGGGACTGTTCTGTTTTATGTCTGGTCTCGTGTGGAGGTTGTGAGCTTGAACTATAAAATTCTTGAAGTTACCAAAGAGGAACGCCGCCACTTTATGAAAAATGAGAAGTTGAAAATTGAACTTGCGACGCTGAGTTCCCCTTCGCGTCTTTCCTCAATGGCAAAAGACAGGTTTCACCTTAAAAATCCGAAACATGAGCAGATTATTCATATGAAATAGTATCTTTGATGACATGATACATCAGGGATTTCTTAAAATTCGAATTCTTGCGATCTTCTTTGTCGGGATCTTTTTTTTCCTTTTTATCATTGGAAGGGCGCTTCAACTCCAACTCATTCCCAATAGAAAACTCGCTGAATTGGCGAAACGGCAATACCGAACGGCTATCACGCTCTTTCCCAAAAGAGGGACGATTTATGACCGCAATATGAATGAGCTTGCCGTCAGCCGAAAAGTCGGATCGTTGTTTGCGAACCCAAATAAAATCAAGGCGCCCAGATATGTTGCCAGGCGTTTGGGCGCCCTTACAGGCATTTCAGATTATAAAATTTACCAAAAAATAAAGTCTAAAAAGTCATTTGTCTGGATCGAGCGGCTTCTCGGCGATTCTGTCACGCAGCGGATTAAGGAACACCCCATAGAAGGGATTGGGATTCTCGATGAATATAAAAGATTTTATCCGAATCAGGAACTTGCGGGGCAACTTCTTGGGGTTGTCGGTATCGATTCACAAGGGATTGAAGGGCTTGAATACAGCCACCATGACGTCCTATTTGGGAAGAAGAGCTCCATAAAAATGATCCGTGACGCGTTGGGAAGGCCGATTACGTTTGATGAAACCCTTTTTGTTGAGCCTCAGGAGGGGTCGTCGCTTATTCTTTCGATCGAACAGTCGCTTCAGTTCATGATTGAAAAGGAGCTTGAACTCACGGTGTCAAAATTTCAGGCCAGACGGGGTGTGGCGATTGTTCAGGATGTCCGGACAGGGGAGATCCTTGCAATGGCAAATTATCCTTTTTTCAATCCGAACCGGTTTTTTTCAGGAGAGCGCTCGCATTGGAAGAATGCCGCTTTGACGGATGCGTTTGAACCTGGATCGACGTTTAAAGTGATTCTCTCCGCCGCGGCGCTGGAGGAAGGGATTTCACCTTCAGAAAGATTTTTTTGTGAAAACGGTTTTTATCGTGTCAATCGCGAGGCTGCAATTCGTGAAGCGGAAAATCACAAATATGGGTGGTTGTCGTTTTCTGATATTTTGAAGTTTTCAAGCAATATTGGCGCCGCGAAAATTGCCTCGCAGTTGGGGAAAGCCGCGTTCTCCAGAAAAATTCTTGAATTTGGTTTTGGCCGAAAAACGGGAATTGACGCTCCGGGTGAATCCTCCGGTATTGTTCGTCCCTATAAAGAATGGCGGCTTGTTGATCTTACGAATATCGCGTTTGGACAGGGAATTTCTGTCACAGCGATTCAATTGGTTTCTGCATTGTCTTCCATCGCGAATGGAGGGAGGCTCATGCGGCCGTTTATCGTGAAAAAAAGAATCGATCCCAAAATGGGGGAAGTGATTGAAACAGAGGCTCAGTTTGTGGCGCAGGTCATGAGTCCGGAAGTGGCGCGAAGGCTGACCCGCATGCTGATTCGCGTGACAGAAGAGGGGGGAACTGGTTTTTCCGCCGCGATGAAGGAATATAAAGTTGCCGGAAAAACCGGGACGGCTCAAAAACCGGATTTGCAGGGGAGGGGATATCTTTCAGACAAATATATTTCTTCTTTTTTGGGTTTTTTCCCGGCAGATCAACCCCATTATGCCATTTTTGTGATGATCGATGAACCCAAAAAAAATTATTACGCGGCAGAGGTAGCTGCCCCCCTGTTTAAACAAATAGCCATCCTTACCGCGCAGCTTTTCCCCCCCCTTTCAAGACTTGCTCTGGAGAAGAAATTTCAAAAGAAGGCGCAAAGGAAGAAAGAGACAGATTTTCATGATATCTCAGAGAGGGAATCCGCCAAAACATGGGATAAAATGCCAAACCTTCGGGGAAAATCGATGTATGATGTTTTAAAATTCGGACGGGAAGCGGGCATAAGGATCGTGGTGCGGGGGAGCGGCATCGCGGTCGACCAGTGCCGAGAAGAAGGGAGCTTGATTGAGGCGGGTCAAAGTTGTATGGTTATGTTTAGAGCGCAAACCCCATGAAATTAGATGAGCTTATTCGATCGCTGCCTAAGGCAGCCATCTATCCCTCTCAAATTCCTGACATTAAAATTAATGATTTAACCACAGACTCCCGATTGGTTACGCCAGGCTCTCTCTTTGTTGCAATTCCGGGATTTAAAACAGACGGACATCGCTATCTTCAAGAGGTGGTATCAAAAGGTGTCCGGGCTGTGGTTGTTGAAAAAAAGGAGGGGCTTCCTGAATCTGTGGTCCAAATTGTGGTTCCAGAGAGCAGATCGGCGCTTGCTTTCATTTCTGCTGAATTTTTTGGGCATCCCTCAAAAGAACTTGTTTTGGTGGGGGTGACCGGCACCAATGGAAAGACAACAACCACTTATCTTCTGGAGTCTATTTTCCGGGAAGCGGGATTTGAGCCGGGGGTCATGGGAACAGTCAATTATCGTTTCGCGGGAACGACGCTTACAGCGCCCCATACAACACCTGAAGCGTATGAATTCCAGTCGATGCTGAGACAGATGAGATCCCGCGGCGTTACGCACGTCGTTTGTGAAGTTTCTTCACACGCGCTTTCACTGCATCGCGTCGATGGCAGTCATTTTGATGCCGCTCTATTCACCAATTTGTCGCAAGATCATCTCGACTTTCATGAAGATTTTGAAAATTATTTTTTGGCAAAGAAAAGATTTTTTACGGAAGTGTTGCCATATAGCGGCAAATACGGGGCAGCGGCCGTTATTAATATAGATGACGCGTATGGAAAAAGACTGATGAATGAGTTTATGCCCGATAGGGACAAGCGTTCAGTTACTTTTTCGTTGAAAGACCCGCATGCCGATGTTTTTTCCGAATCATTCCGATTTTCATTGAGGGGTCTTCACGCAAAAATCAGGGTAAAAAAGGAGAGCATCTCCATTCAATCAAAACTCCTGGGAAAATTTAATCTCATGAATATTCTGGGGGCGGTTTCAGCGGCATGTTCATTGGATATTCCAAAAGAGGCTATTATCCTTGGAATCGCAAAACTGGAACAGGTTCCCGGCCGGCTTGACCGTGTCTGTGGGGGGGATGATTTCGTGGTTTTGGTCGATTATGCGCATACGGATGACGCGCTTAAAAATGTTCTTGGGGCGCTCCAGGCGATCAAAAAAAATCGGATTATTACCGTCTTTGGCTGTGGTGGAGACAGAGACAGGAAGAAAAGACCGCTGATGGCGAAGGCCGCCGCTCAGCTGAGCGATATTATTATCGTAACATCTGATAATCCGCGCACTGAAGATCCGAATGCAATCATCGATGAGATTTTGGCGGGGCTTGTGGAAATTTCCGCCCCTCTCTATTTGCCGGGGAAAAAGAGAGGCTATGTGGTTGAACCGGATAGAAAATCTGCGATTGAGAAGGCGATCAGGCTTGCGGAAAAAGGGGATATTGTGCTTATCGCGGGCAAAGGGCATGAGGACTATCAGATTCTTGGGACAACGAAAATTCATTTTGACGATAAGGAAATAGCGCGCGAAGCCCTATGTTCACTCAAGAAGAAATCATAAGAGCGACTCACGCAAGCGTCGTTGGAAAAAGCTCTCCGGACTCATTCAGAATGAATTCTGTTTCGCAGAATTCAAAGAAAATTCAAAAAGGGGATCTTTTTGTCGCGATTCGGGGGGGGCGTTTTGATGGTCATCAATTTCTGGAAGAGGTCTTTAAAGCCGGGGCGGCGGCGGCTTTGGTTCAGACCGGGCATTTTGATCCACAGAAATTTTCAAAAAATCTTTTGTTTGAAGTTCATGACACAATTCAGGCGCTTGGGGATCTTGCGCATTTTTATCGGCAAAAATTTTCTATTCCAATCATTGCTGTTACCGGTTCAAATGGCAAGACGACAACCAAAGATCTGATTGCGGCGCGTTTAGGGAGCAAATTTCGTGTATTTAAGACAACAGGAAATTTAAATAATTTGATCGGGGCGCCATTTACGCTTTTTGAATTGAAGCCACTCTCAGAAATTGCCGTGATTGAGATAGGGATGTCTCTTCCATTCGAAATCAAAAGGCTTTCAGAAATTACTGAACCGACAGCGGGCTTGATTACCAATATCGGTCAGGCTCATCTTCAGACGATGGAGTCGAAAGCAAAAATCGCAGAGGCAAAGGGGGCGCTTTTTATGTCTCTCCCTAAAGACGGCATAGCTTTTGTCAATCTTGATGATCCCTTTTTGGCGCCATTTGTGAAAACGATGCGCGGTCGGTGTGAAATAGTAACATACGGGATGAAAAGTAATGATGCGGATTTTCATGGAGAAATCGTGGAAAATCGCGGGATAAGCGGGCTCCGGATAAAATGTTACTGGAAAAAAACGACTTCTTTTAGAGAAGGGTCTTTGGAATTCTATTTTTCTCTGCCTGGAGAGCATAACGCGCGCAATGCGGTCGCGTCTGTTGCCGTTGCAATTCGTTATGGTGTTGACTCTCAGAAATTTAAACCAGCTTTGGAATCGTTTGGGGCTACGGAAGGGCGATCTCAGGTGATCCTTTTGACCGAGGGGATTTATCTTATCGATGACAGCTACAATGCGAACCCTGACTCCATGGTCTCTGCCATTGAGATGCTCGACGAGTGCGCCAGCAGTGGCCTACCGCAGCCTGGCAGGCCGCAGCCTTTAAAAAAGGTCGCCGTACTTGGGGATATGCTTGAGCTGGGGAGCCAGGAGATCTCTTTGCATAAACAAATTGGGCAAAAACTTGCCGAAATGCATGTTGATTACGTGTTGACCTACGGTCCGCTTTCTCAGTATATTGGAACGAGTGCTCGGTCCCACGATCGCAACTTAAGTGTATACTCAACCCTAGATCAGAGTGATCTAATTCTTAAGTTAAAACAAATACTTAAGTCGGTTGTGAATTGCGTCGTGTTGATCAAGGGGTCTCATGGGATGAATATGGCGGCTATCGTGGAAGCATTGGTTGAGTCGATTGGAAAGGAAGAGTAGATGCTCTATCACCTGCTATATCCCCTTCATGAATCACACTCTTTCTTCAATGTTTTTAAATACATTACCTTCCGCACGTTTTGCGCGGGACTAACTGCCCTTTTTTTAAGTTTTCTTTTGGGGCCCCTCTTTATTCGGATCCTTAAACTCAGGCAATTAGGGCAGGTGATCCGGACAGATGGTCCCAGCTCGCATGCCGTGAAACAGGGAACCCCGACGATGGGGGGAATTTTGATTCTCTGTTGTATGATTTTGTCAACACTTCTTTGGATCGATCTCAGAAATCCCTATATTTGGCCGCTTCTCTTTGTGACAGTGGGATTCGGTCTGATCGGTTTTTTTGATGATTACCGAAAGATTGTTTTAAAAAATTCAAAAGGATTATCCGCAAAAACAAAATTTTTGCTTCAGATTCTTTTTGCCACAGGGATTGCCCTCTGGCTTTATACGACGCACCCTGTTGACACGACGCTCACCTTCCCCTTTTTTAAAAATCTTAAGATTCCTCTTGACTGGCTTTACGTCCCTTTTATGGTTCTTGTTATCGTTGGAACCTCAAATGCCGTAAATCTTACGGATGGGTTGGATGGGCTTGCCATTGGGCCTGTGATCATTGTCTCGGGTACCTTCGCTATTTTGGCTTATGTGGTGGGGCATGCAAAAATAGCGCAATATCTGCAGGTTATGTTTGTTCCCGGGGCGGGCGAATTGACTATTTTTTGTGCCGCTATAGTCGCAGCCGGGCTTGGATTTCTTTGGTATGCTTCTTATCCTGCCGCGATTTTTATGGGAGATGTGGGAGCGCTTGCGTTGGGGGGAGCGCTTGGAATGCTTGCGGTGATTGTAAAACAAGAAATATTGCTCATGATTGTCGGGGGGGTTTTTGTGGTTGAGGTCATTTCTGTTATTTTTCAGGTAGCCTCTTACAAACTAACGCGGAAACGAATTTTTAAAATGGCGCCCATTCACCATCACTTTGAAATATCCGGCTGGGCGGAGCCAAAAATTGTGGTTCGGTTTTGGATTATTTCAATTATTCTTGCGATGATTTCGCTGGCAACATTGAAATTGCGATAAGAGGGATCATGCGGCTTAAAGGGAAAAAAATATTGGTGGTGGGACTCGCCAGGACAGGTGTGGCCGCTGCCAAATTTGCGTCAGAACGGGGAGCGATCGTTACGGTAACTGATGTAAAAACGAAATCAGAACTTCATGAAGCGGTGAAACAGCTCGTTCCCTATAAGAAAATTAAATATGAACTGGGGCGCCATCAGATAAAGACATTTCTGACTTCAGATCTTATTGTTGTCAGTCCCGGCGTGCCTCTCAATATGGAACCGTTGGTCGAAGCAAAAAATAAAAACAAAGAAATTATGTCTGAACTTGAATTTGCCTATCGGTTTATAAGGATTCCCATGATTGCCATCACCGGGACCAATGGAAAGACGACAACAACGCTCATGATTGGCCAGATGTTTAAGAACGCGGGGAAAAACGCGTTTGTGGGGGGGAATGTTGGAAATGCTTTGACCAATTTGCTTTTGAGTCGGGAGAAATATCAGTATGTTATTTGTGAAGTCTCAAGCTTTCAGCTTGAGACGATCAAAAAGTTTAAGCCAAATGTGGCGATCATTCTTAACCTGACGGCAGACCATCTCGACCGGCATGGCTCGATGGAAAGTTATAAAGCCTTTAAGGGGAGAATTTTTGAAAATCAGACGTCTGCGGATTATTTGATTCTCAATGCGGATGATCCAAATCTTTCGAGCTATGCGGAACAGGCAAAGTCGAGAGTGCTCTATTTTAAAAAATGCGCCCCCTCCCAGAGCCCTCAAGGTATTTGTTACGAAGAACCTTATTTTTATTTGGAATCAAAATATGCCGGAAAGAAACGATTCCGGACAGATAAGATCCAGATTCTGGGGACACATAATAAAGAAAATTTTATGGCGGCCATTTTGGCCGCGAAGATTTTCAAATGTTCGGATGAGGCCATTCAGCGGACACTGGATACATTTGAAGGGGTTCCCCATCGCCTTGAATATGTGAAAACGCAGGGCTACGTCGACTTCTACAACGATTCGAAAGCTACGAACGTTGATTCTGTTATTCGCTCCCTTGAGAGTTTTCAAAAACCGCTGATTCTCATCATGGGAGGGCGCGATAAAGGGGGAAATTTTGAAGTTCTCAGGCCATTGATTCAGAAAAAAGTAAAAATATTGATCTTAATGGGAGAGGCGAAAGAAAAAATTAACCGGGCGATCGGGGATTATACCGAGACCTTTGTGGTTGGAACACTGGAAGAAGCGGTATTTATGGCCTATCAAAAATCAAGAAGGGGAGATGTGATTCTCTTTTCTCCGGGATGCGCGAGTTTTGATGAATTTAAAAATTATGAAGAGCGGGGGAATCGTTTCAAGGGATTGCTTCGCGAGCTATGACCAGAAAAATTCCTTTTGACTACTGGCTCTTTGTGATCACATTTGTTCTGGTTCTTGTTGGCATTGTGATGGTTTTTAGTTCGAGTTCGATCTATGCGCTCCAAAACTTTGGTGACAGCTACTATTTCTTAAAAAAACAGGTCATCTTTTCCGCCTGTGGTTTTTTTCTTTTGATTCTTTTGCTTTTTGTCGATTATCATCATCTTTATAAAATAATTTATCCCCTGCTTGGAATCAGTCTCCTTTTGATGCTTGCGCTATTTGTGCCTGGAATCGGGCATCGGATAGGCGGGGCCAGGCGCTGGCTCGATATCGGTTTTTTTCGTTTCCAACCCGTCGAAATTGCAAAATACGCGGTTGTTTTCTATCTGGCTTATTCCCTTTCAAAGAAAGAAGAGAAGGTCAGATCATTTATTGTCGGTTTTGCGCCGCATCTTTTTATTACGGGAATTTTTCTTGGGCTTCTTTTGCTTCAACCCGATTTTGGAACCGCTACAACTCTCGCATTTATTGTGCTTCTTATGCTCTTTGCGGCCGGGGCGAGGCTTTCGTATTTAATCTCAGCGCTTCTTGTTGTGATTCCCGCCGCGTGGTTTCTTATTATGAACGCCCCTTATCGGAAAAATCGGATTTTGGCTTTTTTAAATCCGTGGGAAGATCCTGAAAATACGGGGTTTCAGATTATCCAGTCTTTTTTGGCTTTTTATTCAGGCGGAATTTTGGGACTTGGCCTTGGGGATGGAAGACAAAAGCTCTTTTATCTCCCCGAAGCCCACACCGATTTTATTTTTTCCGTGGCCGGAGAAGAATTGGGGTTTGGCGGCGTCATGTTGATTGTTTCTCTTTTTATTCTTCTTTTATATCGTGGTATTCGAATTGCGCTTCGCGCGCCCGATCTCTTTGGAGTCTATCTCGCCCTTGGGATTACGGTTTTGATTTCGTTTCAGGCGATCACAAACATCAGTGTGGTGATGGGGCTTCTTCCGACGAAAGGGCTTGCCCTCCCCTTTATGAGCGCGGGGGGGAGCTCTCTCATCTGTAATCTTTCAGGGATTGGAGTCCTTCTCAATATTTCCGCCCAGCAGCAGAATGTGACGAGGTATTACCGATGAAGCTTTTGATAGCCGGAGGGGGGACAGGGGGACATCTGTTTCCCGGTATAGCGATTGCTGAAGAACTTTGTCGCCGGGATTCCAGCCATCAGGTTCTTTTTGCGGGGACACAAAAAGGGGTGGAAGCGACCGTTCTTCCCAAGCGGGGTTATCCCGTTCAATTTATTTCCATCAGTGGTTTTTCGGGAAAGTCATTTTTTGAAAAAATGAAAACACTTTTTTTGATTCCGCTCTCCTTTTTCCAATCATGGGTCATTTTGAGGGAGTTTAAACCAGACATTGTTTTAGGAGTGGGAGGCTATGCAAGTTTCCCGGTTCTCTTTGTGGCATTTCTTTTGAGGATCAAAACGGCCATTCAGGAGCAAAATTTCCAACCCGGCCTCGCGAATTCGCTTTTATCGCGCTTCGTTCGACGAATTTTTGTCAGTTTTGAAGCGACACAAGCCTTTTTTCCGCCTGAAAAAGTTCTTGTGACCGGAAATCCCGTGAGAAAATTTAAGATGAAAGAAATTCCTTCAAACAAAAAATTCACCATTTTTATTTTGGGGGGGAGTCAGGGCTCTCATTCCTTAAACCGCGCGCTTCTTGAAGCGCTTCCTTATCTTGAACCGGTAAAAAATGAGATTCATCTGATCCATCAGACCGGAAAAGGAGATTATGACTGGGTTCGAACCACCTACTTTGAGCATCATTGGGAAGGTGGGGAAGGGGAGATTTACGATTTTATAGAGGATATGGATGAAATGTATTCGAGGGCTGATTTTATTATTTGCAGGGCCGGCGCTTCCACCGTTTCAGAGCTTAGCCTGCTCGGGAAAGCTGTGCTCTTTGTCCCCTTTCCTTTTGCGGCTCACAATCATCAGGAGGAGAACGCAAAACTTCTTGAGAAGGAGGGGGCGGCCCGTCTGCTTCTCGATTGGCAGCTCAATGGTGCGATTGTAGCCAAAGAAATTAAGTTCGCCCTCGAACATCCACGCGAGCTTGAAGAAATGCGAAAGAAAATCGTCCCCTTCTCCCGCCCCTATGCCACCCAGACGATCGTCAATGAACTTTTGCGATGAACTTTTGCGATACCATCGGTTACTATAATTTTCCAATAGACATGTCTTTTTTTATTTTTTTGGGTATACTGATGTTATCAAATCTGGAAATTGAGGAGCGGAACGTTGGCTGAATTGGATAAGAAAAAGAACCTAAAGCATGGGCCTAAAGCATGGAAAAGAAACGTGAATATTTGCTCTCGTCATTTTTTTAATCTTTTTTTAACTTTTATTTTCGTTGTTTCACTTACGAGTTGTGTTGGGAGTGAGGGGGAGGGGCCATCCCCTGGTGGCGCGCCGATCGTGGGGGAGCAACAACCAGCTCCCGCACCTGCTGAAGCTCCTGCTCCAGCCCCAGTACTCGAACCAGCTCCCGCAC
>CAYJMQ010000028.1:0-14233 GCA_964371555.1 uncultured bacterium | reverse complement strand
GAAGCTCCTGCTCCAGCCCCAGTACTCGAACCAGCTCCCGCACCTGCTGAAGCTCCTGCTCCAGCCCCAGTACTCGAACCAGCTCCCGCACAACTTACTTTTGAAGAATTTCCTCAAGGGACGATTCGAACCTTTTTTGGAGATGGTTCGCCTCGGATTCTGACAAACTCCGGCGCGATTGCTTTCGATAAAAATGACAACCTTTTTGTTTCTGGGGCTCGAGCTATTCCAGATACTTCACTTCTGGGACAATTGCAGGGCGGGTTTAGGACCATTTTCGGCGTCTTTAAGATAACGCCCCAAAAAGAGATCTCCACAGTCATCCAATTTTCCGCAGGATCTCCCGGAGCACTTGCATTCGACCCTCAGGGGAAGCTCCTTTTTTTTGAAGTTCACCGACCTGAGTTTGGAAGTCTCGGAAATATTTCGCCTCTTCGTCAGATCAGCCCGGATGGAACCCTGAGAGCACTGGACAGTTTTGATCTTCCTACCGGCCTCGCAGTCACTAATGCGGGACGAATCTTTGTTTCGCAAGCTAATAATAGGGTGATCGAATTTATCGCGACGGGAGCGGCACGTCCCCTGATCGCGGGGGCGCCTCCCGGCGGATTTTCAGGAGACGGCGGACCGGCAAATCAGGCGAAACTTCAAAATCCGGGCGGAATTTCTGTCGATTCTCAGGGAAGGCTCTGGATTGCCGATTCGGGAAACCGCCGGGTACGAATGGTAGATACAAACGGCATTATCACGACAGAACTGGAGCTGCCTTTCGCGACACCTCCCGGGATTACCTTTTCCCACCCGTTTCTTACGATGCCTCTCGTCACAACGGAAACACAGGTATTGGCACTGAACGGTACGGTCATTGCCGGAAATGGAACGCTCGGTTTTTCTGGTGATGGCGGTCTGGCGACGGCAGCCCAACTCGATAAAATAGGGGGACTGGCGATCGACTCGAAAGGGCTTCTCTACATTTCTGATACCGCTAATAATCGCATCCGGATCGTAAATCCCAAACGAGGAGCCGGAACCCCGTTTATTCGATAAATTTCACTTAATTTTCCTTCACAAAAGCCGATACAACGTGAAGATGATAAAAAGTGCGCTCATCTGTCTCTGCCTGCTTTTGTGCGCTCCCAAAGAAGCGGTTTGCGACTCTCTTTCTTCCGAGGTCACCTCGTGGGAGCTTCCTGGTTTGAAAGCACGAGCTCCCGCAAACAGCCCGGAAGGGCTTTCGCGTCGTCAGTCAGCGCTTTTTTTGGCGACAAAACTTGCCATTGACCGGATGAAACTCCCTGAGTTTGGCGCCGGGGAGGGAATATCCGCCTCGCACCTCGACTCTATTATCGCCTTTGCCGCCGATCTGGCGCGCGACGTTGAAGCTTCCGGCGATTCGGATTCGGCGCGAAGAATCAAAGATCATATTATAGGTCCTTTCAAAGGATACCAAAAATTAAAAGAAGAATTGGGTAGATCCGAATGCGGGCTTGCGCGGCGGTTGGTGAGCATCGATCAGGCATTCGCTGCAGATATTTCGGTGGAAGAAGATATTCAGTCTGATGTTTGCCGAAATCCCCTTGAAAATTTGAGCGCGGGCGAGGCGGCGCTTGCCCTTGCCAGGAACATAAATCAAATATCGGCAACTCGTCCTTCGATTGATCAGGTATTCGCCGACCTTCTTTATCACGACACAAGGGATCGTTTTCTGGAAACATACGGGGATCATTTTTGGCAGACTGACCTTCGCGATATGGCGCCCGAAGAACTCTTTCGTGAACTCGTGGGAAAAGACCCGGAAAATAGTCAAAAAGATCGTGAGGTCATTCAACGACTCCATCAGATAAAAGACGAAATTAGAAAAGATCAACAAGAGAAGTATGGCACAGGCACGCCGCCTGAAGCTCAAATTAAAGCTCAAATTGAAGCGAGTCGAAAAGATATATTTAACGACATTTCCGTGAAGATTGAAACCTACAACCGCAATAATAGAGAGAGAGAAATATCCACAGCGAGAAAAGATCTGCTCGCATCGTTTTCCGATCGTAGGAATCCTTTTGGCATTCCCCTGTCCCCGGATGATGAAAGGGGTAATCCTGGAGTTTTTATCGTGCCTGAAGAAAAAACGATTTCATTTGGACAAACACCGGAAGGGTCGGGAGAATTCTTGAGACGGTTGGGAGGGGCGAGTTGGATCTTATCCCCCCCTCGTCCCGCGCGGTCTGTGCCGCTGGCGAGTGTTATTATGCTCGATGCCGCCCAAAAAGCGGGGATCGAAATTGTCGAAATTGAAAAGCTCAAAAAAGAAACACGTCGAGGCACTTTACCAGACACACAAGCTGATAGGGTAAAAGCGCTTTTCGAAGCTCATGAAGAATTGTCGCGCCAGACACACAAGACGACCGGCCGCGCACCCGCTGATCTTTTGCCAGACATCATTCAATTCGCGGCGACTCCAAGCAGCACGGAGCGGTCGCCAGGTCTCGTGGCGCGGCTCATGAGTGACGAAAAACCGCGTTTAGCGCCGGAAAGCTACGAACGTCAATACGCCGCCAATTTCCAATCCGCTCTCGCACAGAGACGTTCGAAAAGGATGACGCTCTCCGAACTTCAAGATATCTGGCAGACATCCGATCCATCATTCGCTGATGGCCGCCTGCTCGATGAAAAGATACGGGACGATGATGAAAAAGATCGGCTCGAATACGCCGCTTCCAAGAAGGCGATCCAACAAACGCTTGGAGGAGGATCTTATGCGCGTCATTTGTATATCGACGCTCCTATCCCTCCCACCCAAGAAAATATAGAGCGTGCGATTCAACGGGAGCGTTCCGGCCTCGGAAAAGCAATGTCCGATCTTGCTTCGATGTTCGACAAAATGAAAGAAGCGGGTACAGAGGGAGAACGAGCCACGGCCGAAGAGGCCTTCATCAAACATCTTCTCAGATTCAATCCAGCCTCCATCGGAAAATTGCTTCTTAAATATCCCACATTTGTGGGTCAGGTGTGCGCGGCATGGCAACGACTTGAAGAAGAACGAAAAAGCGAAGAAAAAATCCTGGAAGCGTATCGTGACTGGCAGCTTAACACTGGAGGCGCCGCAATCGCCACGGGAGCTATGGGACTTCTCTTGGCCCAGACACCCTTGGGAGGGCCGCTTCTTGCCTATTCAGCGGGAACAGGTCTTGGGCTCAGTCTCGGATCTGCGGCCGTCGAAGGGAAAAGATTGTCCGATGCGCTCACCCAGATGGAAATCGGAACCTATTACCTGAGAGCGCGGGCTGAAAGCGATCCAACGCTTGTCATGGAAAAAGAGGGAGAAGCCGCGGATGCCTTGATTCAATTTGTATTGAATGCCGCCGCATCAGGGTTTGATGGCGCAGCCGTTGGCGCCATAGGCGCCCAGGCGCTGAGGCGCGGGTCGCTTGAAACAACAAAACATCTTTTACGGACGATGAGAGAACAAGACGTAGGGACGGTCTTACGCGCACTCAGGTCGACAGATGAATTAGGCGGGCTTGTGAATCTGACCCGCGCTTCCCAACTCGATGAGAACCGGAGACTCCTTTCCGCGGGCACCCGAACGCCGCTCTCCCCCGCCGAAAGACTTACGCTGACACAGGAGCGGGCCAAGGCGGCTCTGGAAAGAGAGAGTCGTCTCTTTCCCTCGAAAAAAATCACCGAATTAAACGACGAGGAAAGACTTGCCGAAATCGAATATTATCTCACCAAAGACGCGAGGGATCGGGAACTTATCGACGCTCAAGATGTCATTAGAATCCCCAAAGCGTCAGATACGGCAAAAAGGCTTCTTGAAGCTCACAAGACGCAATCGGTCTTTGAAAAGGGACGAAATCTCTATCGTTCAGGATTGTCTCAAAACCAGAGGCGTCTCTTGATTGAAAATGGACTGATCGGCGATGAAAAATTTCTTGGACATTCCGCGAAACTTCCAGAGGGCATGGCCGTTCCCGAACAACCTTTATCACATACACTGCTCGATATAGCTCAGCCTCGTGTTGCCGAAATGGAAGGGGTGGTGTGGATCGTTCCTGGCATACCTGGTGACGCAGGCGCTGACCCATCAAGTGGTAAGGCAGTCATCGGCTTGTTTCTTTATCCGAACAAGAAATATTACGTTACAACCACCGATGGTCGAACGTTCGAAGGCATCTTCGTAAAAGCTAAGAGCCAGGGTACGGAGGATCTGGGTCTCGCTTTTCGGGGCGATGATGATGTGTTGCATGGCATCGGCCCGGAAGACATTTCCGATATCTACGAATTAAGCCCCCCCAAAGATGTGCTGAGGCATACCCTGGTCGGGGAGGAGATTAGGCCGTCAGCTGCTAAGGTCGTCCCCCGCCCGGTCGATATTAAGAAGCCGCCAGCCTTTCCTGCACTGAGTATTTCCCCACAACCAGAGGCTCAAGTGAGGCAACGCTTCGATATCTTTGAAGAGTCTGTAATAGGCCAAAAAGCCGTTGTGAGAATAAGAGAAGGAGGTTTTTTCGGCTTTGGAAGAAAAGAGGTGGAGACAGGTATGTTCCAACCGGTCATGATTTTCGATGAGAGAGGTCGCGTCAGAGGGGCGGGATGGCTTATGCGTGTGTCAAACGAAAAGAACTTTCTGACTCTGAGCAAGTTACAGCCAGAAGCAATCCCCATTGAACATCAAGGACTAAGGATAGTCGCGAAGAAAGGAGCAACATCTCGCATTCAATTCTCCGACATAGGCGACATGATGCCTTTGGAAATCCCCGGAATAAGACATGATACAAAAATTTTTCAACGAACGGGTAACCTCAAACCTGAAGTGGGAGATATCGTTCTTATGGGGGGGGAAAGAAAAGAACCGGCTCAGATTTTACATATCAATAAATCGAAGGGGAAATATATCGTGGGCATTCTCGATAATGATGGCAGCGTAACCGAGATCGATCCAAACATGGGGATAGGAAACTTCTCCAGAACATTTGACTCCTCTTTATTGCCGGAAGGTTCACCTCTTCAAAAAATGGTCGAAGAGCTGAAAATCAGGTAGAGGTTGCATTATTTTCAAAGCTGGCTAAAATAAAAACTAAGGCTTTAAAAATTTAAACGTGGAACGTTTGCTGAAGCGATGAAGATTTTTTATACATTTATACACTCTTTTAAGGCATTCCAAGTGCACAATGGTGTCATTCCGAACGCAGCGAGGATCTATCTCCTTTGCCTCTTTTGGATCTCCTGCGGTGGCGGAGGGCCGGGAGCGCCGAGTCTGACGCCAGACGCCCGATCTATTAGCGAGCCGTCAACCACTGTTCCTTCCGTTTCCCAACTCACGAGTCTTTCCATTTCCGTTCCGGCAGATCTGCTTTCAGCGGACAGAGACCTGATTCGTATTTCTCTGTCAGATAGGGATGGCAATGAAAAGGCCTCAATGCAAACAACAGAGGGTAAAGCAACATTGGAAACCACTTTTCGAAAAAGCGAAAGTGATTTTTATAGAATAACCGTTGAAAGGGAAGGACAGCCAAATCTCGAAACCGTGGCCCGTGTTACCGCCGGAGAAACCGATAAGCCCGTTGCCATCACATTGGCGACGACTCTGGCCGTTATTTACGCGGAGGCTTTTAATGTCGATAGTCTTGAGAGGGCGAAATCATTTTACATCGATGTGATGTCGTCGCTTGATCAAAAGCTTGTTGAGAGAGCTTTTCATGAATTTGTTTCTATTGAAAAGGGAGAAATCTCAGTGGAGGATGCGCATGCAACGCGAGAAATTTTATCTGACATTCTTAATCGTATGTAGTCTTTTCCCCGCCCCTTTGGTCTATTCGGTCGAACCTGACTGTCACCTCTCACATTTTGGGGGTGTCATCAAAGCTTCAATTCAGGGTGTAGGTCCCTTCAGAGGTGAATTGCAGGACCCCCTGAATTTTAAAATCAATAATAAAAAGTCTAGTTTCGGGTTTGAAAATGACCATGATCTGTCCGATTTATTTAAAGACTTCATGAAATTCCAGAATAAGGAAACGAAGACACCTCCCGACATAAGAGGAGAAATTAAGGGATATGACAAGAGCAGGCCCGGCTGTGATTTTGAGTTTATTTTTTCCGTAAAAAGCTTAAGCATAGAAAAACGAGAGCTTTTGCCGGATGGGAGATTGGCTGATCCCGTAGAGTCCATCTTGAAAGAAGGGGAAACGATAACACCAGATACCATAACCAGATTTTTTTTAGAGGAGTTGATTATCGGATCCAGACCAACCTTTAGCGATAACTTTAGACAAAATAGAGAAGAGGGTTTGACGGAGTTCGACGAAATAGAATTTAATATCCTTTCCCGAAGGCAGGCTTTCCGGAGGATACATCGAAGAACAACCGTGTTAAAAATGAGTGAACAATTAGATGCTTTATTGTTTGGCAAGGAGCGCGTCACTGTGACCGAAGGGAACCGGATATGTTCTCGCATTAACATAGAAGAGGGGGAATTTACTGTTTTTAGCGGGTATCATTACCCAAGCGGCCGTAAGCCCGGAAAAGCCATTCTCGTTCGAATAGCTGTTTCAGGGTATGTGCAATGTTGTTGTCCAGTGTCATTGCCATCGAAAACGCTGGCCACTCCGACAGAAGATGATATCGGCACAGGGGGAGGCGCGGGAGGCGCTTCAGGCGCCTTTAAGTTAATCACCGTTGAAAAAAGTGTCGATGCAAATGGCCCGGATCTTACCATTAATCTCCTGGAAGACGTTTTGGCAAAGGGTGAGACAGATGCCATTTTGACAAAGTCTCAGACAGAAGAAATAAAAGCCAAGGCTTTAAGAATTGATATTTCTGAGAGAGATTCCAGTTTCGATGGCACTCTTATACGGCCGTCTGACCCAACCAAAAAGGGCGTTGTTGTGATTAGTATTTCCAGAGACAAGGGCGAGATTATATATAAGCCGGGTGATGGTCTGGATGACGTGTCCGGTGGGCGGGATGTGGAAGATTTTTTTAAGATCAATATTTTCTCGGATGCATTTCAAGCGGATGATCCGCGTCGCGATATTAAAGCAAGTGTGATTATTAAGATTAACCGTGCGGGAGAAACCGGCACACCGGGTACGCCGGGTGGCACATCACCCGCTCCGGCGCGGACGATTGAGCTGGTTCCGCAGACCGTCAGCACGCCACGTAATAGAGAGATATTTATAAACGTTGATCTGTCTGTTCCTTCCGCTGATCTGCAGCATGTGAGCCACTATATCGCAAGCATGGATGGTTCTGAATTTACAGGAACATTAAAGCGCGCTGAGGGCGCGACACAAGAGGAACGGGAACGATCACCAGATCGTTTTCTGCCGCTTCTTCAACCCTTGGGAGATCCTCTGAGCGTGACTGAGGACAATCGTCTGAACAGGCTGACAGCGGCGCGGGAACCGCAGCCAGATCCTTTCCAACTATCCTATGTTCCAAATCAGGAAACAACAGACGATAAACAGGATATCATTAAAATCTCGGCGAAACCAAGACTGACGCCTGAAGCGAAAAATCTTTCATTCACGGAGACAACCATCACCATCAATATTACCGACGCGGCAGCAGATAAACCGCAGGATGTCTTGTCTTTCCATAGAGCCGCTAAAGGCGATCCCGATCCGAGAGTAGAGGAAGTGGTTGTTGGTGACAAGACGACCAGAATCATTACACTTTCTGGTACAAGTCCGAAAGCGCTCAAGCCTTTATTTATAATAGGAGGATTTGTCAGGTTGACTGAAGTGACACTTACATTTGAAGCGGATTTTAAAGGAAAGTTATTTCCAAATGGAAATGGAACAGGGGAACAAATCAGCAGTGGGGCGGCTCTGAGGCGTTCAATTTTGGGAGATGCCAGATTTTTCCCATTTAATTTGGCCAGTTATGTGCCTGGAGATGCGACTCCTGGACATGAGGACAAGGTGAATTATCGTATTCTCGCTGAAGAAAAACGCCCCGGTTTTGAGACGATTACGACATTCGAGCTCACGGGGACACTCATATATAAATATGTTGCGGCTGAAAGCTCAGCGATTGCTCCTCCGACGGAAGAAGACATAGGCACAGGGGGCGGCGCGGGAGGCGCTTCAGGTCAGATAGACGGAAATGTAACGAGCAGTTCTGATCCCGCGACATTCAGGGAGCAAAAAGAAAAAGCATTCGCTCTCGCGCCCGGATCGATCAAGGTGAATCCAAATGTGACAGTCATTCAGAGTGTGCAAGGCAACAAACTGATTGTTGAGTTTAGCGCGGCAACAGGGGGTTACGATAAAGATCTCTTTATTACCGTCAGCGCGGAAGATCCCATCACGCCTAACGCGGGTATTCGATTGAATACCCTGATACGTGGAGAGGATAGGCTCTATTTTAAGGAGCCGGATGGAAGTGAATTTTATCGCGTATCCACAGGCGGCGTGGCGGGAATATTTGGAGAAGCGCAGGTAACGAGACGTGGATCCAATGTTCGGGTTGTCTTTACCATTAATTCCGTTGAGCGTGGAACGGCTCGTCTCCATGCTTTCTTTTTTCACATGGTTGGCGCGGATGGGGTGTCGGGAGCGCATTTTTTCCAGCCTTTTTTATTTTCTAATTAGAGCGATTCAAGGATATCCCTTTAATTTTTTCGCAAATTCCTGCATTTAAATCCACTTTGAATGGGCTATTTTTAATGATAAATGTGGATTATGTCTCATAAGCGTTTTCAGGAGATTCATTTTGTTGGAATAGGCGGGATTGGAATGAGCGGCATCGCCGAAGTGCTGCTAAACCTCGGTTATAAGGTTACCGGATCGGATCTTTTGAAAACTGAAATTACAAGAAGATTGGAATCTCTCGGCGCGAAAGTGTTTGAAGGGCATCGGATGAGCCATGTGAAGCAGCCAGACGCGGTTGTCATTTCCTCAGCCGTTTCTCAAACCAATCCTGAAGTGGTAAAGGCTGTAAAACTTAAAATTCCTGTGATCCCGCGGGCGGAGATGCTTGCTGAGCTTATGCGGATGAAGCGGGGGATTGCGATTGCGGGAACGCATGGCAAAACGACGACGACATCGATGATTGGAACGATGCTTGCGGCTTGCGGGGTTGATCCGACGGTTGTGATCGGGGGGCGTCTAAACCGTTGGGGGACAAACGCGAAACTCGGCCAGGGGGAACTTTTGGTTGCCGAGGCTGATGAAAGCGATGGTTCTTTCAATCTCCTCTCTCCGACGATTGCCGTTGTGACGAATATCGACGATGATCATCTCGATTATTATAAAAACCTGGAAAATATCAAAAGGGCATTCGCAACCTTTTTAAATAAACTCCCGTTTTATGGAGCCGGGATTGTCTGCGGCGATGAAAAAAATGTTATTTCAATTTTGAAGAATATTAAAAAACGAATTTTGACGTATGGAATTTCCGATCATTGTGATTATCAGGCAAAAAACATTCATTTCAAAAATATGACAAGCCGGTTTGATGTCTATTTTAAAAATCAAAAATTAGGCGACATTCAGCTTCAGGTTCCGGGCGTCCATAACGTTAAGAACGCATTGTCGGCCGTCGTAGTTGGCAGGGAATTGGATCTTCCTTTCCAAAAAATCAGAAAGGGGCTTGCCTCTTACACGGGTGTTCAGAGGCGATTCCAGATTCGCGGAGAGGTTTCTCATGTGACAGTTCTCGATGACTATGGGCATCACCCCACCGAAATTGAGGCGACCCTTGCGGCGTGTAAGAAAGTATGGCCCAAACGAAGACTGGTTGTTGTTTTTCAGCCCCATCGCTACACAAGAACAAAAGATTTATTAAAGAAGTTTGCGACGGCATTTCATGACGCTGACCTCGTGCTGGTGACGGAAATTTATCCGGCAGGTGAAAAACCGATTCCGGGGGTGAGATCAGAAAAACTCCTCCCCCTTCTTAAAAAACATAAGAAAAATGTCCATTTCATATCAAGAAGGGAGCATATCGCCTACGAGCTTGAAAAGATGATCAAAAAGGGGGATGTTGTTTTGACTCTGGGGGCGGGGGATGTCTGGAAGGCCGGCGAAGAGCTTCTGGAGCTTATGAAAAGGACGGCGGTTCGAAAGTGATGACTGTTTCAGATTTGAAACCTATTTTTTTCGGAATGCAGGGGGAGATTTTATGGTCCGAACCCCTTTCCCGCCACACGACTTTTCGCGTAGGAGGCCCCGCGGACGTTTTATTTTATCCGAAAAGTGTTTCAGATCTGGCAACTGTTTTCTCCCGGGTGATTCAATATCAAATCCCCTATTTTATTTTAGGACAGGGCTCGAACCTTCTTTTTCCAGATGAAGGATTTGGGGGGGTTATATTTAATCTTTCCCACTTTGATGGAATTGAAATCCTTGAAGGCGATTCAAAATCTGTCCGAATCAAAGTTGGCGCGGGTGTCGATAAAAAGCGCCTTCTCAACTGGACTGTTGAACGGGGGTTTTCAGGGCTCGAATTTTTAAGCGGCGTTCCCGGCCAGATTGGGGGAGGGCTCTTTATGAATGCCGGCAGCCTCGGCGATTTCTCCGAAATCGCCGAAAAGATTTATCTGCTCAACGAAAATGCGCAGATTGAAGAATTAACTGTTACGCCCAATTGTTTTTTCTATCGGGGGCAGACGTTTTGTCATCAAAAAATCATTATTGCCTCTATCTTTCATCTCCATTTTGAAAAAAAAGAGATTCTTAAAGCCCGCGTCCAAAAACTTCTTGACGATCGAAAAGAAAAACAGCCATTTGGTTATCCCAGCTGTGGATCAACTTTTAAAAATCCCCCCGAAACTACGGCTGGACGTCTGATTGAAGCGGCTGGCTGTAAAGGATACAGAGTGGGGGATGCGGAGGTTTCTAAAAAACACGCGAATTTTATTGTCAACCACGGACATGCCACGTCAGAAGATATCCTGGCCATTATTGATTATGTTAAAAAAAGAGTAAAAGATACGCATGGTGTTGAACTTGAAGAAGAGGTGATCGTTGTTGAATCCAGACGAACAAAAGCGGAAATGGTTTAAGGAAAAGCGGATTGGGGTTCTCTATGGGGGGCTTTCTTCTGAAAGGGAGATCTCTGTCAAAAGCGGCAAAGCGATGCTCGCAGCTCTTGAAAGAAAAGAATACAATGTTATTGGGATTGAAGTTGGAAAAGATATTGTTTCACAGATTCTATCGGAAAAAATAGATGTTGCGGTTTTAGGACTCCACGGGAAACTGGCCGAGGATGGAACGGTTCAGGGGCTTCTCGAATGTTTGGGAATTCCTTACACAGGCTCTGGCGTCATGGCTTCTGCCATAGGCATGAATAAGATTCTTACGAAGAGAGTGGCTGAATCTCAAAAAATAAAAACACCTCCATATACTATCTTTCACGCAAAGAAAGATTCTTTTAAAAAACTGGAACGGCAGATTCGTTACCCAATTGTCGTAAAGGCGCAGGCAGAGGGTTCGACGCGCGGGACAACGGTTGTTTTTGAAAAAAGAAAATTAAGAGAAGCCGTTGATGACGCTGTCAGATATGATGACACTATTTTGTTGGAAAAATTTATAAAAGGTCCGCAGGTGACAGTTTCTATTTTGTCAGGGCGCGCCCTTCCTTTAATTGAAATTGTTCCCAAAAGCGGCTTTTATGATTATCATTCAAAATACACAAAGGGGGCCACTGAATACATCATTCCCGCGCGTGTCTCAAAACGGACAGCCGGGCTTGCGGAAGGGGTTTCGCTGAAAATCTTTGAGCTTCTTCAGTGTCGGGGGTATGCGAGGGCCGACTTTATGGTCGATCAACGGGGAACGCCCTGGTTTATTGAAATCAACACCTTGCCTGGAATGACCGATACGAGTCTTGTTCCGATGGCGGCAAAGCATGGCGGCATATTATTTGATGATCTTGTGGAGCAAATCCTTTGGGGGGCAGCCTTGGATCATGAAAAGCTCCACCATTAATTCCGTCCTTGAGCGCATTCGCTATCGGAAACAGAGACAATACAAAAGAATTTTAATGTTTTTTGTTTTGCTCATTTCAGTTCCAACTTTAAGCTTTTTAAGCTATAAAACGCTCCACTTTTTAATTCCTCTCATTGAATCGCTTCAGATTTTTCAATATAAAAACGCAATTATTTCTCCAAGCGAACATATTTCGGAGGAAGAATTAAAAAAATTAATAGGAAAACTGTCGGGAAATCTCTTTCGTCTCGATCTCAACGCGATTCAGGCAAGTATTAAAAAAAATCCGTGGGTATTGGAGACCAAGGTCTCCCGGATTTTTCCTGATCGCATTCGTGTCGATATCACAGAAAAAAAAGCGGCAGCCCTTTTGTCAATGAATGGGAATGGGGATGGGCTCTATTTTTTGGATCCATCGGGAAAAAAAATTGCCCCTTTGAGGCCGAGCGACAATAGCGGCTTTCCTGTGATTTCCGGCCTGAACGCTCAGGAGGTCGAAAAGGGGGATCTGATTTTAAAGGCGTATGAGCTCATTAAATTATATGAATCGAAATCGTTTTTAAAAAATCTATCGATTTCTGAAGTCGCGTATAAAGAAGGGATGGGGTATATCGTCTTTACGCGTCAGCCCGTTTTTGAAATCAGGATGGGGCAAGACTATTGGGATGAGAAATTCTTGCGGTTGGAAAAGGTCATGTACGATCTCTCCCAAAAATTACTTGTGCCGAGACTCATCGATCTCAATTTTTCCAAAAAAGTTGTTGTAAAGCTCTCTAAATAATTGTAGCTTAAAAATAGAGTAATTATAGGGAGTTGTGGTGTATTCGCAGGTATAAAATCAAGCTGACTCAATGGCTAAAAAAGGCGAAAATATCGTAGGGCTCGATATAGGCACAACAAAAATTTGTGCCATTGTCGGGGAACAGACTGAGAATGGAATCGACATTGTGGGGATTGGAACGTCCCCTTCCTCAGGGCTGCGAAAAGGGGTGGTGATCAATATTGAGAGTACCGTTGAGTCGATTAACAAGGCCATCGAAGAGGCCGAACGAATGGCAGGGATTGAGATTTCATCCGTCTATTGCGGAATTTCGGGGGGGCATATCAAGGGGTTTAACAGCCATGGCGTGGTTGCCGTTAAAGATAAGGAAGTCCAGGAGGGGGATCTCAGGCGCGTGATTGATGCCGCAAAGGCGGTCGCAATTCCACTGGATCGTGAAGTCATTCATATTATCCCTCAGGAATATATTATCGATGACCAGGATGGCATTAAAGAACCTCTTGGAATGAGCGGTGTTCGTCTCGAAGCAAAGGTTCATATTGTGACAGGGGCTGTGTCATCCGCGCAAAACATCATTAAGTGCGCAAACCGAACCGGTTTGAATGTTTCAGATATTGTGCTTCAGCAGATTGCCTCCAGCGAGGCGGTGCTTAATCCGGATGAAAAAGAACTTGGCGTCGCATTGGTTGATATTGGCGGAGGGACGACTGACATTGCCATTTTCTCCGAGGGGAGCATTGTTCACACCGCGGTATTATCTCTTGGCGGCAATCATATTACGAACGATCTGGCAGTGGGGCTGAGAACCCCGACCGCGGAGGCGGAGAAGCTCAAAATTAAATATGGCTGTGCCCTATCGTCTCTGCTTGCCAAAGATGACACGATCGATGTGCAGAGTGTCGGGGGGAGAAAATCAAGACCCCTTTCCCGAAAATTGATTTCTGAAATCATTGAGCCCCGCGTTGAGGAAATTCTTTCTCTTATTCAGAGAGAAATCATTAAAAGTGGATATGAGGATTTATTGGCATCCGGTGTTGTGCTTACCGGGGGATCGACGCTTCTTACAGGAATGCAGGAACTTGCGGAGATGATTTTTGATCTTCCGGTCCGAAAGGGGATTCCAAAAGGATTCGGCGGATTGTTGGATGTGGTGAGTTCGCCGATTTATGCAACGGGGGTGGGGCTGATTCTCTATGGCGCGAAAAATCAGCGAAATACGAAATTTAAAATTCGTGAACAAAACATTTATCACAAGGTCAAATCACGAATGGTGGAGTGGATCACAGAAATTTTTTAAAAACAACGGCAACGGAGGAGAGAGATATGTTTGAGTTCGACGATACATTGGCAGTTGGCGCAAAAATTAAAGTGGTGGGAGTGGGGGGCGGGGGGAGCAATGCGGTTGAGACGATGATTCGTCAGGGGCTAAATGGAGTCGAATTTATCGTTACCAACACCGATCGGCAGGCGCTCGAGGCTTCAACAGCTCCCCATCGGATTCAACCGGGGGCGGGCTGACCAA
>CAYJMQ010000027.1:0-25649 GCA_964371555.1 uncultured bacterium | reverse complement strand
AGCACGAAGTCTGTCATCCTGAGCACGAAGTGCGAAGGATCTCGACCATAAAAAAGAGATTCTTCGGGCTAACGCCCTCAGAATGACCTTATCTCCGAACAAGCTCTAAATAGCCGATTAAAGATTTCCCCCAAACTTTCGAAAAGAGAGATGTGGGGATAGTCACTCAAATCAAATCGGCGATTCGTTTAACTATTTTTTCACCTCTGGTGGGATCCCTCGTCGCTTCGCTCCTCTGGATGACATCATCTGTCTTATTTTTTTCGTTTGACGCGGCGGCTGACCCAAAATTTCCTTTTTTTCAACAGGCCTCTTTTTCACTCACGAGAGAGGACAAAACTGAAAACAGACTTTCGCGTATGACGCCTGAAGAAAAAATCGGGCAGCTTCTTATGGTGGGGATCCGAGGGAAGCGACTCACCCCCGGAACCGAGCAGCTTATTAAAAAATTAAAACTGGGGGGGGTTATTTTTTACGCTCATAATATTGATGACCCGGTTCAGCTTCGCCAGTTCACTTCCGCAATTCAGCGTGTCGCGTCTTTAGATCATGGAGATCAGGGAATTCCACTTTTTATATCGGTCGACCAGGAAGGGGGATCGGTTGCGCGGATTAGGAAAGGGGTTCACTCTTTCCCTCCCCCGATGGCGATCGGAGCCACAGGTTCGCTTCAGCTTTCGTATATGGTTGGGAAAATGATGGCGCTCGACCTCTCTGCGATGGGGATTAACATGAATTTGGCCCCTGTTCTCGACGTCAATACGGAACAAGAAAATCAGTTGATCGGAATCCGGTCATTCGGGGGGGACCCTGAACTCGTGGCTCAAATGGGGATGTGGTACATTGAAGGGCTTCAATCGCGGGGGGTTGTTGCAACTGCGAAACATTTTCCGGGGCATGGAAGTACCGCGGTCGATTCTCATTATGCGATTCCCGCCATTCAGACTGAACTTTCTGATCTTGAAAAATTTCACCTTATCCCTTTTAAAAAAGCGATGGAAAATGGTCTCGACGCGCTCATGACAGCCCATCTTTCGGTCCTGGCCATCGATCCTTCAGGTTTGCCAGCGACATTTTCCTACAATCTTCTGACCCAGGTGGTTCGTAAAAAAATGAACTATCAGGGACTCATCGTGACAGATGATCTGGAGATGAAGTCGATTCGTAACAAGTATGGAGTGGGGGAGGCGGCGCTCAAAGCAATTTTAGCGGGATCAGATATCGTAATGGTCAGTTGGACGGATGAGAAAAAAACAGAGGTTTTTAAAACGCTTCTGACTGCCTATCGGGAAGGAAAATTGACAGAAAAGAGGCTTAATGAATCGGTTCGACGGATTCTTAGATTGAAATATCAGCGGGGTTTTTTTGACGCTGTTCGGGAGCCCGCATCCATAGATCCAAAATGGCTGACCCATTCCGCGCACCAAAAACTCCTGAGCCAAATTGCCGCGAAGGCGATAACGATGGTTTTCAACAAAGGGGCGCTCCCGTTACAGGAAGAGGATCCCCGAAAGCTGCTTTTGGTGACCCCATTCAATCTTTTTTATGAGGAGCTTAAATTTTATCATGAGGAGCTCAGTTCTTTAAAAATTCCAAATCGTCCTACCGTTTCCGAAATTGAGACAATTGTTTCAAACCTTACTGAACGGCAAAAGGAAGTCGATCTGCTCATGATAGGCCTGACACACAGGTCACAGCTGCCGCTGGTTCAAAAGCTTTCCCAAAATATAAAAAAACCGATTGTGGTTATTTCTTTTGAGTCCCCCTACCTCATTCATGAAATAAAGAAAATTTCAGAGATTTCTGCCTTCCTCTGCAGCTATGGCACCCAGCCGGAGCTTGTCCGCGCAACTGCCGAGGCCCTGGTCGGGATCATTCATCCCACAGGGAAAAGTCCCCTCTAATTTTTGTTTATTTTATCTCTTTTGTCTATCCTCTAAACAATTTTATCAGGCCAATACTTAATATAAGTATTTGAAATTACATATTTTTTATATAAATGTCCCCTGGCCGACAATTTGCATGGCTTTTCCAGCCGCTACGGCGGCCGGCTTCAAAAGTCTTATGAAAAAAGGGCTCTTCATTATAATAACAATCGTTTCTCTGTTCGGATCTCAGAGCAATCTTTGCGCTGAATCCCGGGGAGAGATGTCTTCCGATACAATGATTTCCAAGGCGGCTCTTGAAGAGACTCAGGAAGAATTAACGCAGGCCCATCTCGGTGAAACGGCCTTTTTATTACGGAAAAAAGAACTTCTTTTAGGGCTTAGGCAAACAGCGTACGGGATCTTTGACTGGTTTTCACTTGAGACGATTCCGCTTTATGATCTATTTGGATCATGGAATATTTTTGGAAAATTAAAATTATTTACGATCCACCCTGTCAGTTTAGCGTCCCGTGCCGGGATTTTTTATCTGACGCTGGAAGAGCTCCCTGAAGCTCAGCCATCTTCAATGTACCGCGTCTATTTGGGGGGGACGCTCTCGGCAAAAGTTCGTGATTTCATCAATTATCATTTGAATATCAATAACACGAGCTTGCATGGCAATATCATTTTTGGAAATGACATGATACACATCAAAAAACTTCTCAATGTTGAAAACGACCTTGAATATAAGTTTAATGACCGGCGTTCTGTGGTGGGCGCGGTTGGTTATAATGTTTCAACCAAAAAGGTTTCATTGGGGGGGAGTCATATTTGGCAATGGTCGACTTTTCATTTAAAGCTTGGGCTCACCTTCAGAACAGGAATTTCCCAGGGGCTTACGATGCTTCCATTCTTCGATCTCGGTATTCGGTTTTAGTGTGAAACCGTGCAGCTTCACAGGCATTGGTTCACTGCCGCATCAATCCCCCAAAAGAGCGGTTTCTCACGTATTCAAATATTACGAAATCCCCTTTTTGCCTCAACTGCCAAATCGCCATAGGAATGAGTTTATGATCTACCAGTGGCTTGATTTTTCCTCGTCTTATGGAGCCCTCGACGATTTTTTAAAACAATATGATTCTCAAAAGATATTTAAAGTTCAGCTGGCAGGTCCCTACACGATCGCAAAATCGATCCCTTGTTCAGATCAGCGCCCCTTGATCGCGACACCGGATCTTTATCAGAATTTCATTCAGTTTTTTATCGATAAAACGGTTGCTTTTCTAAGACTTTTTCGAGTGAAGAATAAAATGTGGATCGTTTTTGATGAACCGTTTCTAAATGAGCTTTCGGCAGGGAAGCTTTTCGCTGATTTGGATCGCATCATTATAGAAATTGAGAAAAAAGTCGATTGTTCAAAATTTCTTTTTGGTCTTCATTCCTGCAACCTGTGGACTCCATCGCTTTTTTCTCAATTTTACGACACAAGGCTGCGGCTGATAAGCTTTGATGTGGAACTCGGCGGGGATGCGATTTTTGAAAATCGCCAAAAACTTTTTGAATATCTTAAAAAGGGATTTTTGCTGTGGGGGGTTGTTCCGACACAGCCAAAAATTTATCGGACTGGGAAAAGTGATCATTTTTTGCGCTATTTGCAAACGAAAAATTTGCAAAAGAGAGAGATTTTCACTATATTGAGACGTTCTCATTTTACGCCTGCCTGTGGAACAGCCACACTGCGGCTTAAAGATGAACAAACAATTGCTCGACGGCTTAAGAAAATTTCAGCTGAAACGAGACGCTATTACGAAAGGGGATCTTAAAAGTGGATGTCATTATTTCAAATCATAGTCATTATCCGCGAGTTGGGGATCAGAAAGATCAACTCAAATTAAGGAAGGCATATCATCAATACGATCATAAAAAGATCGATCATAAAAAGTTAAAAAGAGTCGAAGAAGAGACGATTCGGGATATCATTAAAGAGCAGGAAAGAGCCGAACTCGACATTGTGACCGATGGTCTTATCAGATGGAATGACCCTGTTTCTTATTTCATGAAGCGCCTCGAGGGGGTTGAAATTGGGGGGCTTCTCAGATTCTTTGATACCAATTTTTATTTCAGACAGCCGCAAATTATTGGAAAGCTCTCTCTTAAAGAGCCTTGTTTTAAAAAAGATCTTCTCTTTTTGAGAGCCGAGACAGATGCCGATATCAAGCTTGTGCTGACAGGGCCCTATACGCTGGCGCTCCTCTCAAACATAGCGACGCCGCATTATAAATCGGTCGAAGAAGTCTCTGAAGCGCTGACAGAGCTTCTCGTAGAGGAGTTCGAAGCGATTAAACATATAGGGATCCCCTATATTCAAATCGAGGAGCCTGGCTATCTTTTGAGTCCCCCGAACTGGAAGTGGGCGTCATCGCTGCTGCGGAAATTGTCTCTCCATCAGGGGAATTCAAAACTGATTCTTGCCACTTACTTTGGAGACGCCGCTCCTTATTATTCAGAGCTTCAAAATCTTCCCGTAGATATTTTGGGACTGGATGTTACCTATTCAGACGGGCTTTTGGAACAGATTCGAAGAGGAGGGGGTAAGAAGGGGATTCAGCTTGGGCTTCTGGATGGCCGGAATACGAAACTTGAAAGTCCGGATGAAGTTTCTAGTATCCTTCATTCTCTTGAAAAGACTTTGGAACGGCTGATTCTTACCACATCTTGCGGGCTTGAGTATCTTTCGAGAGACAGGGCTTCCGACAAGCTCAACCTCTTACAGGAAATCAAATATGCGTACCAGAGTAAAAAAAACATCAAAACATCTAAAATCAAAAAGGGATAGACGTATGAGAACAGAAGAAAACAAATTAAAAAATTTAGGGATTCAATTGCCAATTTTTCCATTGACCTCGGTCGGGAGTTTCCCAAAATTCGATTATATCAGGAAAGGGCGCAGCCTCTTTGAAAAAGGGGAGATTGGCGCAAATGATCTCCTGGCTCTCGAAAAAAAGGCGACAGGGGAGTGGATTCAATTTCAGGAAGAAATTGGAATCGATATTCTCGTTGATGGTGAAATGTATCGGGGGGATATGGTTGCTTATTTTGCTGAAAAACTCCCTGGCTTTAAAGAAGGGGGTTTTGTTCGATCGTATGGAAATCGATATTACAAAAAGCCGGTCATTTCAGGGGCTGTCGGATGGGAGAAGCCGCTCACGGTGGATTGGTGGAAATTTGCGCAATCTTTGACTCGTAAACCGGTAAAGGGGATGCTCACCGGTCCCTATACAATTATGGATTGGTCCTTTAATGAACATTATAAGGACCGTGAAGCAACGGCGCTTGCATTGGCCAAGGTGGTGCGAAAGGAAGTGGAGGCGTTGATTGATGCCGGGGCAAAGATTATTCAGATCGATGAGCCTGCCTGTTCTGTGCGCCCCAAAGAACTTCCGTTGGTTGTGAGGACGATGGATATTGTAACGAGAGATCTCCCCGCCTATTTTGTAACACACATCTGTTATGGCGATTTTCATAAAATATATCCGGAGATGAATGAAATTCCGGTTGACAACTATGATCTTGAAATGTCGAACAGTGAAAACGATCTGCTCAATTGTTTCAGAAAGGTTCGTATGCCAAAGGACCTCTCGGCAGGGATTGTAGACGTTCACACGCATAGAATTGAAGAGCAGACTCTTTTGATGAATCGTCTGCGTGAGATTTTGGAAGTGGTTTCCCCCTCCCAGCTTTGGGTCGATCCCGACTGCGGGCTTAAGACGCGAACAGTGGACGAGGCGAAAGAGAAGTTGAAGGCAGTTGTGGAAGCGGTGAAGGCGTTGAGGGCGAGTAACTAGATTCTGCTGAAAAAGTGTCATTCTGAGCGCAAAGCGCGAAGAATCCCAGCGGAGATGCTTCGGGACTTCGTCCCTCAGCATGACTTTTTCAGCAGAATCTAACTAGTTTTTGTCGCGAAAAGCACAAAAACTATCCTGAGCGCAGCGAAGGATCGTGTGGTGTTCAGCAAGAATTTGAGTAAAACACGACTCGTCACATTTGGATTTATTCGCTCAGAATGAAGTCAATGACATATAATTGACTTTTTCAGCTGGATTTCCTATTCTTCAGGTAAAGTTATGTTCCCCCGGCTTCAACGGCGTAGCGTCTATCTTATACTGTTCGCTTTCATTTTTATCTCCGTTGGATTCATATTGGGAAATTTGTTTGTTGGCAGGGTTTCAGCGTCTAAAACAGGAACTCAGTATGAAAAAATCGGAATTCTTCTCAAAGTCTTAAATTATGTTGAAAATAATTATGTCGAAGAGGTAAAAATTCAGGATCTTACCTATGGCGCTATCAACGGAATGCTTGCAACGCTCGATCCCCACACAAACTTTTTAACGCCTGATTTGTTCAAGGAGATGAAAATTGATACGACAGGGCAGTTTGGCGGAATTGGGATTGAAATTACGATCAAAGACGATATTCTGACCATCATTGCGCCGATCGAAGATACGCCGGCCTTTCAGGCAGGGCTCAAACCCAACGATAAAATTGTTAAAATTGAGGAAGATTTTACGGATAGAATGACGTTAATTGAGGCGGTCAGCAAAATGCGCGGAAAAAAAGGGGCGCCGGTCAACATCTATATAATGAGGGAGGGATTTAAGGAGCCTCAGAAGTTCACAATTGTTCGCGATATTATCAAAGTCCGGTCGATCAAGTCACAGCTTCTCGATTCAGACTATGGGTATATTAAGATTGTCAATTTTCAGGAGCGGACAGCGGATGATCTGAGGGGCGCCTTTAACAGGCTCGACGCAGATGCAAGAAAAAAGCAGGTGTCCGGGAAAAAAGAGGGGCTCAAAGGGCTTATTCTCGATTTAAGAAACAATCCGGGTGGACTTTTGGATCAGGCGGTCCGTGTGTCGGATCTTTTTTTGGAAAAAGGGGTGATTGTATCTACGGCCGGACGTCACAAAGAGAATAAAGACATTCAATATGCCCATCAGGCGGGGACATTGAAAAATATGCCAATAATTGCTTTGGTGAATGGAAGTTCTGCTTCGGCGTCTGAAATTGTTGCAGGGGCGCTTCAGGATCATAGACGGGCTGTTGTGGTTGGGACAAAATCATTTGGGAAGGGATCGGTCCAGCAGGTCATTGAGTTGAACGATCAATCGGGTTTGAAATTAACCGTTGCCAAGTATTACACGCCGAATGGTCGTTCGATTCAGGGATCTGGCATTGAGCCGGATGTTATGGTTGAGCAGATTGAGCCGGATGTTCTCAAGGCTGAAGAGAAAAAAAGAACCGATAAGAAACCGTTCTGGCGGGAACAGGATTTGCCGAGACATTTACTGAGGGATTCAAAAGAAGAGAAGGAAAAAGATATTGAAGAATTTAAAGAAGCGCTAAAAGATGAGAATTTAAGATACGATTACCAGTTTCAGCAGGCATACGGATATTTAAAATCATACACGATTCTTCAGAATGTCTACTCCGGAAAGAAGAAAGGGTCTCTTTGAGAATCGCTCCTTAAATTTCATTCTTTCTTCAGGAAATGTTCATAGTAGAGCAACGATGCCCCGACGACACCGCCGGGAAGGACGCAAAGGTTCAGAATCGGTATGGCAAGCATGAGAGAGATCCCCGCTCCAAATCCCAGGCACGCGAACAGATGAGAAACGATTGCTGATTTGAGTTCTTTGAAGCGGAGGCGTTCGACGCCAAAGGGGAAGTCCAGGAACTGGAATGAGAGTAAAAAAAGTGTGAGACATCCGCTGATAACAGCTCCGATGACTGGAATAAGAAGAAAGAGAAGCGCAATCGCTTCAAAAAAAAGAATCAGCGCTATTTTTTTGAGCTGTGTTGAAAGAATTCTTTTGGCTTCGGAAACGAGTTGCCTGAATGAAAAGGGTTCTCCATCAGTTGCTCCGTAAAGGAGCTTTTTTGTTTTTTCCGCCATCCATTCATGAAAGGGGGCGGCAATGAGGTTTCCCATGAGACAGATAAAAAAGGTGATAAGAATCAGCATGACAATCAGGAGCAAAATCGCAAAAAGATAGTAGGGGATCAGCCAATACCATGCCTCCGGTTTAATAATCATAAGCGCCAAAAGATCCTGAAAATTGTAATAGAGCGTTGTAAGCGCCAAGATGAAAAGAACGATATTGATAATCCAGGGGATCAAAGCCAGGCGAAGAAGAGAGGCGTGCATAAAAAGAAAGCGCAGACCGTAAAAGGGATACGAAAAGCCGGCTTGGAAATTACGAACCATTTTCACTGCCATTTCATTGCCATTTCATTGAAAGAGCCGCTGGTTAATGACGTCTAGCCCTTTTATGTCATAGATGTCTTGGGCAAAGAAAGGAATTTCGTAAACCGGTACCCCTGTGGGGAGAGATTTTTTAAATTGTTCTGTTTCCCTCCTCTCTCTTTTGGCAAGCTGTTCCCACTGATCGAAGATTTCAAGTTTCAGCCGATCCTTCTTCAGAAATTTTTGGGAAATTTTTAGTTTAAGGTTTTCCAGCCGTTGTCTTTCATCCGCTGTCATTGGAATTTCAGCTAAAATCCGGTTGATGATGATCCCCCCAAACGGAAGTTTCATCCCGATAAGCCTTTCATAAAAACGAGAGGCTTCTTCGAGCATTCTCTTTTCAGGGACAGTCGCAAGTAAAAAAGCGGTATCACGACTCCCCAAAATTTCTCTGGCTTTTAGCGTGCGTTCCCGAAAACCCGTATAGAGCGTTTGCAAGTTGATAAAAAATTCTGACAATTCATAAAAGAGCTGAAGGCCAGTGAACCGCTCGATAATTTTAAAAACAAAATAAGAACCTGCGGACAAAAACTGAATGCTCAATTTCCCGGCGAGAAAATAGGGCTTGAGAAACCATTTTAAAATATTTTCATCGAGAAAATTGGCAAGCTTTTCCGGGGCTTCCAGAAAATTGAGCGCGTGTTTTGCGGGGGGGGTATCGATGACGATGAAGTCATAATGGTTTTCCTTCCAAAGCTCGTAGAGTTTTTCAAGGGCCATATAGTCCTCAGTTCCCGCAAGCATCGTTGAGAGGTATTGATAGATTCGATTTTTCAAAATTTTATCGGTAATTTCCTGGGACGGCGCGTATTGGCGTATCAGATGATCCAATGTCTCTTTGGTATCAAGCATCATCGCCCAAAGTTTTACATCTTTACCAAGTGGAATTGCCTTTGGGCGATGGTCGAACCGATCGATACCCAGGGTTTGCGCCAGCCTCTTTGCCGGATCGATCGTCAAGACCAGTGTTTTTTTCCCGGACTTTGCCGCGTGTACGGCAATAGCGGCGGAAAGGGTTGTTTTTCCCACCCCTCCGCTCCCCGAAACGATAACCACTTTTTTGGTTTTTAGAACGTCATCTAAGCCCATTGTTTTTCGATTTCTGAAGCGAGTTTTTTAAGGGAGTTCAGATCAGGCGCTTCCTTTAAAAGCCATGGGACACCATAGCTATTTTTTGATAATTCTTTCTCAAGCCGTTCTTTATACGATCGCTGGATCTCTTGCCTTGTTTGATAATGAAGGAGGGTTTCCTCTATTTTGTTAAGGAGCGAGGGATCCCCTAAAAGAGACGCGTCATTTCCAAGAAATGGTGTGCGGTCATTTTCGAAAGCCTCCAGTTTTTTATTTAAAAAAAGTTCTCCCATTGGAAGCCTTAATTTTTTGATTTCATTAAAAAGCTCAATGGTTTCCTGAACAGGGAGTTCTTCAGGAATGGCAACCAGATGAATCGCTGTCTCTTTTTTTTCGGTGAGCATCGAATAGATTTTTTGGGATTGCTCGGCCAGGGGGCCTTTTTGAGTCAAATCTATAAAGACCTTTGGAATTTTAAAGAGATAAAGACCGTGGCCTGTTGCGGGAGCGTCAACAATCAGCATGTCCCATCGGGGTTTTTTCTTCAATAGCTCATCGCTTAGGTAATAAATTTTTCCGATCAATGCCATTTCTTCAACACCGGGGGCCGCTTTCGCAAAAAAATGGAAGATCTTATTTTCGAAGATGAGATCATATATTTTTTCAATCTTTATCTGACGGACAATGAATTCCCTGAGAGAAGCCAAAGGATCGATCAAAACCCCGTCAATGTTTGGGGCAAGTGGTTTGGGGGTCATCGTCCCTTTTTCAGTTTGAAAAAGGATTGACACCGGGCTTTCAGGATCGAGATCGATCAGAAGCACTTTTTTTCCCCGGCCTGCCGCGATGAGAGCGAAAAGAGACGCAACGGTGGTTTTTCCGACCCCCCCCTTTCCGGTGAAAAAATGAAGTCTATGTTGAAATAGCGATATCATGAGGCGTTCTCGATGATCATTGGATATCTTTGCTCGCCATCGAGAATCGTTGCGATTTTGTAGAAGACCTCTTTTGAAAAAAGGAGTCCGGCATGCCCCGTGTTGGGCACCTGGATATTTTGAATATGGGAATCTGTTTTGCCGTCGTTTTTGATTTGAGCATGTCTTGAGGGCCAGACCATCGCATCAAAGGGGGACCAAAAGGAGGTAAAAGAGACTGATTTAGGGAGTGGTTTGGAATTTAGTTTTTTAATCAGCCCTGATGTTGGCCGGAGCTCTTTGATGCTTTTTCCAATACCTACCTTCGAAAGCAGGGTTCCCTGATGCGGGGTTCCAAGGGTAATGCAATGTTTGACCTTTTGATGACCCGTTAAAATCTGAATGTAGCAGCGCGCAATGATTCCACCGAGACTATGAGCAATGATATCGACTTTATCTGCGTTTGTCTGCTCAAGGATCGCCTCGATCTTTCTTTCCGTTAAAACGGCCAGATCTTCAATCCCCTGGCTATAAGTGGAGAGATTTATCGTGTAAATTTTATCCCATCCATGACGCAGGAGCTCACGTTTTATTTTAAAAAAGGCTGAATGGTTATGGAAAATTCCGTGAATCAGAAGAATGGGTCTTTTATGATTTTGGTAGGATAAGAGAGGGGGATCTTTCTCTTTTTTAAGTCCAAAGGGGTAGAGATTACAGACCATGAGCATCGAGAAGAACTCAAATGCTATTCCCCCCATCCCCCCCTTTATCCCATTAACGAGCCGAACAACACTCAGTTTTTTGCTCACTCGGGGAACATTTTATCAATAATCTAGCCGCTTAGGTCAATAAAATATTGCATCCATGGAAAGCATTTTGCTACTATTGTAGGCATGAGGGATATCAAGCTCCTTTCAGGAAGCAGTCATCCCGCCCTTGCCAAAGAAATTGCGCAAAAAATGAAGCTACGGCTGACGCCGGTCTCGCTGATGCGCTTCCCAAATGACAATCTTTTTTGTAGGATCGAAGAGTCGATACGTGAAGATGATGTCTTTATCATTCAATCATCCACGCCCCCTGTAAATGATTCGCTGATCGAGCTTTTAATTATGATCGATGCGGCCAAATATGCGTCAGCTGGACGGATCACAGCGGTTCTCCCTTATTTCCCTTACTCACGTTCGGATAAAAAAGACCAGCCGCGGGTTCCGGTAACAGCCCGTCTTGTGGCCGATATGCTTTTGACTTCGGGGGCCAACCGTGTGATGACGCTCGATCTCCATGTGCTGCAGATTTTGAGCTTTTTTCATATGCCTGCGGACCAGCTTTTGAGCATTCCTGTGCTTGTCGATTATCTCAAAAATAAGGATCTGGGGGATGCTGTCATTGTAGCCCCCGATGTCGGCGGTGTTCAACGCGCCCGCTTTTACGCAAAGAAACTCCATCTCCCGCTGGCGATCATGGATAAAAAGCGGGATGTCAGAAATCAAAAGGTCTCCATGGGGGTTATTATCGGCAATGTCAAAGGGAAGAAGGCCTTCATTGTTGATGACGAAATTGTGACGGCTATGACACTTCTCGAAACAGTTGCGGCTTTAAAAAGGCATGGAGCAAAAGAGATTTATGCGGTAGCAGTACATCCGATTTTTTCTGAAGGGGCTGAAAAAAGAATCAATTCGTCGATCCTTAAAGAGGTCATTGTTACGAATACCTTCCCTTTTAAGCCTCGGATTAAAAAGATCAAGGTTTTATCAATCGCCTCTATTCTTGCCCGCGGCATCGAGTGTGTTCATAAGGGGCAATCAGTGAGTGAATTGTTTATTTAGAGAGACATTCCCATTTAATTTTTCATCCGCATATCCGATAAGCCAATAGTGGGGTGAATGATTCCCCCATTTGAAGTACAAAAAGGTTGGTTTTATGATGAAACGGCACGTTTGCGGACTCCTCGCCCTTTTATTTTTTTGTTCCCCTCCGCTTTTTTCTCAGCCGATTGAGGGAACCGATATTTCGATTAATGAGATGCTTTCGGCCCCTTATGTGGAGGGTGAGCTTCTCATTCGATATCTCAGTGATTTGGAAGCGGACGATCGTCAAACGATTCACTCTATGACAGGAATCATGACTTTGGAGACCGATTTTATAGTCCCCAATCTGGAATTGATACGCTTGCCTTACGGCGCTGAGATGGCGCAAGCGATCGATTATTTTCAAAAATTGCCGGGGGTTCTCTATGTGACGCCCAATTATATCGTTGAAATACAGGCAGGAATTTTCCCCTTTTGGAGGAGGCGCCCCCCTTCGCCCAGGCCCGACCCCAAGTTTGGCGATCCTTATTTTTATCTCAGCTACGGCGTGGATAAGGTAATGGCGCCCAAGGTTTGGGAAAAATTTACGATCGGTAGTCAGGATGTTATTGTGGGTGTCATTGATACGGGGATAGATTACAGACACGAAGATTTGGTTGAGAATTTGTGGAAAAACCCAAAGGAAATTCCGAACAACGGATTGGATGATGATCAGAATGGCTATATTGATGATATCCATGGGTGGAATTTTTATAACAATACGAATGATCCCTTTGACGATAATCAGCATGGGACGCATGTTTCAGGCATCATTGGCGCGCAGGCGGGAAACCGTATTGGAACCATCGGTATGAGTCCCAAAGTATCTTTGATGGCCTGCAAATTTTTGGGAAAGGATGGCCGCGGCACAACCTCCACCGCCATTCGTGCGATCGAATATGCACTCAAGAACGGGGCAAAAATCTTAAATAATAGCTGGGGGGGACCCAGATTCTCTCAGCCGCTTCTCGATACGATCAAAGCGGCTGAACGGATGGGAGTTCTTTTTGTCGCAGCTGCCGGGAATTACTATCGGGATATTGATGAAGAGCCCCTTTATCCCGCAAGCTATGATGCCGCAAATATTATTTCTGTCGCCTCATCAGATTCGGGAGATTACAAGTCGGTATTTTCAAATTATGGAAGAGTATCGGTAGATCTTGTCGCCCCGGGATCCGCAATTTATAGCACCCTGCCAAACGGCAGTTATGGGAATCTCGATGGGACGTCGATGTCAACCCCTCATGTATCGGGCGCTGCCGCCCTTATCTGGGCATACCGTCAGGATTTAAGTCTTTATGATTTGAAAGATCTGATTTTAAAGAGTGTCGATCCGATTGATTCGATGAAAGAGCTGACCGTTACGGGTGGACGGCTCAATGTGTATAATGCGCTCGCGCTTGCCTTATTAATGTTCTGAGTAAGGCCTCATTTATGGGGTAATACTTCGTTCTCGGTCGTCGGTCTCCTTCGACGTACTTCAAGTACGTCTCCGTCGCCCTCCTCCCTGCGGCCTCGTCTTCCCCCATAACTGAGGCCTTACAAATCGCTTCTGTATTTCATCTCTCAGATGGGCAACTTCTCTTGCCCCGGTTTTTACTGTTTTCTGAAAGAAGTGAGAGATAGACCCCCCGCTGGTCCGGATGATGTCTCTTAAAGTTGTGATCGGAAGTTCGCTTTTTGATTTTTTCTCTGTTTCAAAGATGAGTTGTGTGAGTGTGGCGGAGGTGATGTCCTTTTCGGTCTTATTATCGATAACGACGATATCATCCCCATTTTTGATCATTCTGCCGAGATCATCCAGTGTGATGTAGCAGCTTTGCGTTGTGTCGTAGAGTTTTCGGTTTTGATATCGTTTAATAATCTTCAAACGGTTTTTCATCATGAATGAGGCTATCCTATGGGAATCATTAGATTTAGTCAAGAATTGACCTCTCAAGCAAGTTTGGGAACCCGCCGATAAGTGATTGAGGAAAGAAATGGCGGAAGTGTATGGGAATCGAACCCACCACAGACATAGAGACTATGCCTGTCACTGGATTTGAAATCCAGGAAGTACACCAGAAACTTAAACACTTCCACCGCACTCTTTAAGGGATTTGAAAATTGTTGTCAAATCGATGCATGCAATTCATTCGAAGGCATAAGGCCAAATTCGGGGTGCTTCTCACCCTGTTTTTTGTCTACGGCGCGCTCGTCCATTATGAGCTGGTTTTGAAAATAAGACCCCCTTCGTTTGCCCCCAAAAAACCGCTGCCTGCCTTGAATGACGAGGGGACTTTGATTGTTAAACCCCGCGCGAAATTCGGCCCGCCAAAAGAAGATGTGAATGATGCGAAGGCGCTCTATCATTTTTCTCTGGGAACGCTTGCGAGTTATGAAAATCAGTATCATGAAGCCATTTCACAGTTTAAAAAGGCGCTCGAATATGATCCCAAATCCGCCTATATTCATCTGCGCGCCGCTGAAGAATATTTAAAGCTTTCTGAATTTGAATCAGCAAAATCTCATGTGGATACCGCGCTCAAGCTCGATCATAAATTTGCGGATGCGCATCTCTTGAAAGGGGGGCTTGATGCCGCTGAAAAAAAATATGAAGAAGCGGCCGCTCATTATCAGAAAGTTATTGAGCTCGACCCAAAGCGGGAACAGGCCTATATCTTCCTCGCTACCGTCTATGCCGAAAAGGGGAAATACACAGCGGGGATTAAGCTTCTCAATAAACTTCTCCATATTGAACCCCAATCTTATTGGGCTCATTACTATCTGGGACGGATTTATATTGAGCAGGGGAAACCGACCGAAGCCGTTCGCGCTTACAAACGATCGCTCAAAATTAATCCTTCATTTCATCTGGCTGCCCTTGCCTTGGGTCTTCATTATGAACTGAGGGATGAAGTAGGAAGAGCCATTAATGTCTATTTGGAGGCCATTGACCGAGGAGATACGAGCCCACGGCTGCTTAAGCGGACCATCCAGCTCCTATTGGCAAAGCAGGATTATGCGCGGGTTCTCAAACTTCTCGAAGAGCTTAAATCCCAGGATCCGGGGGATTTGAACAATCGTATCCGGATCGGCCTTATTTATTATGAAATAAAAGACTATGAGCGGGCGCAACATGAATTTGAAGAGATCCTTAAAGAGTATCCGGAATCAGACAGGCTTCAATATTATCTTTCGTCCGTATACGAAAAATTGGGTAAGAAAGACGAAGCCATTCAGATTTTTGGAAAAATCAAGTCCGAATCCGAATTTTATATCGACGCGCTCAATCGACATGCGTTTCTTCTCGTCGAAAAAAATCAGTTCGGAAAAGCAGTTTCTCTTGTTGAAAAAGCGATTGAACAAAAACCGGGGAGCGGCCAGCTTTATGAAGCGCTCGCCTCCATTTATGAAAAGAAAGAAAGATTTGATGAAGCCCTTAACGTTTTAAATAAAGCAAAAGAAAAATTTCCCAAAGATGAACGCCTCATCTACTACACGGGGACGATTTATGACAAAATGGGCAATTTCGAAAAATCGATTGCGGTGATGCAGGGGATTTTGAAGCTCAATCCAAACCATGCGGATGCCTTGAATTTTATCGGTTACAGCTATGCGATCAAAGGGATACGTCTGGGGGAGGCAGAGGCCATGCTTAAGAAAGCGCTCTCTTTAAAACCGGGCGAAGGGTATATCGAGGATAGTCTGGGGTGGATCTATTTCATAAAAGGGGATTATAAACGGGCAAAAAAATATCTTGAAAAAGCAGCTATCCTGAAATCGGATGAGCCTGTTATTTTGGACCATCTGGCCGACCTTTATTTAAAATTGAACGATATTAAAAAGGCGCAAAACTTCTATCAAAAGGCCCTTGAACTCAAACCTGACAAAAAAACAACCGAAGAGATCCAAAAAAAACTAAATGTCATCAACGAGAAAGAAAGGGGCAAACGCTTGCCTGCCATAGAATGATTTTCAGGCATCACTGCTGACCTCCTTGTTTTATCGATTCGGGATGCGTTATAGTTAATCATCATGCGATTTTTTTTATTGTTTTTTGTGGTTTTTTTGTCCCATTGCGCCCCCGCACTTCATAATATCATTTCCGATACTGAAGTTTTAGCCAAGCTCAGTCACAATGGCGAAAAAATCTCGTCTTTTCGCGGGATGGGGCGTGTTTCTTTCATGCTCAATCACAAACAGGGGGCCGTCGAAGTCCTCATGGCCGCCGATAAAAAGGGAAACTTAAGGATTGAAACCGGAAATTTTTTTGGGGTTCCGCTTTCTGCGATGACCATTGAGAATCAGAGACTTGCCTACTATGTCATCCCGGAAGAGAAGTTTTACGTTGGAGAGCCGTCTCAAAAGATTATTCCTTCCGTGCTCCCTCTTGGAATTGAAGAGAGGGATTTGCGAGGGCTTATCTTTTTTTCGAAAAAGACAGTGGAGGGGTTTAAAAAGAAAAAATCCTTTAAGCTGGATATTTTCAAGTGCCGCTATGATGAAAAACAGAATCTTTTTTATCCAACCGGTTTTCGGCTGACGGATAAAAAAACGGGGGAATATCTGCAGATAAACTGGGAAGAATATGATTTAAATCCACCCGCGTTTCCTGTTAAGATCTTTCGATTGGAGAGACCCCCGCAGGCGAGGCTGATTGTGTGGGAATCGACTGGAAAGCATTCGCCGCTTCTCAAAGGGTATGATGAAGCTGAATAGAAACAACAGGTGTTTCTACTTGCGTTTAAAGAAGGGGTTCGGTATTGGGTCAATAACAGTTTATGAGTGAGTCTCTTGAGATTAAGAACCTGAAAACCTCTTTTTTCCTTGAGCAGGGGGAACTCAAAGCGGTTAACAATGTGAGTTTCAAACTCTCGAAAGGGGAGACGCTCGGCATTGTCGGCGAAAGCGGCTGTGGAAAAAGTGTTACGGCGCTTTCTGTGATGCGGCTTATCCAGGAACCGCCTGGAAAAATTGTTGGGGGGGAAATTTTCTATCAGGGGAAAGATCTTTTAAAGCTCCCGATCGCTCAGATGCGCCATATTCGCGGGAATAAGGTTTCGATGATTTTTCAGGAACCGATGACGTCTCTCAATCCTGTTTTTACGATCGGCAATCAGATTGAAGAGGCGATAGAGCTTCATCAGGATTTATCGGCGAAAGAGGTAAAGAATAAAGCGGTTGAAATGCTCAAACTGGTTGGAATTTCCTCGCCGGAAAGAAGAATCAAAGATTATCCGCATCAGTTAAGCGGCGGGATGCGGCAGCGTGTCATGATTGCGATGGCTCTTTCCTGTGAACCTGAGATCTTGATTGCCGATGAGCCAACCACGGCTCTCGATGTTACCATTCAGGCGCAGATTCTGGATCTTTTAAGAAAACTTCAGGATGAACTTGGAATGGCAATTATGCTGATTACCCATGATCTCGGTATTGTCGCTGAAATTGCGGATCGCGTCATTGTCATGTATGCGGGAAAGATCGTTGAAGAGGCGGAAGTCGAAGAAATTTTTGAATTGCCCTTGCATCCCTATACTATCGGTCTTTTAAAATCGATCCCATCTCTTCAAATGGCGCACCGCGGCAGAGAGGAGCGCCTGCAGACGATCCCCGGTATGGTTCCCAATATTTTGGAGATTGGAAAAGGGTGTCCTTTTGAAGATCGCTGTTTTTTGCGTGTGCCGCATTGTAAAGAGGAAGAGCCGGAGCTTCGCGAAATTAAGCCCGGGCATTGGGTGAGTTGCTTTGAGGCAAAATTACCATCATGAACGAACGGCTGATAGAAATTCGGGATCTCGTGAAACACTTTCCGCTGAAAAAGGGATTCCTTTCGACCAAAACCGAAACGGTTAAGGCGGTAAATGGGATTAATCTCGATATTTACAAAGGGGAAACTTTGGGACTCGTCGGTGAGAGCGGCTGTGGAAAATCAACCCTGGGGCGCCTGATTTTGAGATTGATTGAACCGACAAAAGGGGAAGTCAGGTTTAACGGGGTGAATGTTTATTCGCTCGGCTCGAAGGAACTTCGCAAACAGCGGCGTCAGATGCAGATTATTTTTCAGGATCCGTATGCGTCTTTGAACCCCCGAATGACGATCGGGGGGATCGTTGGAGAGCCGCTTGCGATTCATCATCTTGTCAACACCAAAAAAGAAAAAATGGAAAGGGTGGTTGATCTTTTGAAAGAGGTTGGGCTTCGTCCGGATATGGTGAATCGATATCCACATGAATTTAGCGGGGGGCAGCGCCAAAGGATCGGCATTGCGAGGGCTGTTGCCCTAAAGCCTGAGTTTATTGTTTGTGACGAACCTGTTTCAGCCCTTGATGTTTCGATTCAGGCGCAGATTATTAATCTTCTTTCTGATTTGCAGAAAAAATTTCGACTCACCTATCTTTTTATTGCGCACGATTTAAAAGTGGTTGAATACATCAGCGACCGTGTGGCGGTCATGTATCTTGGAGAGGTTGTTGAACTTGCGAAAAGTGAAGATATTTATCGCGATCCCAAGCACCCTTATACACAGGCGCTTCTTTCGGCAATCCCTGTGCCGGATCCCAAAGCAAAGAGTTCCAGAATTATCTTAAAGGGGGATGTCCCAAGCGCGATTTCCCCCCCACCGGGTTGTCCGTTTCATACCCGATGTCATTATAAGATCGTGGAAGAGTGTAAGACTGTCCACCCCCCGCTTCGCGAGCTGGCCCCCGGCCATTGGGTGTCGTGTCATTTGGCGAAGTAGGGTTACCGTATCTGCAAATGCATAATCGTGCGAACGGTCTCTGTGATTTCATTGATATTGAAGGGCTTTGTAATGTAGTCGTGCGCGCCGAGCTGGAAGGCGAGTTTTTTATCCATCTCGCTTTTTCGGCCTGAAATAAAGACGACCGGAACATTTTTGAGATCGTCATTTTCTTTGAGAAGTTTACAGAGTTCAAAACCGTCGACCCAGGGGAGGTTGATATCAAGAAGGATCAGTTCAATTGATTGAGATTCAAGGAGTTGAACCAGCTCTGTGGCGTCTTGCGCCAGAAAAACCTCGTAGCCCTCTTTTTCAAAGAGTCTCTTTAAGACACTGCGCGTCGAGGGATCGTCATCTACGACCAAAAGGTGCTGCGGGGCGCTTTTTCGTTTGATACTTCGATATTCATCCAGGGAAACAACCTTTTCCCCAACGATTTTTCTCTTTTTGATCCGCTCGATTTCCGAAGCGAGTTTTTTTGTGGAGATCGCTTTTGGGTCAAGTTTTGACATCCCTAACCCCCTTTGCTTTTATTTTATAATGAATTCTGAATATGAAATGCTTAAATGTCGTTTTTAGTATAAACCAAAATTAGTTCCCCCATCAATAGGAAATTTGTAAGCCATTTTCCTTGGAAAGGACAATGGCCATCGACCTAATTATTGACACTACTTTGCAAAATAGTCGATAATCCTTCGTATGTACCCGATTCTTCTTAAAATTCCGATCGGTCCTGTTACGATTCCGATTCCCGGCTATGGGGTGATGCTTGCGATTGCGTTTAGCCTTGGGCTCTATTTCACGATCCAGCGGGCGAAAGTCGAGAGACTTGATCCTGAAGATTTTTTGAATGCTTCAACTTATGTCATTTTGGCAGCCCTCATAGGTTCCCGTCTGTTCCATGTGTTCATTGAACACCCGTCCTACTATTTTTCCAATCCTCTTGAAATTCCAAAGATCTGGAAGGGGGGGTATACTTTTTACGGCGGGATGATCCCCGCGGCGTTTGTGTTCTGGTGGTATGTGAAGAAGCGCCGCATGCCGGTTTTTCAGTCGATGGATATCTGTGCCACGTATCTCATTCTTGGGATGGCCGTTGGGAGACTCGGCTGTTTTCTCGCCGGGTGTTGTCATGGGAAGGTCTGTGATTTTTTCCTTTTCCCCATCAGTTATGTGACGACGAATCCCGATAGTTTTTCGAGACCTCTCGGAATCCCCCTTTATGCGACACAGATTTGGGAGTCGGCTGGGGACTGGGTTGTTTTTTTATTCATTTTGTGGCTTAGAAAAAGAAAAAAATTTCATGGGGAGCTTCTTTCGGCCTTTTTTATTGGATATCCAATCGTTCGGATTTTTGTCGAGGTTTTTCGGGGAGACGATATTCGCGGCTTTTTGATTCCCGATCTTGTTTCGACCTCTCAGTTTATTGGTCTGATCATGATGATTCTTGGCGTTATCATCTGGCGGAAAGCAAGCAGATACCCCATCTGATCGGGTGGATTTCCGACCCCCCTTCGTCCAATTTTAAGCTTGGAATCGGTCAATTTTATTGGCCTCATCTTTGCATCTTTTCCCTTTTTAAATGATCTTTGATCTTTTTAAAAAGGAGAAAAAATATGTATGCAACCCTTCAAAGCGGCTGTCTGAATGGTTTAGAGATCTCGCTTGTGCAGGTTGAAATCGATCTGCAGAACGGGCTGCCATCATTTTGTATTGTCGGTCTCCCTGATCCAGCTGTGCGTGAGAGCAGGGATCGTGTGAGATCGGCCCTTAAAAACGCGCCATTTGAGTTTCCAATGAAGCGAATTACGGTAAATCTTGCGCCGGCCCATCTTAAAAAAGAGGGATCATCATTTGAGCTTGCAATAGCGCTTGGATTGATCATGGCGAAACAGGAGTGGGAGTCGGTTCAATTTAAAAATTTTCTTTTTTTGGGAGAACTTTCCCTCAAGGGGGAATTGCAGCCGGTCAAGGGGGTTTTGCCTCTCGTCATGGAAGCCAAAAGGAGGGGATTCACGACGGTTTGTCTTCCCTCACAGAATGCTGTGGAGGCATCGGCCGTTTCCGGCATGACGGTCTATGCAATTCGTTCTCTTTCTGAAATCGTTCAATTTTTAAAAAAGGAAATCGATTTAAAGCCGACCCTTTTTGAAATGAAAGATGAGAGGTCAGAGTATGGGCTTTCAGATTTTTCTGATGTGAGGGGACAGAAGTGGGCTAAAAAGGCATTTGAGATTGCGGCGGCAGGGGGGCATCACATTTTAACTGTCGGTCCCCCTGGCTGCGGCAAATCGCTGCTTGCCAAAAGGCTCCCCACGATCCTCCCGCTTCTGAGCTTTGAAGAGTCGCTTGAGATTACAAGAATCTACTCGGTGGGAGGTTATTTGAAGAGTGGGGGGCTTGTTCGAAAACGCCCATTTCGGAGTCCGCATCATACTATTTCTTATAGCGCGATGGCGGGAGGGGGGCATCGGATGCTTGTTCCGGGCGAGGTCAGCCTTTCGCACCACGGAATTCTATTTTTGGATGAGCTTTCCGAATTTCGTAAAGAGGTGCTTGAGGTGCTTCGCGAACCGCTCGAAGAGAGAAAAATTTCAATTTCCCGCGTGACCGGCAGATATATTTATCCTGCGAATTTTCTTTTGGTCGCCGCGATGAATCCCTGTCCCTGCGGCTACTATAAAGATTTGAAAAAAGAGTGTCAGTGTTCGGAAGTGGATGTCAGGCGATATCGCTTTAAGGTCTCGGGACCTCTTTTAGACAGGATTGATATCCATGTTTCGCTCTCACAGCTTTCGGTGAATGATCTTTTGGCAGCAAAAGACGAGGAGTCATCGGCAGAAATTTTAGAGAGGGTCATGACGGCGAGAAAAATAGAAAAAGAAAGATATCAAAATACCCCGTTTCAAACGAACTCCGATCTTTCTTTAAAGGCGATTGAGGCATTTTGCCACCTCAAGCCGGAGGCAGAGAAGATTTTAAACCAGGCGATGGAACGATTCGGTTTAAGCCTTCGGTCTCGTCATCGGATTTTAAAAATTTCAAGAACTATTGCTGACTTGTCTGAGGAAAAAGAGATCCGCTCATCCGACATCGCCCAGGCGCTGCAGTTAAGGTTTTTGGACAGGTAGACATATTTAAGAGAAGCGGTATAAAATGAAGGGTTTCTTATGAAAATCGATATTGATCATCTCTCAGCCATGGGAATATAAGACAGATTCTTTGCCCCGGTGTAGTCGCAATCGGGGCGGATGATGCGGTTGTCTTTCATCTGCTCAATCACATGAGCCGACCAGCCGGCGATTCTGGCGATCGCAAAGACCGGGGTAAAGAGAATTTCAGGGATTCCCATTAATTTATAGAGAGCGCCTGAAAAGAAATCGACATTTGGCCAGAGATATTTCCCCTTTTTTGTGCTTTCACGCTGAACGATCTCCTCGATTTTTTTAAGAAGTTCATAATATTTGGTGTCATTTTTCTTTTTTGAGAGTGTGGCGAGCATCTCTTCGAGCACATAAGATCTGGGGTCTTTCACCTGATAAACCCGGTGCCCCATCCCCATAATTTTTTCCTTCCGGGAGAGTTTTTCCTGAACCCACGTTTCCACCTGATCCGGGCTTTTGATTTCAGATATCATTTTTAAAACCTTTTCATTGGCCCCTCCATGAAGCGGGCCATAAAGGGCGCCAACAGCTGCTGAAATAGACGCGTGAAGCGATGGCAGAGACGACGCAACAACGCGGGCTGTGAAAGTAGAGACGTTGAAACTGTGTTCCGCGTGAAGCACGAGACAGGTGTCAAACATCTGTGCCTCCAGAGGATCCGGGACGTTCCCCGTGATCATGTATAAGAAGTTTGCGCTGTGACCCAGCTTCGGATGCGGAGAAATAATTTTTTGTTTCTGTTTTGCGCGCCAGCAGGCCGCCACAATTGTCGGGAATTGCGCGATGAGTTCGATCGAACGCTCTTCAATTTTTTCAATCTTTTTGGTATCCATCGTTTCATGAATTCCCATTGCGGCCGTAATTGTCTGAAGCAGCTCCATGGGATGGGCAGCCGTTGGCAAAATGCGGATAATTTTTAAAATCTCACGCGGGAGTTTTCTCTTTTTTTTTACGGTATCGGTGAATGTTTTAAGCTGCTGACGGTTTGGGAGCGATCCAAAGAGCAGAAGATGCGATGTTTCCAGATAGTTTGAATTTTTTGCAAGGACATCAATCGGGTATCCCCGATACATGAGAATTCCATTGGTACCGTCCACAAAACCGATTTTTGACTCGCCGGCAACGACTCCCTGCAGACCTTGATTCACCATAGCGCAATTACCGTACCACAGGCCGATGTCAGATTTCAACATTGAAGCAGCAAAAAAGTTTTCACACATTGAAGCAGCAAGCTCATTTCGGAACGAAATGAGCGCGCAGTATATGATTGTCTAAACAGTCTCTATAATGAGAATTTAATGAGAGTGAATTTGAGAGGGAAAAAAGAGGAAAAATATGTGGCGCCCTTTTTGCATTGTTAACAGGCAAAGGGGTACCGCCACATGTTTCGTCGCATCTTCATCGCTATTTTCTTCATCTTTTATTCCGCGGCAGCGATCTTACATGCAGATGAGATCAATAAGTCCTGTGATGAAAAAAGGACGGAATTAAATGTCCCCTCGACGTTGGCAGATTACGTAGCAGACATAGGCATGGATGTGCTCGATCGAAGGGGGAGGCTCTTTGACAATTCATCTCAAAGAGACGAGAGCGACCTTGATCTGAGAGGATGCCTCGTTCTTGATCCCTTTTCAACGGCGGCATTGAAAGGAAAGATTCCAGCTTCTTATGAGGGACAATCTGAGAAACCGCGTCGTCTCGTCAACGCCTATTTCGGCCTGAGAAATAGCGACTCTGATGATGATGATGAGGAAATTGAGGAAATTGAGGAGGCTTTGAAAAAATCATTTCCGGGCGATAGTTTTTCGGAAAGCGATCTCAAAATCATGAAAGCGTTTCATGCTTCGTTCAAGCAGGGAAATCAGGCAAAGACTCCGGATGAATTTGAAGCGCTCTTTTTCAATGAACTGAGAAATGTCCATGCCCGCCAAAGTCTCGATACGAATGAAAAGCTCACCCTCGTTCAAATGTACGGACGGGTCTTCTTGCGAAATTATGATGAAAGACGCAATGACAGGGGTATTTCGGAAATCGGAAAGACAATAACGACAGGTGAATTACTTACAGCCGCATACGCAAAGACACCTCAAAAGGCGGGCATCTGTCGTGATATCGCATCCGCCCAAGGGGAAATAGCCGAAGCGTTGGGATTTCCAAATGTTTTGGTCTCCGATTTTCAACAAGACGATGGCATTCCTCATGCGACACTCGTTGTGTCGGATCCAGATGATCGAAAAAAAATACATAAAATCAACTATGACGTTTTAAGCACGAATAGCAATGGGGAGGGACCGAGGGTCTTGGATCAGGGGGAGAGCGATCACACGATCGTCTATCGTCTTTCGAAGCCTTTCGGTCGTACCGTAGGAAGTGTTCCGAGTGAACAAATGCATTTTTTGATGGATGCGGTCGGTTCTGACACGAGGCTTATCGATGAATTATCGCAGCCGGGACATTCCATCATTGGACTCAACATGAAAAAAGATGACATGGACGCGCAGGCGCGGCTCGTCGTAGGAAGCGACTCAACATCAACGTACGCAGCGGTTGCAGCCGATGGCAGGTATTATCAGGATTCCAATTTTCCGGGTCATGTCGGCGTTTCCTTGGGGTATCGACAAAAAACAGGAAGCAACGGCGGTATCGGTTATCTTCATTGGCATCTTGATCAAGGGGCAGGGGTGAGTGTCGTTGATAAGGAGAATCTAAAACTCGCTGTGGACGCGCGGGGAATTATCAATACTTTGATTTCCGTCAATCAGGATGGGAAATTCGGGCCCCAAGCGGATGCCGATCTGAGCATGGGGGCTCGGCTTGAACATGCATATATGGATGGAGATCTGGAATTCACTCATGAAATAAGGGGGCATGTCAAGCCCGGTTTTAGGGACATTTCAAAAATGAATTTAGTTCCTGTGCCGGATCGCGTAAGCGTTCATTCCGATGTGAGGTATCAGCTGGTAAAGCGAAGAGAAGAGGGATCTCAACACGATGCGGCCCTGTTGTTAGATGTTACTGCCGTTGGAAATCAGTTTGGTTGGAGAGGCCGCGTTGAGGCTGGAGCTGCGGTTGATGATGTGGCTGCGAGCGCCTTTCTCCAAGGAAGATTGACAGAAGATATGCCTCCCTATTTTTCAGGATCAGAGCGAAGGGTTGGCGCACGACTCGTTGCCGATCTCGAACCCGTTCTTTTTCATCTTGAAGGCTCCACATCGTTAGAATCAGATGACTGCGAAGGCAGTTGTGGCGTCGAACTCAAACTCGGAAAAAAACGAAAATAATCCCGGACTTGTTTTATTTTTTTGCTAGTAACGCGCGCCAGCGGTGGAGGATTTGAAATGATTGATAAGGTTCCATAGCGCTAGGCGTCTATCCAGAGTTCCGTTCCGGGATAAGGTTCAGTGATCGGAAAAAGGGCGTAATCAAGATTGCTTTTGAGCGCGAATTCGATCGTTTGTTCCGAATCTTCTTTGGTCTCCGTCGGCAGGCCCAGCATGAAAGAAGAAAGGGTTTTAATGCCGTGATCCGCCGCCATCCGGATGCCTTCGTAGTTCTTTTCACTTGTTACCCGCTTTAAATTTAAAAGTTGCTTCCGCTCTCCATCTGTTGTGCTGGGCGCACATAAGCCTCAAATTTTCTTCTGTCGACTCACCCCAGAGCGCAAATGGGTGAAGATGGTCATATTGCAAAAATCCTCTCGCTTCACACCGTTTTCCATTTGGACTTTCATAGACGCATTGCCCACCATCTCTTTCCC
>CAYJMQ010000026.1:0-25903 GCA_964371555.1 uncultured bacterium | reverse complement strand
CGATTCGTGAGGGGGGGAGAACGGTGGGAGCCGGGGTTGTTGCCGAGATCGTTGAATAGGGAATAACGGATGGATATACAAACACAGAAAATAAGAATCCGACTGAAAGCGTTTGATCACCGATTGCTCGATAAATCGGTGAAAGAGATTGTTGAAACGGCGAGACAGACTGGCGCGCGCGTGATCGGTCCGATTCCGCTTCCTGTCGAAATCAACAAGTTTTGTGTGCTTCGCTCTCCTCATGTTGATAAAAAATCGCGCGAGCAGTTTGAGATTCGCACGCACAAGCGCCTTTTGGATATTATTGAGCCGACACAGCAGACAATCGATTCTTTGATGAAACTTGAACTTTCGTCAGGTATTGATGTGGAGATAAAGTTGTGAAAGGGATCTTGGGGGTTAAATTGGGAATGAGTCAGTTTTTTACAGCGGAAGGCATGCGTCTGCCTGTAACACTGGTCGGTACCGCAGGGTGCAAAGTGGTTCAAATTAAAACGAAAGACAAAGATGGATACGAGGCGGTTCAAATGGGGGTGGGTCGTAAATCACAACGCAAGCTTCCAAAAGCGCTTCTCAGGCATTTTGAAAAGGCGAAAACGAAGCCGTCGAGATGGCTTCGGGAAATTCTGGACGATGGGGCTTCTGGATATGCTTTGGGTCAGGAAGTAACGTTAGATTTTTTAAAAGTGGGCGACCGGGTTCATGTTCGGGGGACCACAAAGGGACATGGATTTTCTGGGGGGATTAAGAGATGGAATTTCGAAGGGGGTCCTGGGGCGCATGGATCGTGTTTTCATCGCCGGGGAGGATCGATAGGAAATCATACCTATCCAAAACATGTTTTTAAAAAACGGAAAATGCCTGGCCATTATGGTGTTGAAAAACAGACAGTTTTGAATGTGCAAGTTGTCGATATTTTAAAAAATGAGAACCTTTTGGTTCTTAAGGGGGCTCTTCCAGGCGCAAGAAATTCACTCGTGGAAGTTCGTCTTGCCCCGAATCGCGTCCCGAATAATCGCAATGAGAAGGCATGAGGAAGAATACGATGCCGGTTGTTCCAGTTTATGATCAGAATAAAAAGAAAGTCGGGGATCTGAACCTTGATGACCGCGTTTTCAATGTTCCTCTTAAAAAACATCTGATTTATGATGCGGTAGTTGCGCAGAGGGAGAACCACCGTCGGGGGACAGCTTCAACGAAGACGCGCGCCGAGGTGAGAGGAGGGGGGCGTAAACCGTTTCGTCAAAAGGGGACAGGGCGTGCCAGGCAAGGGTCGAGCCGATCACCTCTTCAGGTGGGGGGCGGGGCTGCTTTTGGGCCTAAGCCGAAAACCTATAAATACCGGCTTCCCAGAAAGGTTATAAAGGCGGCATTGAGGACGGCATTGAGCACACAGCTGAGACAAAATAAGTTGGTTGTTTTAAAGGATTTTAAATTGGAGAAAATCAAAACAAAAGTATTGGCCGATATTCTTGAGAAATTTTCACTTGAAAAGGGTTTGCTTGTAGATCAGTCAAATGACTATCTTGAAAAATCATCCGCAAATTTGCGATCGTTCAAATTTCTTCGTTCCGAGGGGATTAATGTGTATGATCTTTTAAAATTTCAAAATCTTCTTGTGACTGAGTCTGCGATTTTGAGTATTGAAAAGAGACTCCAACCATGAAGATTTTTTTATGAAAAAGAATTTATATCGAATTATTAAGCGTCCTTTGGTTACGGAGAAGGGGACGAGGCTGACAGCAGAGGCGAACCAATATCCGTTTGAGGTTGATCTTTCTGCAAACCGAACGGAGATTAAAGAAGAGATTGAGAATTTATTTAAAGTCAAAGTTGAAAAAGTGCGTACGATGATTGTTCGCGGGAAGACAAAAACTTTTCGGATGAGCAGGGGAAAGAGACCGAACTGGAAGAAAGCGTATGTCACGTTAAAAGAGGGTGAAAAAATAGAATTGTTTCAGGGGGTATGAAATAAAATATGGGAACCATAAGAAGCTATAAACCCACATCGCCGGCGCGTCGTTTTTATGATGTGGTTTCTACGCATGATTTGACAAAGAAGAAACCCGAACGGCGACTGCTTGAAACGCTTAAAAAGACCGGGGGAAGAAATGTGCATGGGCACCTGACTGTGAGACATCAGGGGGGGGGACATAAGCAGAAATATCGTCTCATCGATTTTAAGAGGGATAAAATGAATATTCCTGCTCGTGTGGCGGCGTTGGAATACGATCCAAACCGATCTGTCCGGATTGCTCTTCTTTCTTATGCGGATGGGGAAAAGAGATATATTCTTGCTCCTGTGGGGCTTAATGTCGGCGCAACTGTCATATCAGGTGAATCGTCTGACATTGAAACGGGCAACGCGCTTCCTTTGCGTCAGATTCCGGTAGGGACGACTGTGCATAATATTGAACTTCAGAGAGGAGAAGGGGGGAAGCTGGTTCGGGCAGCGGGGGGTGGAGCGCAGCTTCTTGCAAAAGAAGGAAAAATTGTTCAGATGAAGTTGTCCTCGGGAGAGGTGAGAAAAGTTTCTTCCGAGTGTTACGCCACAATTGGGCAGCTTGGGAATATCGATCATGCAAATATCAGTGTCGGTAAGGCAGGGCGTCAGCGTTGGATGGGGATTCGTCCGACGGTTCGTGGCGTTGCCATGAACCCGGTTGATCATCCACACGGAGGGGGAGAAGGAAAAGCAAAAGGGGGGGGGCATCCCAGATCGCCATGGGGATGGCAGACCAAGGGTTTAAAGACACGCAATAATAAGCGGACGAATAAATTTATTATAAAAAGACGTAAAAAAGGGGTGAGATAACGTGGCACGTTCTATTAAAAAAGGACCATTTGTTGACCATCATCTGGTGAAGAAGGTTGAGATACATCAAAAATCGGGGGACAAAACGCCGATTAAAACATGGTCCCGGAGGTCGACGATTTTGCCAGAAATGGTAAGTTTTACGTTTCTGGTCCACAATGGAAGAAAATTTGTTCCTGTCTACGTAACGGAGAATATGGTAGGGCATAAACTGGGTGAATTTGCGGCGACGCGGAGTTTCCACAGTCATACAGTAGCTAGAGCTGAGCAGGCGGCGGCGCCTGGAGTTAGCGGTGATAAGGCTAAGGCTTAAGGATTAAATGGCGATAGGTTTGTGAGGGAATGATGTCAGTTTCGAGAGCGCATTTGAGTTATACATTTATTGGCCCCCGGAAATTAAGGGCAGTCGCTGAATTGGTTCGGGGCAAAGATGCCGGAGAGGCGCTTCATATTTTAAAGTTTGTGGATAAAAAGGGGGCAAGGATTTTGGCCAAGGTGATTCAGTCTGCCATTGCAAATGCAGATCAAAAAGGGAAAGTGGATGTCGACAATCTCTTTGTTCAACAGGTTGATGTGGGACAAGGGATGATCCATTATCGTGTAACGCCGCGCGCAAGGGGTTCTGCTGCGTGGATTCGAAAACGCACGAGTCATGTAACCGTAGAGCTGGGAGAAAAATAGAGATGGGGCAGAAGACAAATCCAATCGGATTTCGGTTGGGAATTAATAAAATGTGGGATTCCCGCTGGTTTGCAATCAAGGGATATGCTGATCAACTGCATGAGGATCTCGTGCTCCGCAAATTTATTAAAGGGAAGCTTTACCATGCGGGTGTTTCAAAGGTGATTGTTGAGCGTGTGGCTGATGAGATCCGGTTTACGATTTGTACGGCGCGCCCCGGCATTGTCATTGGAAAAAAAGGGGCAGGCATAGATCAATTAAAGGCGGAGGTTGAGAAAAAGACGACGAAAAAGATTGCCTTGAATATTCAGGAAATCAGAAAGGCTGAATTAGATGCCCAGCTTGTTGCTGAAAATATAGCATCTCAGCTTGAAAGACGGGTGGCATTTCGTCGGGCAATGAAGAAAGCGATCACCGCTGCATTTCGTTTTGGGGCAAAAGGGGTGAAGATAAGATGCGGGGGACGGCTTGGAGGGGCGGAGATTGCGAGGACTCAAACCTATCTGGAAGGATCTGTTCCACTTCACACCATTCGCGGGGATATCGATTATGGCGCCGCGGAAGCGCTTACCACCTATGGGCTTATTGGAGTGAAAGTTTGGATTTACAAAGGGCTTATTATTGGCAATGAGAAAACGAAAAATATAGGCGGGTAATTTTATGCTGAGTCCTAAAAAAGTAAAATATCGAAAACAGCAAAAGATGCGGATGAGAGGAGCCGCTTTTCGCGGGTGTAATCTCGATTTTGGGGAATATGGCCTCAAGGCGCTTGAACCGGGATATGTTTCTTCCAAGCAGATTGAGGCCTCGAGGGTTGCGATGACGCGTTTTGTAAAGCGGGGAGGAAAAGTGTGGGTTCGTATTTTTCCAGATAAGCCTCTTACCAGGAAACCTGCGGAAACACGTATGGGAAAAGGGAAGGGGAGTCCGGAGGAGTGGGTAGCTGTTGTTCGGCCTGGAAGGATTCTTTTTGAGATGGAAGGAGTCGATCGGAGCACCGCTCAGGAGGCGCTCAATCTTGCGGCCTTTAAACTTCCTATAAAGACAAAATTTATGGTGCGTGAGGAATTTTGATGAAGGCAAAAGATATTCGGGAACTTCCTGTTCAAGAGCTTCAGGCCAAGGAAATTGAAATCCAAAAAGAGCTTTTTGATATTCAATTTCGGTCAAATACAGATGAGATCAATCAGGGATCAAAAAGGAATTTGCTTAAAAAGGATTTTGCGCGGATAAAAACCATTCTGCGTGAAAAGAGGGGAATATGAATCAAGTCATAGAACAAAGGGGAAATCGTCGCGAGCTGGAAGGGGTTGTAATCCGGACAAGTATGCAAAAGACGCTTATTGCTCAAGTTTTGCGAACTGTTCAACATCCGACTTTTAAAAAATATATCCGACTCAAGAAAAAATATTATGTTCATGATGAAAAAAAGGCGGCACAGGTGGGGGACACTATTCGCATTGTTGAGTCGCGTCCCTTGAGCAAACTTAAGAAATGGAGACTTAAGGAGGTCTTGAGAAAAACCTCATGATTGGTTTACGGACAATGCTCGAAGTTGCGGATAATTCTGGCGCCAGAAAAGTGCAGTGTTTTAAAGTGCTGGGTGGATCTGCGAGACAATTTGGAAGCGTTGGCGATGTGATTGTTGTGTCAATCAAAGAGGCGCTGCCAACTTCTAAAATCAAAAAAGGTTCTGTTTGCAAGGCTGTGGTTGTTCGGACTGTCAAAGAGGTGGGAAGGGCTGACGGTTCTTATATCCGATTTGATGATAATGCGGCTGTTTTAATTGACAATCAAAAGGAGCCGATCGGAACGCGTATTTTTGGTCCGGTCGCACGGGAGTTGAGAAACAAAGGGTTTATGAAAATTATTTCATTGTCCCCGGAGGTTCTCTAAAGAAGTAAATGCTTCAGTCACGTTTACATATTAAAAAGAACGATCTGGTTCAGGTGATTTCCGGGGAAGATAAAGGAAAAACAGGAAAGGTGATGCGTTTGCTTTTTGATAAAAAACGGGTTGTCATTGAGAAGCTTCACATGGCGAAAAAACATGTCAAGCCGTCACAAAAAAATCTTCAGGGGGGCATTATTGAGGTGGAGACGCCGATTGCGGCTTCGAATGTATTGCTTGTTTGTCCCAAGTGTAATAAAGGTGTCCGGATCTCGAGAAAAAAAGTAAAAGAGAAAAAAGTTCGGGTATGCAAAAAGTGTGGAGAGGTTTTGGATAAATAAACATGGCACGATTGAAAACATATTTTGAGAAAGAAGGGGTGAATGAGCTTAAGAAAAAACTCAATATTGAAAATTCCATGCGTGTCCCCCGACTCAAAAAAATGACACTGAGCATCTGTCTTTCTGAGGCGGTCCAAAATAGCAAGATTTTGGACAAGGCAGCCGGGGATTTGGCCGTAATTTCGGGTCAAAAGGCTTTAACAACGCGTGCCCGAAAATCGATTTCTAATTTTAAATTGAGAAAGGGGCAGCCGATTGGCGTCAAAGTAACATTAAGAAAAAATAGAATGTATGAATTTTTAGATCGTCTGGTCAATGTCGCTTTGCCGCGTGTGCGTGATTTCCGGGGGCTGTCGCCAAAGTCTTTTGATCAGAAGGGGAATTATACTTTTGGGCTTAAAGAACAGATTATTTTTCCGGAAATCAGTTACGACGCGATCGATAAAATTCGGGGATTGAATATAACACTCTGCACAACGGCGAAAAACAATGAAGAAGGAAAGGCGCTTTTAACCTGTTTGGGAGTGCCGTTTAAGGGGTAAATATGACGGTAGCTTGGCGGGTAAAGTGTAACAGAGAACCAAAGTTCAAAGTGCGAAAATATACGCGATGCCGTCTGTGCGGTCGTGCGCGTGGTTATTATAGAAAATTTGACATGTGCCGGATCTGTTTAAGATTATTGGCAAACCGGGGATTGATTCCGGGTGTTATTAAGTCAAGTTGGTAACGAGGTATAAGAGAAGATGATAACGGATCCTATTGCAGATTTATTAACAAGAATTCGAAATGCCAATCTCATCTATAAAGAAGAGACTGTGATTCCTTATTCGAAAATAAAATGGGATATTGCGATACAGCTCAAGGAAGAGGGTTTTTTGACCGATGTTTCAGTCTTTCAGGATGGCAATCACAAAATGATTCGTGTGGCATTGAAGTATGCGCCGGGAAAAAAGCGCGTGATTTCGGGTTTGGTCAGGGTGAGTCATATCGGCTGTCGTATCTATTCTCCGGTAAGGGAACTTTGGCGGTATAGAAAGGGTTTGGGACTTGCGATTCTTTCCACACCGAAAGGGGTTATGACAGATAAACGCGCCCGTCAGTTGAAAGTGGGGGGTGAAATTCTTTGTTCGGTCTGGTGAAAATATGTCTCGCGTAGGGAAAAAGATAATTCCTCTTGCTGAGAAAGTAAAAGTGGAAATGAAAGATGGGAAAGTTTTTGTTCAGGGTCCCAAAGGTTCTCTGGAGCGTAAATTTCCCGATTTTTTAGAGGTTCATCTGACGCCTCAGGGAGTCGAGGTAAAAAGAAAAAATGAGTTGCGATTGACTCGTGAACAGCATGGACTTTTTAGAACATTGCTTATGAATATGATTGTCGGTGTGTCTCAAGGGTTTGAGAAGAGACTCGAAATCATAGGGTTGGGGATGAAGGCTCAACCGGAGGGGCAGATTTTAAAATTGAGTCTTGGTTTTACGAAGTCTATTGATTTTAGGCTCCCCCAGACGGTTCAGGCCAAAGTTGAAGCCAACACAAAGATTACGCTTTTAAGTCCTGACAAGGAGCTTTTGGGATCTGTGGCGGCAATGATCAGGAATTTGAGATTACCTGAGCCTTATAAAGGGACGGGGATTAAATATCACGATGAGGTTATCATTCGAAAAGTTGGCAAATCCACAGGCACCGCAGGTGCGTAAGTATGGCAATACGATTTAAAAAAGCAACTTCACCCAAAACAGTGGCGCGGCATCGAAGACACCGTAGGATTCGTGGAAGGATTTTGGGATTGCCGGAGAGGCCAAGGCTCGCGGTGTTTAGAAGTGGGAAACATATTTATGCCCAGATTATTGATGACCAGGGGCGTTGTGTGTTGGTTGCGGCATCAACACTCAGTAAGGGATTAAAAATTAAAAAGGGATATAATATTTCTGCGGCAGCCAAAATAGGGGAAGAAATTGCAAAAAGGGCGCAGGAGAAAAAGATCAAAAAAGTGGTTTTTGATGTAGCTGGCTATAAATATCATGGGCGTGTGAAGGCGCTTGCTGAAGCTGCCCGTCAGGGAGGGCTTGTTTTTTGAGGACTTCATCAGAAAAAAAAGCGGTTGATTTGAGAAGAGAGGGTGAGTCTGTTGAGAAAATTGTTTCTATTAATCGCTGTGCGAAGGTTGTAAAAGGGGGGAGGCGATTTAGTTTTGCGGTGCTGATCGTTATTGGAGATAAAAAGGGAAAAGTGGGGGTGGGACTCGGGAAGGCGGATGAAGTCCCTGAGGCGATCCGAAAGGCTCAGGAACAGGCGAGGAAAAGTATGATGACAGTTCCAATGGAAAATACAACTATTCCGGAAGAAGTGATTGGGAGGTTTGGTTCGGGGAAGGTCCTTCTGAAACCAGCGGTTGCCGGAACCGGACTGATTGCAGGTTCGGCTGTCCGCGCTGTCTTGGAGTGTGCCGGGGTTCAGGATGTGTTGACGAAAAGTTTAGGGGCAAATAATCCACACAATGTATTAAAAGCAACACTTGATGCGATCAAACAATTAAGAAGCCGGGAACAATATGCGGCTATTCGGGGGAAAAGGGTTGAAGAAATCTGAATCTATCTCTAAATCTATCAGGGTGACTCTGGTCAGAAGCGGCATAGGTTACTCGAAACGAAAGAAAGCGGTGCTGCAGGGATTGGGACTGAGGAGGCTGAATCAGACCGTCCAGCTTAAAAACACAGCGGCGGTTCGCGGTATGATCAATCATGTGATTCAGCTTGTGAAATATGAGGTTCAGGCATGATTACGTTGGGAACGCTGGAACAAAGAAGAGATGCGGTAAAAAAAAGAAAGAGGATCGGGCGGGGGGCCGGGTCTGGGCATGGAGGGCATACATCCACGCGGGGGCATAAAGGACAGAAAGCAAGAAGCGGGGGCTCGATACACCCCTCTTTTGAAGGGGGGCAGATGCCTTATCAGCGTCGTATCCCCAAGAGGGGATTTACAAATCCATTCAAGGAGCGATTCCAGGTTGTCAATTTAGAAAGATTGATCGATGTGCCAGAGGGAACTTTGGTCGACGCGGCTTATCTTAAAAAACAGAGATTCATTTCAAAAGAGCGGGGGAAAATTAAAATTCTTGGAGATGGAAAATTAAAACATGCGTTGATCATTCGGGCGAGCGCATTTAGTGAGAACGCACGTAAGAAAATAGAAACAGCGGGTGGAACGGCAGAGGTATTGAGTGGCAGGCCTTGAGAGTTTGGCAACGCTTCCGGAGCTTAGGAAGCGGATTCTCATTTCCATTGCATTGATCGCAGTTTATCGAATCGGTGTTTTTGTCCCCGCGCCGGGGATCGATGTGGATGCCCTGCGTGTTTTTTTCAAAATGGCGCAGGGGACGATCTTTGGTGTTTTTAACCTCTTTTCTGGAGGGGCGCTTGAGCGCTTTTCAATCTTTTCTTTGGGGATCATGCCCTACATCAGCGCCTCGATCATTCTTCAACTTCTTACAGTTGTTGTTCCTCATCTTGAGCAGTTGTCAAAAGAAGGGGGGCTTGGCCGGAAAAAAATTACACAATACACCCGGTATGGGACTGTTCTTCTTTGCATGATTCAGGGGTATGGAATCAGTCTCGGCCTGGAAAGCATTCAGGCGCCCGGCGGGGGATCGGTAGTTCTAAACCCAGGTCTTGCGTTTCGACTCATGACGATGATTACGCTTGCAACAGGGACCGCGTTTATTATGTGGCTCGGTGAGCAGATCAGTGAACGGGGGATTGGGAATGGGATTTCACTGATTATTTATGCTGGAATTGCGGCCGGGATTCCCCAGGGTCTGATGAACAGTATTGGTTATGTGAAGGCGGGGGAGTGGTCTGTCATTAAATTTATTCTCATTTTGGCATTCATGGTTGCCGTTGTTGCGATTATCATTTTTATTGAGACATCTCAACGGCGGATTCCGGTTCAGTATGCGAAGCGAATTGTGGGGAGGAAGATGTACGGGGGACAGGCGAGTCATCTCCCCCTTAAAATCAATACCTCTGGCGTGATCCCTCCTATTTTTGCTTCTTCATTGATGATGTTTCCCGCGACGATTGGGACATTTATTGCGATCCCTTTTTTAGGGCAGGTTCAAAATTTCTTCACCGCCGGATCATTGTTCTATAATGTTCTTTTTGTGGGTCTCATTGTTTTCTTTGCTTTTTTTTATACGGCAATTGTTTTTAAGCCGCATGAGATTGCCGAGAATATGAAAAAATGGGGGGGATTTGTTCCGGGGATTCGTCCCGGTCAGAATACGGCAGATTACATTGATCATGTATTGGGAAGAATCACTTCTGGAGGGGCGCTCTATCTTTCGGCAGTATGTGTTTTACCATCGATTCTCTATAGCAAAGCGAATGTCCCCTTTTATTTTGGCGGAACATCACTTCTCATCTTAATTGGGGTGGCGCTCGATACGGTTCAGCAAATCGAATCTCACATTCTTTCTAGAAACTATGAAGGCTTTGTAAGCAACGTGAGAATTAGAGGACGAAGGGGTTAGACGTTTGGATCGATTGAAACTCGTACTGCTGGGTCCGCCGGGTGTTGGCAAAGGAACGCAGGCAGCCCTTCTTTCCGAAAAGTTCGGCATCCCGAAAATAGCAACGGGTGATATTTTAAGAAATGAGATTGCGGCAGAAACACCGCTTGGAAAGATAGCCAGGCAGACTATTGGACAGGGGAAGCTTGTTTCTGATGATATTGTGATTGAGATCATTAAGGATCGGCTGAAAAACAAAGATTGTGAAAATGGATTTATTTTGGATGGTTTTCCGAGAACTGTTGTGCAGGCCGATGCGCTTTCTCATATTACCGATATTGATTCTGTTGTTTCCATGGATGTCGATCATCGGGAGATTATTCATCGTCTGGAAGGGAGAAGGACCTGCAGTCGATGTCAGAAGATGTGCCATCTTGAGTTTCATCCACCCAAAAAAGAGGGAATTTGTGATGACTGCGGGGGGGCGCTGTTTCAGAGAAAAGATGACCTTCGCGAGACCATTGAAAAGAGGCTTTTGGAATACGATCGTATGACAAAACCGCTTCTTAAATATTATGAGGGTCGAAAAAAACTTTTTCCCGTAAATGGGATGGGATCGATGCAAGAGGTTTTTTCAAAAATTCTTTCCGTGTTGGGATTTTTAGGATGATCATCTTAAAATCAGCTCGTGAAATTGAAAATATCCGGCGCGGGGGGGGGATTGTTAGAAAGATTTTAATGGAGTTGAAGGACTATGCAAAGCCGGGGATTTCAACGCTTGAGCTCGATCAGTTGGCGGAGAAATTAACCGGACAATTTCAGGTGAAGCCGGCTTTTCGGGGGTACAAAGGATATCAACATTGTCTTTGTGCTTCGATCAATGATGAGGTTGTCCATGGAATTCCATCTTCGAAACGCTTTTTAAAGGAAGGGGATATTATTGGGCTTGATTTTGGCGTTATTTATGAGGGGTATTATTCAGATTCTGCAATCACGGTCGGGATTGGAAAAATTTCTGATGAAGCCCGAAAGTTAATCCGGGTTACGGAAGAGGCATTGTGGCAGGGGATTGCCCAGATGAGGCCAAAGAATCGTCTGTTTGATATTTCACATGCGGTGCAGAAACATGTGGAACAAAATGGTTTTTCTGTGGTTCGGCAATTTGTGGGACACGGCATCGGCCAGGCGTTGCATGAAGATCCCGCTATTCCAAATTATGGGGATCCGCAGACAGGGATTGAACTCAAGGCGGGGATGGTTTTTGCTGTAGAGCCGATGGTCAATACCCGTGGGGGAGATGTCCGGGTTTTGAATGATGGCTGGACCGCCGTAACAACCGATGGGGGGCTCTCTGCTCATTTTGAGCATACGATTGCGATCTCAGAAGAAGGGCCTTCTGTGCTTACAGGAGTTTCGCCCCAATGACACCGAAAGCAGGGATGATTGAAATGGAGGGGAAGGTTTTGGAGACCCTCCCCAACGCGCGATTTAAGGTGCTTTTGGACAATGGGCATCAGATTCTGGCCCATATTTCGGGAAAGATGAGAATGTTTTACATAAAGATTCTGCCGGGAGATCGTGTAAAGGTCGAACTTTCGCCATACGATTTAAGCCAGGGGCGGATTATATATAGAGAGAAATAAGTTGACTTATTTTGAGAGATTTATACAATAGCTCGTTTTAACTGGAAAAACTGATGAAAGTACGCTCAAGTGTAAAATCTATTTGTTCAAAATGTAAGATCGTGCGCCGCAGAGGAGTTGTGCGCGTTATTTGTTCTAACCCAAAGCACAAACAAAGACAGGGATAGCCGAAGATTATGCCAAGAATTGCAGGAGTTGATTTACCCCGGAAGAAGAGAATTGAGGTCGGATTAACTTATATTTATGGGATTGGCCGCGCGTCTTCTTTGAAGATTTTGGCGGATGCCGGGATTGATCCGGGGGTGAAGACAGATGCCCTCTCGGAAGATCAGGTTTTAAAGCTGAGAGATATTATTGAGAAGCATTACGCCGTTGAGGGGGATTTAAGGCGTGAAATTGCCATGAACATTAAACGGTTGATTGATTTGGGGACTTATCGAGGAGTTCGGCATCGCAGAGGCCTTCCTGTGCGGGGGCAAAATACGCAATCAAATGCCAGGACCCGAAAAGGACCCAGAAAGACAGTGGCTGTGAAAAAATCGATTAAAGCGATGAAAGGTTAAGATTCGTGAAGGCAGAAACAGAAGTTCAGCAAACAACAACAGAGCAAAAACCGGAAAAGAAGAAAACGGCTCCTAAAAAAAAGAAGGCCGAGAAGTCGGTCCCTCATGCCATTGTCTATGTTCATGCGACATTTAATAATACGATTGTTACCATCGCAGATCCGAATGGGAGTGTCTTATGCTGGAGCAGCGCCGGGGAGCGTGATTTTAAAGGGGCGAGAAAAGGGACGCCGTTTGCGGCGCAGCTGGCGGCAGAGAGGGCAGCTCAGCAGGCGGTTGAGAGATATGGTGTAAGGACGGTAGAGGTGATGGTGAAGGGACCGGGGGCTGGGAGAGAATCGGCGTTAAGAGCGCTTCAGAGTACGGGGTTAAGAGTGAATTATATTCGGGATATTACGCCGCTTCCTCACAACGGCTGCAGACCCGCGAAAAAAAGGAGAGTGTAGTGTCCAAAGTTATTGGAACAGTTTGTACGTATTGCCGTAGGGAGAATTTAAAATTATTTCTCAAGGGGGATCGCTGTTACACGGAGAAATGTTCCTTTGAAAGACGGGCATATCCGCCAGGACAGCATGGCCAGGCCCGGTCAAAATTTTCTGAATTTGCGCTCCAGCTTCGTGAAAAACAAAAAGTAAAACGGCTCTATGGTCTTTCTGAGGAACAGTTTTATGTCTTTGTGTCTCGCGCTGAAAAGAAAAAAGGGATTACCGGCGAGACTTTATTAAATAGTTTGGAACTTCGTCTGGATGACGTGGTCTTTAAATTAGGTTTTGCAGGGTCCCGGAACCATGCGCGGCAACTCATTTCACATTGTCATATTCGTGTGAATGGGAAAAAAGTAACAACCTCTTCTTATCAATTAAAACAAGGAGACCGGGTGGAGGTTTGCGAAAAGAGCCGGAAGAATTCCGCGATTGTGACGGCCCTTGAAGGAGTGAAGCGCAGAGAGATTCCACAATGGCTGGAGCTTGATGCCCAAAATTTTAAAGGGATGGTAAAGCAGATCCCCTCCCGAACAGATATTACTTTACCAATTCAGGAAAATCTCATTGTTGAGTATTACTCACGATAGAGTTTTAAGGAGGAGCAATTATGTACCCAGTTTGGAGAAATTTAATTAAACCGAAAAGTGTCGAAACGGATGAGTCGACACTTTCGAATATATATGGAAAGTTTGAGGTGAGGCCCCTTGAAAGAGGATATGGGATTACCGTTGGAAACTCACTCAGGCGTGTGCTTTTGTCATCTCTGTCTGGAGTGGCAATTACCTCTGTCCGGTTAGAAGGGGTATTGCACGAATTTTCAACAATTCGGGATGTGGTGGAAGATGTGACAGACATCACTTTAAATTTCAAAGAAGTCAGATTCAATATGGATGGCGAAGGGCCGAAAACGCTCCGCATTGAAAAAGAGGGGCCAGGGATCGTGACAGCGAAAGATATTCAGACAGATGGAACGGTGGAAGTCCTCAATCCTGATCAGCACATTGCCACCTTGAACAAAGGGGCTGTTTTCAATGTCCAACTCGTTCTCAAGCGGGGTCGTGGGTATATGCCGGCCGAGCTCATTAACTCTCACGATGACCCGATCGGCTCGGTTGCGCTCGATGCGTTCTTTTCGCCTGTTCGAAAGGTAAATTACAATGTAACCCACGCCCGGGTCGGACGCGTAACAGATTATGATGCGCTGACGATGGAAATTTGGACTGATGGCGCTATTACTCCACATGAGGCGTTGGCAGTGAGCTCTAAAATTCTCAAAGAGCAGCTTCAGGTTTTTATCAATTTTGAAGAAGGGGTTGAAGAAGAGATTGCGGCGGCGCCTGCGCCTGCAGAGCATACGACCGATGAGATCAATGAAAACCTCTATAAAAGTGTCGATGAACTGGAGCTTTCCGTTCGTTCAGCCAATTGCCTCAAAAATGCCGATATTCAGCTCATTGGCGATTTGGTCCAGAGAACAGAAGGGGAGATGCTTCGAACAAAGAATTTTGGGAGAAAATCTCTCAATGAAATCAAAGAAATTCTGGTTCAAATGGGACTTCATTTTGGGATGAAAGTTGAGAATTTTCCGGATCCCGCTGTTCAAGCCAGCATCAAGGCAAGGAAAGAAAAAGAGGGGCAGTAGGGCGTGCGGCATTTAAAACTCAGGGGTAAGTTGGGGGTGGAGTCTTCCCATCGGGAGGCGATGCTCCGGAATCTGCTTCTTTCGCTCTTTCGTCATGAACATATACAGACAACGATTGGGAGAGCCAAACAGCTCAGGCGGTTTGCAGATCATCTGATTGAGGTTGGAAAACGGGATGATCTGATTTCGAAAAAAGAAGTTCGCCGCTCGATTCATGATAAGGAAATCTTCAAGAAATTATTTACCGTGATTAGTCCGCGATTCAAAGATCGTCATGGGGGCTATACGCGGATTTGGCGCATCGGGACGCGAAGAGGGGATGGCGCGGAACTGGGGCTGATTGAAATCCTTCCGGATGCAAAAAATGAAAATGAACCACGGATTTTTCCGGGCAAAAAAGATTTGACTGATGAGCAGCGAAAGACATTGCTTGAGGAAAAGAAAACCAAAAAGCAGGCCAAAAAAGAAGACAAACATCGTAAAAAAGAAGAGCTTCGTGCCCGGGCCGAGTCCCGTAGCGCCAAACAAGCGGGTGATTTCATCCATTCCCATAAATCCCAGGGGCGCAAAACCGAAAAAGGGACCGGCCGTTCAAAGGTCACCAAAAAGGGATTGACTTAAAATCGCAAGCCCATTTCGCTTTAAGGAAATGGGCGCGCAGCAGACGCGAGTCATTTTCCATTGAAAAAATGACTTTTGGCGCTACTTTGACTTTCATATCGCGATATGTTACAACTGAGAACTTCTTAAAAAAGGATCTTATTATAAATAACTCTATAAGGGACTCTAATTCAAAGGATCTGAAGTATTTATGACGATATTTAAAGTTGGTGATAATGCTGTGTATCCTGCCCATGGCGTAGGCGTCATCAAAGCGATTGAAACGAGAGAAATTTCAGGGAAAAAACAGTTCTTTTATATTCTTAAAATTCTCGATAACGACATGACGATTATGGTTCCCACTGACAACATTGAATCGGTCGGTCTTCGGGAAGTCATTTCAAAGAGAAAAGTCGCGGATATCTTTAAAATCCTTCGAAAAAGAAAAGTCAAGATTGATCATCAAACCTGGAATCGCAGGTATCGCGAATATATGGAAAAAATAAAGACCGGCTCTGTCTATGAGATCGCCGCAGTTCTTCGCGATCTCTTTTTGCTCAAAGTCGAAAAAGAACTTTCGTTTGGCGAACGAAAAATGCTCGATACCGCGCGCACCCTTCTTGTAAAAGAACTCTCTCTGGCCAAGAGGGTCAAAGAAGAGGTTGTTGAAAAAGAGATCCAAAAGATTTTTGGATCGATCTCTTCATCCTGACGTTTCAACCATGAAAACCTTTGCAGTGATTCTTGCGGCTGGCGAAGGGAAGCGTTTTTTGGAAGGTTCTCATTCCTTACTTAAAAAACAATATTATTTATTAGATAATGAACCGATGTGGGTAAAGGCGACGCGCCCATTTCAATATCTCCCCTTGATTTCTCATATTATTCTTGTGGTTCCTTCAGAGGATGTTCTTGAGATTTCAAACAGAGTAAAAGAATTTGGTTTGTCCAAAACATTGGCCGTCATTGCCGGGGGACGATACAGACAGGATTCTGTTTATGCGGCTTTGTCGTGGATTTCAGAGCACGATCACGCCGACTTTGTTTTCATTCATGATGGCGCTCGTCCATTTATCACAGCCGATCTGATAGATCGGATCTGGAAAGAACGGGACGAAGGCGCTGTGATTCCCGCTATCCCTATTTCAGATACCGTTAAACGTATTTCATCCAATGCCGTGATTGAAACGCTCGATCGTTCAGGGCTCGTGAGAGTTCAGACGCCGCAGCTTTTTTCATTCCACCTGATCATGGAGGCCTATGAATGGTTGAAAAGAAATCCTGTCGAGGTTACGGATGATGCGGGCATCGTCGAAAGATTAGGGAAACGTGTGAAAGTTGTCGAAGGAGATTCCAATAATATAAAAATGACGACTCTGAAAGATCTTTCTCCCGACCATCATCATGAAGCCTCCTCTGTTGGACAAGGGATCGATGTTCACCCATTTATAGAAGGAAGAAAACTGATTTTAGGGGGGGTGGAAATTCCTCATGAGAAGGGGCTCAAAGGGCACTCCGATGCCGACGTTTTAACCCATGCGGTTTGTGACGCGCTGTTGGGAGCGGCTGGATTTTCGGATATCGGGACACATTTTCCAGATCATGATCTTTCTTATAAAAATATTTCGAGTTTGATTTTACTTCAGAATGTCGTAGACAAGCTAAGGAGCAATCGCTATAGAATTGTGCATGTTGATGTGACGGTGATGGCGGAGAGACCAAAGATCGCCCCTTTTGTTGAGAAAATGAAAGAAAAACTCTCATTGGTTTTAGGTGTTTCGCAGTCCCAGCTTGCGATTAAGGCGAAAACGGGCGAGGGGATCGGTTTTATTGGCAGAGAAGAGGGAATTGTGGCGATGGCAGTGGCGACTGTTCAGAAAAGAAGGATAGACAACAGGAGCGCCGATGAGGACAAAGCAGATGAGCCTTTTTAAAGAACCTGTTAGAGTCCGCATGGCGCCGAGTCCGACAGGACATCTTCACATCGGCGGCGCACGGACGGCGCTCTTCAACTATTTTTTTGCAAAGCATTACAAAGGGACGTTTGTATTAAGAATTGAAGATACCGATCCAGAGCGCTCCAAAAAAGAGTATGAGCAATCGATTATTGAGGATTTGAAATGGCTGGGGATTGAATGGGATGAAGGGCCCATTGTAAAGGGCGCTTATGGCTCCTATTATCAGTCAGAGCGGAGTGAAATTTATCGAAAATATTATGATGAGCTGGTTAAGAAAGAAAGGGTATACCGCTGTTATTGTACCCCCGAAGAGCTTGAAGAGGAACGCGAGAGCTTGTTGCGGCGCCGTCAAACCCCTCGTTATATGGGGAAATGCAGGAATCTGAACGGGGAGCAAAAAAAAAGATTAGAGAGTGAGGGACGAAAGCCTGCCTTGCGTTTCCGAATAGATGAAAAAGATCCGATTCGTTTTCATGATCTGGTGCGCGGGGATATTGAAGTTGACCCGGCCCAGCTTGGCGATTTTGTGATCAGCCGTCCGGATGGGGGGCCTGTCTATAACTTCTCGGCCGCGATTGATGATCATGAGATGGCGATTACGCATGTGATTCGGGGCGAGGAGCATATCTCCAATACACCGAGACAAATTCTTCTTTTTAACGCCCTCGGATTTGATCTTCCAAACTATGCGCATGTTTCTATTATTCTTGCGCCCGATCGCACCAAGCTTTCCAAAAGGCATGGGGCAACGAGTGTGGGTGAATACCGGCAAAAGGGATTTCTTCCCGATGCGTTCGTTAACTATCTTGCGTTGCTCGGCTGGAATCCGGGCGATGAGCGGGAAGTGATGCCGAAAGAAGAGATCATTCGTGATTTTGTGGTTGAAAAAATGACAAAAAGTCCCGCGATTTTTGATCTGAAAAAATTGACATGGATGAACGGCGTCTATATTCGTCAAAAACCGGTTCCGGAACTTGCCTGCAGGTTATACCCATTTTTGAAAGAAAGGGGGTATCCGCTGGAGGGGCCGGAAAAATCCCCAGAAAAATACCCAGAAAAATACAAAGATCCGGCCTGGTTGAACAGCGTCGTCGAGGCTTGTAAGACAAAGCTCGAAACGCTCGATCAAATTGGAGAGGAAGCCGCCGTCTTTTTCGATGAACAATATCAATTGTCCGATGATGCAAAAAAATGGCTTCTTGAGAAAAACAATGAAGCGAGAGATATTCTACAGACTTTAGATGATCTTCTTTCGAAAGTGCAGGCGGAAGTGCGGGAGCTCGATCAGGCAACTTATGAAAAGATTCAGTCTGAACTGAAACAGAAGACTTCCATCCCCCCAAAAATCTTATTCATGACTCAAAGACTTGCGTTGACAGGGAAAATCTCCGGGCATGAAATGAATCTGATATTTACGATTTTGGGGGCGGAGTCATGCAGAAAACGAATTCATAAAGCGCTTCTGATGTTAAAATGAGCCTTCGTATTTACAATACGCTATCCCGAAAGAAAGAGCCTTTTCATCCCCTTCAAAAGAAAAAGGTGAGGATGTATGTCTGTGGTCCGACCGTTTATCATCATATCCATGTTGGCAATGCGCGGCCGATGGTCTTTTTTGATTTTGTTTATCGTTATCTTTCTTACAAGGGTTACAAAGTTACCTTTGTGAGAAACATTACAGACATCGATGACAAAATCATAAAACGTGCCCGGGAAGAAAAGCGGGATGTTTCCGTGATCGCGAAAGAGTATACGCAGGCTTTCGAAAAAGTGATGCAGGCGCTGGCTGTTTCACCCCCTGACCATGAGCCGAAAGCGACTGAGCATATTCCTGAAATGATTGAATGGATCAAGGGACTCATTGAAAAGGGGCTTGCATATCAGGCGGGGGGAGAGGTTTTATTCTCGATTGAAAAATTTAAGTCCTATGGAAAGCTTTCAAAAAAGAAGACCGATGATCTGATCGCGGGGGCGCGTGTTGAGGTCTCTGCGCATAAAAGAAATCCGATCGACTTTGTTCTTTGGAAGCCATCGAAGCCGGCAGAGCCTTCGTGGGAGAGCCCTTGGGGGGCGGGAAGGCCCGGCTGGCATCTGGAATGTTCTGTGATGTCTACAAAATATCTTGGGGAATCGTTTGATATCCATGGCGGGGGGGCCGACCTCATTTTCCCGCATCATGAAAATGAGATTGCGCAGAGTGAATCTTATACGGGGAAACCATTTGTCAGATATTGGATGCACAACGGGATGCTGGTTTTGGGACGGGAAAAGATGTCTAAATCTCTTGGAAATATCGTGACAGTTTCTGATTTTTTAGAGAAAAATCCGCCGGAAGTTCTCAAATTTATTTTGCTGTCGAATCATTATCGCTCGTCACTCGAATTTTCTGATCGGGTGACAAGAAAAGGTATTTTGGCGCTTGAGAAGATTTATAAGGCGAAGCTCGAACTGCAAAAACGATTGGCGGCCGATAGCCCGGATAGCTTTGGGAAAAAAGAGGATGCTCACTTTCATAAAGTCGCCAGGGGATTTTGGAAAAAGTTGGAACGCGCGCTGGATGATGATTTCAATACGGCAAAAGCGTTTGGCCATCTGTTTGATCTTGTCCGTTCTTTGAATCGTTTTTTAAATCAGGGGAGGGAATGGAGTAAAAAAGATAAGGCTGCCGCTCATGAATGTATGGAGATTTTTAAAAAAATCGGATCTATCCTTGGCCTGGGGCTTTTTGAACAAGATCCTGAAAAATTTCTCGAATCATTGAAGCAAAAGCTCTCGCCAAATCTTCTCCTTGACGAAGAAGCGCCCCTCTCAGTTCAAGAGATTGAAAAATGGATTGAACTTCGAAAAGAGGCCCGGGAACGCAAAGACTGGAAAAAAGCCGATGAAATCAGGGCGCGTCTTTTGAAATATCATGTTGTCCTGGAAGACACCCCAACGGGAACGACCTGGAAAATCGAAACGTAATGTCAAAATTTAAAATTGTCAGCGGTTTTAAGCCGACGGGAGACCAGCCGAAAGCGATCGAGGAACTTTCAAAAAGCGTTTTGGACGGCATCAAACATCAGGTTCTTCTGGGAATCACAGGCAGCGGTAAAACATTTACGATGGCAAATGTTGTGGAGCGTGTTCAAAAACCAACGCTCGTCATTGCCCCGAACAAAGCCCTTGCGGCACAGCTTTTTGCGGAGTTTAGAGAGCTATATCCTGACAACGCGGTTCACTACTTTGTCAGTTATTATGACTACTATCAGCCGGAGGCTTATATTCCCCAGACCGACACCTATATTGAAAAAGATTCGGCGATTAATGATCAGATAGATAAAATGCGCCACGCGGCAACACAGTCGCTTCTTGAAAGAAGGGATGTTTTAATTGTGGCTTCCGTATCCTGCATTTATGGCCTCGGTTCTCCGGAAAGCTATCAAAATATGATGATGAGCGTCAAATGCGGGGAGACCATTGAGCGGCGGGATCTTTTGAGAAAGCTTGTCGAGATTCAATATCAAAGAAATGATATCGATTTCCACCGGGGGACGTTTCGACTCCGGGGGGATGTCATTGAAATCTTTCCGGCAAACGAAGAAGAGCGTGCCATTCGCATTGAGTTTTTGGGAGATGATGTGGAAGGGCTTTCCTGGATCGATCCCCTGACAGGACTCAAACTGGCAACAATGGATTCTGTCTCTGTTTTTCCGGGGAGCCATTATGTAACCCCAAGGTCTGATCTTGAGAGAGCGATGATTGCGATCGAAGAAGAATTAAAAGAAAGATATCAGGATCTCAGGGCTCAAAAAAAACTCATTGAAGCGGAGCGTCTCAAGACGCGAACCCAGTTTGATCTTGAGATGCTTTCTGAGATCGGCTATTGCAATGGAATTGAAAATTATTCAAGGCATCTTTCGGGACGAATGCCAGGGGAGCCCCCGCCAACGCTTCTCGAATATTTTCCACAAGATTTCCTTCTCTTTATTGATGAGAGTCATATTACGGTTCCCCAGATTGGCGGCATGTACCGCGGGGATCGCGCGCGAAAAATGACGCTGGTAGACTATGGTTTCAGACTCCCATCCGCGCTTGATAACCGCCCGCTCAATTTCGAAGAATTTATGGGTGTCATAAAGCAGCTCATTTATGTTTCCGCAACCCCCGCCCCCTTTGAGCTGGAAAAATCAAAATCTCATACGGTAGAGCAGATTATTCGCCCGACGGGACTTACCGATCCCCCAGTGACGGTAAAACCGGCGAAAGAGCAGGTGAAGGATCTCATCGGAGAGATTCAAAAAGTGATTGAAAAAAGAGAGCGCGTGCTTGTGATGACGCTTACAAAAAGGATGGCAGAGGATCTTACGGAATTTTTGGAAACAAAAGGGATCAAGGTAAAATACCTTCATTCAGATATAGCTACGCTCGAACGTGTTGAGATTATCCGGGGGCTTCGCCTCGGTGAATTTGATGTGCTGGTGGGGGTGAATCTCCTGCGTGAAGGGCTCGATCTTCCGGAGGTGTCATTGGTTGCCATCCTGGACGCCGATAAGGAGGGGTTTCTTCGCTCCGAAACTTCTCTCATTCAGTCGTTCGGGCGCGCGGCAAGAAATGTTTCAGGGGCGGTCATTCTCTATGCGGATCAAATGACAGGATCGATGAAGAGCGCGATTGCGGAAACGAAACGAAGAAGAGGGCTTCAGCTTGCGTATAACAAAAAAAATCATATTACCCCAACCACCATTCGAAAGACCATCCATGAAACGCTGACCTCTATTTACGAAATGGATTATGTGACTGTCGATCTTTTAAAGGAACCAGCGGAGGAATTTAATTCAGTTGACGGTCTTTCGAAAAAAATAAAAATCCTTAAAAAACAGATGCTCAAGCACGCTCAAGATCTGGAATTTGAAAAAGCCGCAAAAATACGGGATGAGATGAAAAGGCTGCAGCAGCTTGAACTGGAATTGCGCAATGATGCAGCTAAGTAACATCGATTTTTTTTGTTCTATTATCGAAGTGTTTTAAGAAATTCTATTTGCTCTTCCCGTAATCGCCTAATGGTTGTTCGATCAGGATTTTCATTGTCATTTTTTGTCCCTAAGAGATACGATGCGATTAGAAGAGCATTTTCATCCGTTTTTTGTAAAATTCGAGTAACTGACTCATCCCTGAAACGTGTTTTTTCTCTCATTTTTTCCGCAATATAGTCTTCGAATTCTTGATCTGTAAGACCTTCTTTTTGCGTTGGTGTGTAGATATATGCCGAACCCCCTCCACTTGCACCCGTAGAGGGCATCCCTTCAAAAATAGGCGTCCTTAAAATCTGCCATCCATTCGCCGTTTTTCGGTACTCTTCTAAGAGTTCCCCTGGCCGAGTTTGCTTTATGTGTCCTGGCGCCTCGACGACATAAGTGCCAGAAACTTGATGGGGTTCATGTCTTCGGATGAGGTCAATTTCCTTGTTGTAATAGGCTTCCATTCCCTTGGCTCCCCCCTGGCCTGAGATGATTGTCTTTTGAAGCTCAAGCTGAAGATAATATTCATAATCTTCATGGGCTATCGCTACATCTTCAAGCGCTTTTATAAAGTCTTCTTCTGTGCTATGAGGATCATTTTTTATCTCATAGACACGTCTTCTCGCTTCTTCGAGTTTGACTTGAAAACCTCTCTCTTTCCACCATTCGATAAAGTTCGTTATCGCTGAGTCGATGTATGTCTCAATAATGAATGTTGCTGCTAACTCACCGGTTAGCGCAACCCAACTCGCACCCCCTGTTTTTGGGCCTGCCGCAGCTTCAACCGCCATTCTCGTCTTTGCCCCCGCGCAATAAGCTCTTGCCGCCTGAACCCCTCTTCTTCCCCATTTCACAATTCGGCCTGCCACAATAAATTGTCCTGCTCTTCTTAAACCGACCTGATACGTCTCAGGATCTGAGAGCACATCACAAGAGGCATTTGCGTAGAGCGCAAGTGAATAAAGAATCGAATGGTTGACATGAACTTCGAACAGTTCCCTTTCCATTGCATCAACTTCTTTAAGTTCTTTAAGCGCTTCTTTCCTCTCAATAATCCGCCTTAACGATTCCATAATCACCATCGCGAAAGCGAGTGGTACTTCTTGTTTGATCGCTTTTGCAAATCTATGGATTCTGGGAAATTTCTCCAGAAATCGAATATCAAGGGTTTGCCCCTGTTTAAATCCCAGAGCCCTTTGAGCGAGAGCCTCAGCGGCCACGAATCCTTCGTAACTGACAAGATAAGCAAGAAAACTCTCGGGACTTTCAATCAGTCGCTTATTGAATTCCACGAATCTCTCTGGCGAAAGGTCTGTTAACGAAAACCAGATTTCTTTGATTTCTTCCGCAAGCCATACTCGACCTAGTCCCTTTCCATTTTTAACGATGGTGTCTTGAGAAGGTATCCCCAACAAGCGAAGATCGATTTGTCCCCGGTCCCCTCGCTGGGGTCTTGGCCTTTCAGAAGAATTTTCTTGTTCTTGGGCGGGAGTAACAGCTGGCTTTTCTTGGCCCTTGATCGTATAGGTTGCTCTTTGAATACCTCCTGCGGCATCCGAATATATCCCGCCGCAGTTTCGACTGGGCGCTTCTATTTCGACCGTGTGTCCCCAAACTCCGTTTATGCCGCTCGCTATTTTTTGTGCGATCGTTTGAACCAACGCTTCCATGAGCCTCTGAACTTGGGGGTTTCTTCTCTGCGCATACGCCCTCTCTACATATATGCCGGGAATAGAATTCTTTTCCTTGGAACTGTCCGGGGAACTGTCCGGGGAACTGTCCGGGGAACTGTCCAGCTTCGAGCGTCCAAGTTTTATGATATTTCTCTGCTGAGCGTAAAGAGGATTTGTCTTCACTTGAGACTTTGATCCATCGGTCTCTTGCCACTCAAATGTCACCGTTTGAGAAAAAGGATCAAAAGACCGATTGACTTCTTTATTGCTTTTTAACCTCTCATAAACCAGATTAAAAGATTTCCGATCATAAAAATCCTTCGCCCTTATCTCAAAAGTCACAACCCCCTGAACATTGGCATCAATCACATAGCCTAAAAGCGTTTGGATATGCGCACCTGTTTTATAATTTTGACAAGAACTTACCCCTTGAACCAAATCTCCCACTGTTAAAAGAAGTTTTGGGTTATGAAAAGTTGTGGCAAAAACAATGGCTTTTTCAACCTTTCCTTCACTTCCGCCTGAAGATGACAATCGGTTAAGGAGGGTTTCAATATCGGAAGAAATCTGCTCTTGAAACCTAGCCGGTAAGGAAATCTCTCTTTGGATTTCTTTTAAAAATAAAAGAAGCTTTTTTATCCGAGATAGATCCGTTGTTTCTTTTATCTCTTCTAGAACACAACTTGCAATCTCCGCTTCGACATTCTGTGTCACAGATGTTTCTCCTTTAAGAGTTTTAAAGAGATCCATGTGAGAGGATTTTTTGTTAAGAATTTGCTCTACGATTTCTCTCTGACGCTGGCTTTCTCTAAAATAACCTCCTCTCTCAGCAAACGCTTCTTTAAAATGCTCATTTAACTGTGAAAGTTCATCTCTTATCTGCCTTTTCTCTAATTCTTGATCTTTAGGGGTTATTTCCGACTTTTCATCAACAATGGCTGCTTCCGTTCGGATTTTAACCCATTCTCCTATCGCTTTGTCTGGATCTTTGGTTTCAAAAAGAACCTTAAGTTGTCTTCTTGCAGCCTCTCTATCATCATGGTCATTGGGGGCTCCTAAAAATTTGTAAGCAAAAAACTCATCATTTAAAACGGCTTCGAAGACTTTTCTCGATATCGGGATTTCTCTTTGCCATGAAGAATTTCCGGAAAACCTTGCAAGTAGTGTAAAAATAGGCGCTAGATCCCCCCAACGTTTTTTAAGGGCATCGTACTGTTCGATTGAAAATCTAAAATCCTCCCCTTGAAATAATCTTTTAATTTCTTCAACAAATCTGCTCTCGGCTCTCTGAATGAGACTATCGATGTTCGATTGAGTTATGCCATTTTGAAGCTTAAGGTCTTTAGCCACTTCTTTAAATGAAGCAGCGCTATTTCCTTGGATGGAAGTCAAATCCCGAAGACGCTCGAAAAGCAATAATGTTTTTGGTTTAAAATTCTTTTTTTCCCAAAGTTTCGGTTCTATGGAAATGCCCAAAAGAGGGGGCTCTTTTAAATTCCAATCAAGATCCAAAAGAAGTTCATAGAACTCTCCTCTTGTATTGTCCGATAAGTGTCGATCAAGAATGTGTGTGGCTTCCTTGGCATTCCCCTCACTTAACCCAAGTCCCATGAGAAGAAATTGAGTAGAATCACCTCTTGCTTGGATGCCCCTCTCAATGCACTTTTCTGTAAGTCGAATGAGTCCAAAGCCAGTCTCCCGCCTTTGAACCTTGTCCCATGCCCTCTCTACGGTTTCTCGGCTCAATAAATCCGGATATTGTCTCGAAAATGAAAGAAGCATCTTTTGGGTCTCAGGCAAGGGTGTTGCTGCGGTAATGGTAAGATAGGCTTCTGGGTGATAATGACTAAGATAGGCTTCTGGGTGATAATGAAGTGCAACTCTCCATATAAGCTTTTGCTCCTCTGAGCCCAAACCATAGTTTGATAAGAAGTTAAGGGAGATAATGCTTTGAGCGGCTGCAATTTTTGCGATTTCAATAAGCGCCTTTGGATCGGAAATCTTGTAGTTTTGGATATGCTTCGATGCCCGGCCATCTTGAGCGGCTGCAATTTTTGCGATTTCAATAAGCGCCTTTGGATCGGAAATCTGGTAGTTTTGGATATGCTCCGAT
>CAYJMQ010000025.1:0-26146 GCA_964371555.1 uncultured bacterium | reverse complement strand
CTAATACGGAGAGACATGATGAGCACACATGCGTAGTAGCGCATGTGTGCAATCGATATACAATGAGCAAACAGGCGTTTGCCGGGTTAAAAAAAAGACTAGCCAAACCCAATAAGGGGTGGTAGGTAACAAAGCTTGAATTCTCTCTGCTTGAGAGTTTTTTCGTTTCGGGGTCTTGAGTGTTTCAAGTTTTTTCTGAGCAAAAAAATCGAGGGGGATGAGAAAGATAAAAGAAGGAGATAGTATGAAAAAACTATACGTAGGAAACCTAAGTTACTCTGTAACTAATGATCAGCTGGCACAGTTGTTTTCCCAGTTTGGTGAAGTTAAAGAGGCAAATGTCATTGAAGGGAAAGGATTTGGCTTTGTGGAAATGGCTAATGAAGCCGATGCTGCGAATGCGAAAAATTCTCTCAATGGGACTGACTTTGAGGGACGTTCATTAAAAGTGGACGAAGCCCGTCCTCCGAAAAGAAGAGAAGGGGGCATGGGCGGCGGCGGCCCAAGACGAGGCGGCGGCGGCGGTTTCCGAAGATATTAATTAAAGCAGCGCCACCATTTGCAAAACAAATGGTGGCGCAATTTAAAAGTGAGGTCGTCTGGAGGCCTCAGTGAATAGCACCATCTCCATAAACGACAGCACGTCTTCAATAATCGGGGCCCCTTCTTCTGAAGCAATAGCGAGTTCCATCGATTCTTTATCCTTCCAGTTTTGATACGCAATTTCGAAATCTTCTTCTGCATAAACGAAGTATCCCTTTAATCCCAACGGACCAAAAACCTTCCGTACCTCATTGATGTGGTTTGTGAGCCTGGGCAAATATTCTTCTTTTGAGATTTCAGAAAGTCTCTGTCCTATGAATACTGTGACATAGCCTTCCTTCCAATTTACTTTTTCTGTTGAAGCGTCATAGAGGGTCTCCTTTGCGAGCGCCCCCCCTTTGAAAAGATCTTGCCAGAGATGGACTGGCTTGTTTTTAAGGCGATATTCAGTCAGCCTTTCCAAAAGGCTATCCCGGAAGGCTGCATCTGACATGGGATTTTGCCCGGTGACAAGCTCATTACTCAGCTCAACATGACTTTTCCAGGAGTGAACTGCATGGCGAACTTTGGCGCCAGCGTAGGCGAGGGCATCTGCGGCATAGTATGTCAGATATCCTTCAAGATCCCCAATGGCTTCTTCATATTGTTCTTCAGCATTTGAAAAAACAGTCAGTGTATATTCTTTATAAGGCCAGTAACTTGATAGTTGATCGAGATCTTTTTCTAATTCAGCGATTCTTTCTTTGTTATTCTCGGGATCTTTCGATTTGAGATGGTGAATAATACTGACTGTTTCAACGAATGCGGACGGCTCATTCAGTTTTGTGTCAGGATTGTCCATCGCCGAAAGGAGCGCAACAGGGGCATGGCAGATCAGGGATGTCGGTTTTTTATTTTCATGAAAATGTCTTAAAATCTTTCCAAGAGCGATATCTTTATAGAGGTCTTCCATCGGCGCATGTCCACCGGGGAGAAAAATACCATCGAATGTTTCAAGTTCTTCTTTTGTGAAAGAAGAAAGCAGGCGGGGTTCTTTAAGTCCCGGGAGCGAAGCAATCAGCTCTTTTGCCATCCGAAATTTTTCCGCCGCTTCTTCATCTGAATCCCCTTTGCCCTTGAACCATTTTGGGTTATTACTCAGTCTGTCGATTGCAGGTTCTTTTCCTGTCGGATTTGCGAAAACAACTTCATACCCTGCCGCAAGAATACCCTGAAGCGGGGTTGTAAGTTCAGACAGGAAATAACCTGTCGCGTGTCTTTTTGCGGGGGGTTTTAAGGAAACATAATCGACTCCAGACAAAACAACCAGGATTTTTTCCTTTGCAAAAGCTGTTGTTGCAAATGCGAGTGAAAAAAAGATTGAAGTTAAGAAAAAAATTCTACTCATAATAATTTTCCTCCTTGACGACTTTTTTTGAGCGATATATGACGAATAAAGGTAAAGAGCAAGAAATTTCGGCGGGGATATAAAACATGACATATGTAATTACTGAAAAATGTTTGAGTGAACAGTACGCAGATTGTGTGGAGGTTTGTCCTGTTGATTGCATTCATCCGGGTTCTTATAAGGGTGAGGTTTTTATGATCATCGACCCGAAAGAATGTATTGATTGCGGGGCCTGTATTCCTGCGTGTCCGATTGATGCCATTGTCGATTCTGGGGATAAAGATCCGGTCTATACAAAAATTAATGCCGACTTGACGGAAGAATTTAAGAAAAATCCAAAAGTCCATACCCGCCCTCCCGGGGATCCTCCGAGAAAGCCGACGAATATAAGGGTTTTCTAACCGCTTAATTCCTCACCTTTTCAGCAACTGCCGCTCTCAAAGAGGGGATCAGTTTATAGAGATGCTGGCCGGGAGAGAGAGTTGTCATGACATCCTGATAACCAAGAATGTTTGGCAGCATCCGTGGGGTCTTATCTTGCGATTCTGCCCCGTGAGCCCGATAAATCGAATGTCCCTGGGGATTGATTCGATACTGTTCAGCCTTCCATGTGAGGAAGGCGATGATCGTGTTTTGTACCTCTTTGGAGGGGATGAGACCCGACCCGTAAAGATCTTCATCATCACGCAGTTCCCCTATTTCGATCATTTTTCTGACAAGAGAGTTTTTTTCACTTTGGTTGATTAAGGACGAATCGGCATAAGAACCGATAAGACAGATTCCAAGGCTATGCGCATTAAAACCCTTTGCATGCGCCCCGATGATTTCTTTATATGCAAACGAGCCGGAGGATTTCCTTCCTTCATAGAGAATTCCATGCTGACAAATTAAATAGTGATATCCAATGTCGCCCCATTTTTTTGTTTTAATGTGATAAAGCTGGTAAGCGCGGATGGCATCATCACAGACTTCATGTGGCAGAGTATTATCAAGCGCTGAGTGGTGAATAAAAATATGGGAGATTTTCCTAAGGGGGATCGGCCTCTCGTTGCTCCATGCCAACGATTCATAGGCTTCCCATTCCTTCCTTGTAACAAAAAGCGGCTTTTTGGAATCTCCTTCCCCCTTTTTTTGCATTGCCGGGAACGTGAGAGGGCTGAGTGAGTCGATAAATACAAAATGAAAATCGCTAAAATGAATCATTGAAAAATTAACCCTGACAATTTTGAACTGAAAAAATTTTGCCCCCTTTGTATAGACCAGCTGTGAGTAATCATAGGAGTCTGGGGGGGCTCTTGAGGGGTCTCTTGGTTCTGTCTCACTATCAGAGCCCTCGGCCATCAGAAATAGATCTTTCCATCTTGACCAGCGTTTGCCATCTGTGCTTGAGCGGATCAGGAAATTATAATCGTAGTCAAAATCAGGCAATCTTGGCCAATAAACAGCCAGGAAATTGGTCAGAAATGGAGTGGCTAATATCTTGGATGTTGCTGTCTGTTTTTCCGGGGTGACGGTAAAATTCGCGGGATCAAAAGTCACAATCTGTTCCTGATGTTGGATTTGAGAATTGTCTGGCTTGCGGGGTATTGAAATGAAGGAGCAGCCGGGTAAGAAAAACAACAGCAAACCGGGCACAACGAATCTTTTGAATTTTTTCATCCTGTTATTCATGTTTACTAAAAATTTTCTAAGATGTCATCCTCTCGCTGCGGGCAAGGGTTAAGATTTTTACATCAGATGCTCCTCTCTTTCTTAAGACTTTTCTGCATTCATCTGTTGTGGCGCCAGTCGTGTAAACATCATCCACCAGAAGAATTCTTTTGTACGCGATTTTTTCAGGTTTAATAACCCGGAAGGTTTTTTCTACATTCTTTTTCCGTTCTGTTTTTGAAAGACCTGTCTGGGAAGTCGAGGGGGAGATTTTTTTCAAAACATCCACATAGACAGGAATAGACAGGATTTTAGACAGACGGTTTGCTATAAGGGCAGGGGGGTTATATCTCCTCTCTCTCAATTTTTGAAAATGGAGGGGGACGGGGATCAGGCAATCTGTGTTCTCAGGCACAAGTTTTACGAGAAGATCCGCAAATGGTTTTGCGAGTCCGAACCTGTTTTCGTATTTGAAGTGACAAATCATTTTTTTAAAAAGACCGTCATATTTACCGTAGCTCAAACAGGTTCCTTCTGATTTGATTCTTTGAACGCGCGAAATACAGTTATTACAAATCAGTTGCCGGGATTCTGTCCCGCAGCCAACGCATTTGGCAAGAATGAAAATTGAGAAAAGGGACTCGATTAAAAATAAAATATTATTCCGCAATCAGATTTTTCCCGGTTGCTTCTTTGGGAGACTCAAGATTCATAAGATTTAAAATGGTGGGCATAAAATCCGCAAGAATCCCGTCTTTTAGATTGACCTTTTTTCGTTCCGGATCAATATAGTAAAAAGGGACGGGGTTTGTCGTATGCGTCGTGTGGGGCCCTCCTGTCTCGTAATCGATCATCTGTTCCACGTTTCCATGATCGGCAGTGATCAAGAGGTATCCTTTTTGGGCCTGTACAGCTTTGATAATTTTTTCAACACAGCTGTCGAGTATTTCAACCGACTTAATCGCTGCTGATAGATTTCCGCTGTGTCCCACCATATCGGCATTGGCAAAATTAAGAATAATGAAGCCAAATTCCCTTTTTTCAAGGTTTTTGACAACTGTTTCTGTAACCTCCGGGGCGCTCATCTGCGGCTTCAAATCGTATGTTGGAATATCTCTCGGTGATGGAATTAAGATTCGCTCTTCGCCGGGAAAAATACGTTCCTCCCCCCCATTAAAGAAAAAAGTAACATGCGCGTATTTTTCAGTTTCTGCAATTCTCAGTTGCGCAATATGATGTCGGGAGAGGATTTCACCCAAAATATTTGGCAGCTGAATTGGCGGAAAGATAACAGGAAAAGAATAGGTTTGATCATACTGTGTCATCGTTATGAACTGAGTCAGTTTTGGTATTTTTTTTCTTTTAAAGAAGTTAAAATCAACCATGTTCAGGCTTTGGGTGAGCTGTCTTGCGCGATCCGCGCGAAAATTAAAAAAAATCACAAAATCATTATCTTCGATAAGACCTTCCGAATCGATGATCGTCGGCTGCATAAATTCATCTGTCTCTCCCCTTTGGAATGCCTCTTTAATGGCAGAAGCCGGGGAATTGGCATGCAAGCCGATGCCTTCCGTCAAGGCATCATACGCCCTTTCGGTCCGGTCCCATCGTTTGTCACGATCCATCGCGTAATAACGACCGCTGATAGTAGCAATTTTCCCGATTTTTTCTGCGGATATAAAAGATTCCATCTGTCTTAAATAATGAGGGCTGCTGTTGTATGGGGTGTCTCGACCATCGAGGAAGGCGTGAATATATATCCGGGATAATCCCTCATTTTTGGCGAATTTTAAGAGAGCAAAAAGGTGTTCGATGTGGCTATGCACACCTCCGTCCGAAAGAAGTCCCATGAGATGCAGTTTTGATCCCTTTTTTTGAATGGCTTCGAAATTTTTTTTTAAGAGGGGATTTTTAAAAAAATCCCCCCCGCTAATGGCTTTATTAATTCGTGTAAGATCCTGATAAACGATTCGTCCCGCTCCAATATTGGTATGTCCCACTTCAGAGTTTCCCATTTGGCCATCTGGAAGTCCAACCGCTTCTCCACTCGTTAAAATTTTTGAATGATTTCCTTTTTCGAGCGCGCGAAAAGTGGGGGCATCTGCCAATTGAATTGCATTCCCCTCTTTTTTAAGATTGATGCCAAAACCATCCAATATCACAAGCATCACAGGGGGTCGGGAGGAGGGTCTAGGCATGATGATAGGGATGGCCTCTTAGAAGAGTATAGGCCCGGTAGACCTGTTCTAATAAAACCAGAGGAACCAGTTCATGATTGAGAGTGAAACTTGAAAGGGAAAGAGAAATATCAGTTCGGGGAGGGATTAAAAATCCAGATGGCCCCCCAATAATAAAGCTTATTTCCTTAGCCCTTTGGTTGATAAGCGTTTCCCATGTTTTGGCAAAGGAAACGGAGTTGAATTGTCTCCCTTTCTCATCCAAAAGAATCATCACAGAGCCTTTTTCGAGTTTTTTTAATTGATCTGCGAAAGACTTTGGGTTTCTCTGCTCAACAAGACGTATTTCTGCATACGGCTTGAGCTTTTGAACATAATTGCTGATTCCTTCTTTGACAAAATCGGTTTTCGGTTTTTGCAGAAGAGCTAAATGCAGATTATTTTTATTTAAAGAACCCATTCATCCTATTTCCTTGGCTATTTCCTTGGAATTTTAACACGGGGGGCTGTATGCCAGAGCCCTTCCAGATCATATACATCCCGGACATACTCGTGAAAAATATGAATGATGACATCATTATAATCCATCAGAATCCATTTTCCTTCAGGAGCTCCTTCGATGCCCAAATTTTGAGCGTTGTATGTGTTAAGCGTCTCATGAATATATTTACAGATACTCTGAGCCTGCACGGTCGATTCAGCCGAGCAGATGAGTATATAGTCCATAAGACTTCGGCAAGACCGTACATCCAAAAGCACGAGATTGAAAGCTTTTTTTTCCAGGGCCAGCTTTGCAGAGCTTAAGGCAAGTTGTTTTGATGTTTTTGTTTTAAGCCCCTTCATCTGTCCTGAACCGGTTTTTAAGGTAAAGAGAATTGGTGTGGATATAATCGATAACAGCGTCTGGCAGGTATGACGCGAATGACTTCCCTTCGGCAATTCTTTTTCTGAGCTCCGTGGAAGAAATGTCGATGGATCCCAACTGAAAGAGATAGATATAATGGCCTGTATAGTGTTTGTATTCTTCCCCGTCTTTTATAGTCACAAATTCCTTGAATAATTTTGGGTTTTTGATGATCTGATCAAAGGGTTTCAATTTGTAACCGGGACGGCTAACGACGATCATATTGCAGTTTACGAAGATTTCAGGAACTTCCTTCCAGGTAGAAATTCCCAAGAAAGCGTCAGTTCCGACAATGAAATAGAGTTCGGTCCCGGCTGGCAGGAGATTTTTATAATGCTTAATCGTTTCGATGCTGAAAGAAATTTCTTTTTTATTGAGTTCATATTCGGAAACTGAGAATTTTAAAGATCCCTGAATGGCCCGTTTGACCATTTCCAGTCGATGGTGTGAGGAAGTGACCCCCAAATCTGTTTTGTGAGGGGGGATGTATGCCGGAATGAAGTAAATGTGGTCTAAATTAAGTTTGGCTGAAATATCAGCTGCAGCCTTGAGATGACCATAATGGATCGGATCAAATGTGCCTCCAAAAAGACCCACTTTTTTATAGGATGTCATTCAAGCAGTTCCGACATTTAAATCACGTGAAACGTGATGGATTAATTCCGGAAGCCCTTCCCCTGTTGCGGCAGAGATCAATTCACAATCATATCCCATATTATGAAAAGCATGGATGACCGGTTCAAGGATTGTCCTGTCTTTGAGAAGATCTATTTTTGTCAGAACAATCCGTTGCTTCTTCTGCAGCAATTTGGGATCTGTCTGTTCAAGTTCATGCAGGATGATTTTGCATCTCTTCATAAGATTTTCTTGGAGATTTTCTTGGAGATTCTCTTGGATATTTTCTTGTGATACCTCTATGAGATGCAGGAAAATCCGCGTCCTTTCAATATGTTTTAAAAAACGTGTTCCCAGCCCAACACCCCGATGTGCCCCCTCGATAAGACCGGGGATATCCGCTACGACGAAGCTTTTACTTTCAGCAATCCTTACGACACCTAACTGGGGAGTAAGGGTCGTAAAGGGATAATCGGCGATTTTGGGTTTTGCATTTGAAATTCTTGAGACTAAGGTCGATTTTCCGGCATTTGGAAATCCAATTAAACCGACATCAGCAAGGAGTTTGAGTTCAAGTTTTAGTCCCCTTTCTTCTCCCTTCTCACCTGGTTGCGCGTGCAATGGGGACTGATGAACTGAATTTTTGAAATGATCGTTTCCCTTCCCCCCTCTCCCCCCTTTTGCCGCCACAAGCTGCTGCCGATCTTGCACAAGATCGGTAAGCAACTCATTCGTCTGATAATCCCGGATGAGGGTTCCAACCGGCAGACGAACGATTATATCTTTTCCATTGCCCCCTTTTTTTAATTGTCCCTGACCATCGATTCCATCCTCGGCCTCATATCTTTTTTTATATTTAAAATCGATCAACGTGCTGAGAGAAGAGTCCGCGCAAAAAATAATATCCCCCCCTTTTCCTCCATCCCCCCCATCGGGGCCGCCTCTTGGAATATATTTCTCACGCCGGAAATGGACAGATCCCCCCCCTCCTTTTCCGGCACGGACAGTAATAATTGCTTCATCAATAAATTGCATCAATGGGAATTGCATCAATGGTTCTCCCTCTTAAAAGGGGGGATTAAGATGCTTTGCTTATGGGATAAACGCTGACACGCTTTCGACGTTTGTCTATTCTTTCAAAGGAAACACGCCCTGTGATTTTCGCATAGAGTGTATAATCTCCACCACAGCCGACATTGAATCCTGGATGAAAATGTGTTCCGACCTGGCGAACCAGAATGGCTCCAGGCCTTACAGTTTCACCGCCAAAAATCTTAACGCCGCGCCTTTGACCATGGCTGTCGCGTCCATTGCTTGTGCTTCCTTGTCCCTTCTTATGAGCCATATGACCTCACGCTTTTTGGCCGAATACTTCGTTCTCGCCTCGCTTAAAGCTTCAGCGTACATATCAAGTACGCTTGCGCTTTTCGCTCGGCTGTGGCCTCGTCTCAGCCAAAAATCACGAGGTCATCTTATTTCTTTTTTGTTGTCGTTTTCTTCGTAACCGTTTTTCGTTTTAGGGTTTTTTTTGCCGCAGCCTTTTTTAGCGGCTTTGCCGCATGAGCTGCCACTTTCTTCTGAGGCTCAGCTTCCGGGGCAACTTTCGCCGTCCCTTCCAAATGGATCTCTCTTACTTTGAGATGAGTCATCGCCTGCCGATGCCCTTTTTTTCTCTGGTAGCCTTTTCTTCTCTTAAACTTAAATACAATTATCCTCGGTTCTTTATATGTTTCAATGACGTCACAGATAATCTGGGCTTTTGGAAGGTAAGGATTTCCCAGATGGAGCTCTTTATCGTGTATCATCAATACCCGGTTTAAAATTGCCTCAGATCCTTTTTCCAACTCGAGTTTTTCAATTTTAAAACGATCTCCAACACTTACTTTGTATTGCTTGGACCCTGTTTCAACAATGGCATACATAGAAGCCCCATTCTATACGGACTTTTGAAAAAGAAGTCAATAGCTCGCGAGGCTTCAAGAACTTCGAATTTCAAATTGTTCAACATGGTAATCCGGCATTGCCTCGATTTTAATCTGTTTATTGATCATTTTTTCAATTTTGTGAATACTTTCGATTTCTTCTTCTTCAATCAATTTTGCGACATCAGGGTGGGCATAGAGAATAATTTCTTTGGTCTGTATGTCCCCGTATGTTTTTGTCAGCTCTCTGAAGATTTCATAGCAGAGCGTTCTTTTACTCTTAAGAGTTCCTTTTCCTTCGCAATAGAAGCAGGATTCACAGAGGGTTTGCGCGAGACTTTCGCGGGTTCTCTTGCGAGTCATCTCAATAAGCCCAAGCTCCGAAATTTTAAGAATCGTATTTTTGGCGCGATCTTTTTTTAAAGCATCCTCGAATACCCTGTAGACCCTTTCACGATGACGATAATTTTCCATGTCGATGAAATCAATGATGATAATTCCACCACAATTTCTCAGTCTCAATTGGTTGGCGATTTCACGCGCCGCCTCAAGATTAATTTTTAGAATTGTCTCTTCAAGGGTGCGTTTTCCGACATAACGACCCGTATTGACGTCGACAACGGTTAGCGCTTCCGCCTGATCTACAATGATGTATCCGCCGGACTTCAGCCACACCCTTCTTCCCAAAGCGCGATTGATCTCAACTTCGATGCCATAAGTATCAAAGATCGGTTCCCGTCCCTTGTAGAATTTGACAGCCCGTTTAAGATTGGGATTAAAATGTTCAAGGAAACGCAGGATCTGCTTATCTTCTTTTTTGGAATCGACAATGATGCGGTCGATGTTATCAATGAACATATCCCGAAGGGTGCGAAGGACAATGTCGAGTTCTTCATGAAGAAGATAAGGCGCAGGGGCATTGGCAAGATCTTTTTCCACCTCGCGCCAGATCTTCAAGAGATAGTCGAGATCACTTTTGATCACGCTTGCCCGCTTATTTTCACAGGCTGTTCTGACAATAACGCCAACATCTCTCGGGCAAAAGTTATAGACCATGTCTTTCAGTCTTCTTCGCTCTTTGTCGGAAGGAATCCTTCTTGAGACGCCCACATGCCGGAAAGCTGGCATCAAAACAAGATTTCTTCCGGGGATGGAAATAAACATCGTAAGCCTTGCCCCTTTTGTTCCAATCGGATTTTTGGTGGCCTGCACAAGGATTTCCTGTCCTTCTTTGAGGAGCTCAGAGATTTCCTGAGGACCGTAGTTCCGCTTATAATCGTGATTCCGGAAGGCTGGAGGTAGGGGTCTTTTTATTTCTTCAGGCTCAACCACTTCCGGTTGTCCTTCGGTTGCAGAAGGGGGAGCTTGTTCTTCAGCCAGATGCATTGCTTCATCATCATCTGGGATCTCCATTTCGCCCCCCTCTTCAAAATCTTCGTCAATCGTGGGAGGGGTCTCTTCCTCAAGATCTACCCTTTTTTCGGGGACGAGCACATCTTTTACATATAGAAACGCGGCTTTCTCAAGACCGATGTCGACAAAAGCAGCCTGCATGCCTGGAAGGACACGAACCACTTTTCCCTTATAGATATTTCCCACGATCCCTTTGTCATGGGCGCGCTCAATATAAAGTTCGGCAACACTCCCATTTTCAATGAGAGCCACACGGGTTTCGTGTGTTGTTACATTGACGATCAGTTCATTTCCCATTTTCCTGCCTAATATAATGATGCAAGTAGATCTCTATCCTTACTATATGATAGAGAGAAAATGCCCTATTTACTGGCGCACTGGGAAGAAGGCTGCTCGGATGCGGAAGACTGGCATTGACCGCCGCTGCACTCTTTAGAGGTAGGTAAAGAGTTTGACGGCTCAGGCTCTTTTTTGGTTTTTCTTGCGTAGTCAGTCTTGTACCAGCCAGACCCTTTCAAAAGAAAGGAGCTTTGAGACACTATCTTTTCCAGATTGCCATTGCATTCGCCACAGCGTTTTTTTGGCTTATCCGTAATCTTTTGAAAGATTTCAAAATTTTTCTTACAGTGCGTACAAATATATTCGTAAATAGGCATTTGCAATTCCTACTATCAGTTTTTTGCTGCCTTTTTCCAAAGGTAGCTCAAAAATCAAATATCATAGCTGAAATTAAAAATCAACAGTCTCAAGCGCTGATATCTCAAAAGGGCTTAAATAATAGGCAGTTTCATCTTATATGACAATTTCAAATGATGAAAAATCTCCCAGATCTTTATCCCAGGCAACTTCTACCTGCGATACCTTTGCCTGTGGGGGGCCTTTATGGCACCACTGAAGAAGCTTCTCAAGATGTTTTACTCCACCCTTGGCGTACACCTCTACTTTCCCGCTTGGAAGATTTTTAACCCATCCTACCAGATGAAGCGAATCTGCCATTTCTTTGGTGTGTGCCCTAAAGAAAACCCCTTGTACCTGACCCGAAATAACCAAATGCAGAGATTTTTGTTCAGTCATATCCCCGGTTTTCTAAAATATTTCTAACATATATCGTAGATATTGACACGCTTCTTCTGGGGATGGTATTCGGAAACATCAAAATGAATCGGCTGATTGAACGACCGCCCTCATCACTTGCTTCCTATATCGATCATACCCTTCTTAAGCCTGATGCGAGTCGATTACAGCTTGACCAGCTTTGCAATGAAGCGGCTGAACATCATTTCTTTGCGGTCTGTGTAAATAGTTCTAATGTTCGTTATGTGGTGGAGAAACTAAGAGGCTCTTCGGTAAAAACGGCAGCTGTCGTCGGATTTCCGCTCGGCGCTTCGGCAACCGTCGCAAAAGTGGTTGAAGCCGGGGAGGCAATTCGCCAGGGGGCGGAAGAAATTGACATGGTCCTAAACATCGGTGCCTTGAAAGACAGGAATTACCGGCTGGTATTGGCTGATATGGCCGAAGTTGTTCGGGCTTCGAAACCCTATCCTGTGAAAATCATTTTTGAAACGTCGATGCTTGAACGGGATGAAAAAATAATTGCCTGTGTCCTCTCCCAGCTTGCGGGGGCTGCCTTCGTAAAAACATCGACAGGGTTTGGACCGGGGGGGGCAACCATAGAAGATGTAAAACTGATGCGGCAAATGGTTGGGAACACAATGGGGGTCAAAGCAAGCGGGGGGATTCGAACCTTACAAGAGACGCAGGCGATGATTGCCGCAGGCGCAAGCCGTATTGGCACAAGTCAGGGGGTTTCTATAGTAACGGGTAAACCGAAGGGGAGAATGTTTGGCTATTAACCGTGTTGCCATTCTTGTCATGGATGGTGTCGGAATTGGGGCGCTTCCCGACGCAGAAAAGTATGGCGATGCGGGTTCTCATACCCTTCGGCATATTGCTGAACGGGTTGGGGGATTGAGACTACCGACATTGGAAAAATTAGGGCTTGGCGCGATTTCTAAAATTTCGGGGGTTGGGATTCCAAAAAAATTGGACGGTTCCTATGGAAAAATGAACGAGGTTTCCCCTGGTAAAGACACATCGACCGGTCACTGGGAGATCGCGGGGATCCACTTGAAAAAGGCCTTTCCGACTTTTTCCAACGGTTTTCCAAAAAAATTGATTGATGCGTTCATCCGGGAAACCGGGGTAGAGGGAATTCTCGGAAATAAGGCTGCGTCTGGAACGGAAATTATTAAGGAGCTCGGGCAAGAGCATCTTAAGACAAAATATCCGATTGTCTATACCTCCGCTGATTCTGTTTTTCAGGTTGCCTGTCATGAGAAGATATTTCCATTGGAAGAACTTTATAGAATTTGTGAAATTGCCCGCAAACTCTCTGATGCCTATGGGATTGGGCGGGTGATCGCGCGGCCGTTTGCGGGTGAGATGCCGCAGACATTTCAGAGAACCGCTTATCGGAAGGATTATGTTTTAAAACTTCCCGAACCAACGGTCCTCAATGCCCTTTTCGATTCTTCGATTCAGGTCATTGGGATTGGAAAAATAGAAGACATCTACGATGGTCAGGGGATTAGCCGGGCCCGAAAAACGAAATCAAATAGCGAGGGGATGGAAGCGACTCTCGATGAGTTTAAAAAATTAAAGAAGGGTCTTGTGTTTGCCAATCTCGTCGACTTTGACATGCTTTATGGGCATCGAAATGATGTCGAAGGATTTGCCAGGGCGCTCGTGGAATTTGATGAAGAACTCCCGGAACTGATGAAAGCCGCGAAAGGGGATGGCATGATCATCATTACGGCCGATCATGGAAACGATCCAACCCATCCCGGAACAGACCATACGCGCGAATATGTCCCTCTTTTGGTCTATACGACAGGTGGGAAAAGCAGGGATCTTAAAATCAGGGAGACATTTTCGGATGTGGGCCAGACGCTTGCAGAAATTTTTCATCTAAAACCGCTCAAACATGGAAAAAGTTTTTTAAAGGAGATCTTTTCATGAGAGTCTTTGATCTCATTCAGAAGAAAAAAGAGGGAAAATCGCTTAATCAAAATGAAATTTCGTATCTTGTAAGAGGTTTTACAGAAGGGAGCATTCCTGACTACCAGATGTCTGCGTATCTGATGGCCTGCTATTTTCGGCCGCCTGATTTTCAAGAGACCCTTTTTCTTACCAAAGAAATGCTTCATTCAGGACAGATTTTGGATTTTTCCGATATCCCGCATAAAAAAATTGATAAACACTCCACGGGGGGGGTGGGGGACAAAACCTCATTTATTGTAGCTCCCATTGTTGCATCTTATCCGGTAGCGGTTCCTATGATTGCGGGAAGGGGGCTTGGGCATACCGGCGGAACGCTCGACAAGATTGAGTCGATCCCCGGTTTCGATGTTGGGCTTTCTATTGAGCAGTTTCAATCCGCGGTTAAAAAAAATGGTCTTTCAATGATGGGACAGACAAAAGAATTAGCCCCGGCAGATGCAATGATGTATGCGCTTCGGGATGTGACGGCAACCGTCGATTGCATCCCGCTGATTGTCGCATCGATCATGAGTAAGAAGCTTGCCGCGGGAACGGATGGCATTGTTCTCGATGTTAAATATGGCAAAGGGGCATTTATGCGGACATTCCCATCGGCAAAACTCCTTGCGAAATGGCTTGTCAAAACAGGGAAGCTTTTTGGAAAGAAGATGGTGGCGTTGGTTACTGACATGAATCAGCCGCTCGGAAACAAGCTTGGCAACAGCCTGGAGATTGAAGAGGCGGTGGAGATCTTGAGAGGAGAAGGGCCTCATGATCTTAAAGAACTTTCTTTGGCGCTATCGGCACAGATGCTTTGTCTGGGAGGGGTGGCAAAGAATTTTGAAAAAGGGGTCGGGCTAGCGAAAGCGGCCATTCAAAGCGGGATGGCTCTCAAAAAATTCGAAGAGATGGTCGGTGAACAAGGGGGGGATGTATCAGCGCTTCACACGTTTAAAGATTTGCCAAAGGCGCAAAAAAGAGTGGAATTCTTCTCAAGGCAGAAGGGGTATCTTCATGAAATGGATGCGCGCCTTTTGGGAAATGTTGTTTCAATGTTGGGCGGCGGACGACACAGGATTGATGAGAAGATAGATCATTCTGTCGGGGTTGTTCTGCATAAGAAAGTGGGTGACGCTGTCTCTCAGCGTGAATCTCTCTTGACTCTCCATTATAACGATGAGAAAAAACGGGAAACGGCGGAAGGTGAGCTGATCAAAGCATTTGTTATAAAAAAAGAGAAGGTTCGAGCACGCCCGTTGATTCGATCTGTCGTTGATTAAAGAAGGTGTCGTGAGAGATATCGTCAAGGAGGTGGCATGAAGGAACGAATTCTGAGTTCGGTTTTTATCAGGACACTTTCCGAAACCAATAAAAATGTCAGGGATTGGCTGACATTTGGAAAACTTTTGGCGATCAGTATTGCCGCAATCGGCATTATCCTTGCCGCTCTTTCATTTTTCGATACGCCTGAGACTGCTCCGCTTCGTTATAAAGTTGTCAGTTTTTGGGGACTTTTTCTTTTGATGGGGATTGCCTATCTTTTATCGAACAACCGGGGCGCAATTAATCTTCGGCTCGTTGTGGGGGGTCTTTTTCTTCAACTGGCATTTGCCCTTCTGGTTCTAAACACAACAGCGGGGCAGACCTTTTTTAAGGTAGCTGGGGATGCGATGATCTCCCTTCTTTCTTTTACGAATAAAGGGTCGGCCTTTCTTTTTGGAGACAAGCTTTTGGATGGGAGTCTCGGATTTGTTTTTGCGTTTCAGGTTCTTCCAACTCTCATCTTTGTCTCTTCTTTGACAGCGATTCTTTATTATTTTGGCATTTTACAGGCCGTTGTGGGGGTGATGGCCAAGGGGATGTCAAAAACGATGAAAACATCCGGAGCGGAGTCGCTCTCTTGCGCTGTGAATGTCTTTATTGGTCAAACAGAGGCGCCGCTCTTTGTGCGCCCCTATGTTTCAAAAATGACAAACTCAGAATTGATGACGCTCATGACAGGGGGATTTGCGACGATTGCAGGGGCAGTCATGGCAACCTACGCGATCTTTCTTCAAAAGGCAGGGCTTCATTCTGGGGTAGGGCATCTGCTCTGCGCCAGTGTTATTTCTGCGCCGGCGGCCGTTTTAATGGCAAAGATTATCTATCCCGAAACAGAAACGCCGGAGACAGCGGGGCATGCGTCTGTAAAAGTTCCGGTAGTGGATGTAAATGTATTAGATGCCGCGGCACGCGGGGCCTCTGATGGATTGAGGCTTGCAGTGAATGTCGGGGGGATGCTTCTTGCCTTTATTGCGTTAATTGCGATGGTGAATTTCGCGGTTGGAGATGGTTTAGACAAGCTTTTAGGCACGTTAGGTCTTGCGCCGGTTGGACTCACGCTCCAGAAAATTTTTGGGTGGCTCTTTGCCCCTCTGGCCTGGCTGATGGGAGTTCCTTCGGAGGACTGTTTAAAAGTCGGGAGTTTGATTGGGAGCAAAACGGTGATTAATGAATTTGTCGCCTATCTTGATCTTACGGAGATGATTAAGGCGGGGGCGATTTCTCCGAGATCACAAATTATTGCGATTTATGCCCTCTGTGGTTTTTCGAACTTTTCGTCGATTGCCATTCAGCTTGGGGGAATTGGAACACTCGCGCCGGAGCGGCGGGGGGATCTCGCGCGGCTTGGACTCAAAGCAATGATAGCCGGTTCGCTTGCCTGTTTTATGACAGCCAATATTGTTGGGATGTTGATATAGCCGCTAAGCTGGCCGCAATGGAAAAAAATGTTTTAATAGCTGCGCGCTTTTTAGAAAAAAGGCGCGAAAAATTTTTATTTCCCAAAGCATCCAGAGCTATCGTTCTTGGATCAGGTCTTGGGACTTTTGTTGATTCCCCATCCATCATAGAAACGAAATATAAAATTCCTTACTCAAAAATTCCTCATTTTCCCTCTTCGACAGTGGAAGGGCATGGTGGAAAGTTTGTGTTGGCGAAAGTCGGCCGAATCCCCGTCTACATCCTCCAGGGCCGCGCTCATTATTACGAAGGAAAGACAATGGAGGAAGTCACATTTCCCATCCGCGTTTTAAAAAAACTGGGGGTAACAACTCTGATTCTGACAAACGCGGCAGGGGCGCTTAATGAATCGTACCTGGCCGGCGAATTCATGCTCATAGCGGATCACATCAATTTAATGCCCGACCATCCGCTGAGGGGGAAAAACTGGGATAAGTGGGGACCGAGATTTCCTGATCTTTCAGATGCCTATGATGAAAAATATCGTCTGCTTGCAAAAAAAATTGCAAAGGAAATAGCCTTCAGCCTTCATGAAGGGGTCTATGTGGCGATTTCGGGGCCAAGCTATGAAACACCCGCGGAGGTAAAGATGCTGAAACTTCTGGGCGCAGATGCGAGTGGAATGTCAACGGTTCCCGAGACAATCGTTGCCAGACATCAGGGGATGAAAGTCTTGGCGATTTCTTGTCTTACCAATATGGCGGCGGGGCTCGATCATGGAAAACCGACTCATGAGGAGGTTTTAGAGGTGGCAAAAAAAGCATCTGAAAAATTTCATCTGTTTCTTAAGAAGTTGATTGTAGAAATAGGGACAGTATGATCGAACCGGCTGATCTCATTAAAAAAGCGATTGAAGCGAGAAAATTTGCGTATGCCCCTTATTCAAGACATGAGGTCGGGGCGGCGCTTCTCACCGAAAGTGGAAAAATCTACCAAGGGGCCAATGTCGAAAACTGTGTTTTCTTGGGGGAGTGCGCGGAGCGGGTCGCTTTTTATAAGGCGGTTTCTGAAGGAGAGAGGGATTTTTTAAAATTGGCGGTCGTTACAGCCAATGAAGATTTGAGCCCCCCCTGCGGGATTTGTCGTCAGGTTTTTTCAGAGTTTGCGACGGATTTGGAGATTATCGTTGCAAATCTTAATAAGAAATTTCGGATCTTTCGGTTGAAAGAGCTCTTTCCATTTTCATTCACCCCCCGGTCCCTTAAAAAAGGGCAACATTCATAAGATGAATCGAATCTGGATTCAGGGGGGGAGAATTATCACGATGAACCCGGCCCGGGAGATTTTTTCGGGAGATATCCTTATTGAAGGGGATCGGATTCAACACATTGGCAAAAAGCCAAAAGTAAAAATACCGGAAACAAAAATAATTGATGCTCGCTCTTTCTGGGTTTTGCCCGGTTTTATTCAGACACACACGCATCTTTGCCAGACGCTTCTTAGGAATCAGGCAGAAGGGTTGACACTGCTCAATTGGCTTAAAAAGAAAGTCTGGCCTTACGAAGCATCCCTTACCAAAGAAAAGATGCGTTTGGCGGCACGAATTGGAATTGTTGAGCTTCTGAAAGGCGGGACAACGACCATTTTGGATATGGGGAGTGTTCATCATACAGATAGTATTTTTGATGTGTGCAGGCGTTTCGGTATTCGGGCGTTCTCAGGGAAGGCGATGATGGATGAAGGCAAAGATGTTCCAGAGGCTCTCAAAGAAAAAACAGACAGATGCGTAGAGGAGACCTGGAAATTAATTGAAAAATGGCATGGAGCCGAAAACGGGCGGCTTCAATACGCGCTCGCGCCGAGGTTTGTGCTCTCCTGTAGTCAGAAACTTTTGAAAAAAGTTTCTGACCTTTCAGAAAAGAATAAAATCCTTATCCATACACACGCTTCAGAGAACGAAATTGAATCGAAAATCGTTAAGAAAAAATATGGTCTTAGCAATATTCGCTATCTGCATAAAATAGGATTATGTGGCAGACGATCCATCTTTGCGCACTGCATTTGGCTGGATAAAAAAGATATTGAACTGCTTTCTTCCACTCAAACTTCCGTTTCCCATTGTCCCACTTCTAATTTAAAACTCGCCTCAGGCATCGCAAGGGTTCCGGAAATGATAGATGCGGGCATCCGCGTTACCTTGGGCGCGGATGGCGCCCCCTGTAACAATAATTTGGATATGTTTCAGGAAATGCGGCTTGCAGGATTGATTCAAAGGGTTAGATACGGGGTTACGGCTTTGCCATCAGAAACGATTCTTGCAATGGCGACCATCCAGGGAGCCGCTGCTCTTGGGATAGAAAAAGAGGTTGGGAGCATTGAAGTGGGGAAAAAAGCTGATTTGATTTTTGTGAATCAAAAAACAGATCATACGCAACCGATAGGATCAGATTACGATACACTTGTCTACTCTGCCAAAAGCTCAGATGTCGATACCGTCATGATTGATGGCAGAATTCTTGTTCGCCATTCCCGGCTGTTGACGAAGACTGTTTCGGAAAAAAAGCGGCTAACCCATCATTTTTAACCCGTCAAGTAAATAATCTGGAAAAATAAATTTAGTCCTTTTCTTTTCATTTTATTTGGCTATAGATTTAAAAGACAACAAAAGGAGGAATGAAAGGATGAATATCATTCGAAATCAAACGGGATGGGTTGAAGTGATTTGCGGGAGCATGTTTAGCGGCAAAACAGAAGAGCTGATTCGCCGTTTGCGTCGCGCACAAATTGCTCAGCAGAAGGTTCAAATTTTTAAACCGGTCATTGATTCGAGATATTTGGTCGATCATATTACCTCTCATGATCAACAAAAACTTGTCGCCAATACCGTTCGCAAGGCAACAGAGATCCTGGAGCTTGTGGAAGACGACACACATGTCGTTGGGATTGATGAAGCCCAGTTTTTTAATCAGGATTTGGTTGAGGTTTGCCAAACCTTGGCCGATCGCGGTGTTCGTGTGATTGTTGCCGGCCTCGATCAGGATTACAAAGGGGTTCCGTTTGAGCCGATTCCACAGCTTTTGGCTGTGGCCGAATATATTACGAAACATAATGCCATTTGCGTTGTATGCGGGAATCCGGCCAGTCGCTCTCAACGTATCATTGATGAGGGGGATCGTGTCGTTGTCGGGGCAGATGAAGCTTATGAGGCGCGCTGCCGGAAATGTTTTGATCCCCGTTTGCCTGACAAACTAAAGAATAAAGAAAAAGCGAAAACAATTGTCAAAAGTGACAGCCGCGGAGCGCGGCCTGAGATCCAGCCTTAAAGTGTGCGATCATGGATAGAGAACTGAAACATCTTTATGGCGGGAACTATCATATTTTAAATGATCCGTTTTTGTCTTCTCTTTTGGCTCTTCTCTCTTCAAAAAAGACGAAACAGCCGCTGATTACCGATTTGGTGAAACATCTTTATAAAGCGCTTCTTTCTTATGTGATTGCCGAAGAGTTTCCCCGGAAAACACGCGTTATTCCGACAAGAATGGATCAATTTCATAAGAAAGAAGCATTGCTTAAAGATGACTGGATCGATTTTGACACAAAAATTGTGATCGTAAACCTGGCTCGCGCTGGAATTGTCCCCTCACAATTTTGTTATGAGTTTTTAACCCATATTTTTAAACCCGATTATGTCAGACAAGACTACATTTATATTCAGCGAAGGGTTGACGAAAAAGGGGTGGTGATCGGCAGTGGTATCAATGGTTACAAAATTGGGGGATCTATGGATAACGCGATTGTCTTATTTTCAGATCCAATGGGGGCGACAGGGGGGAGTATTTCAGCAACGATTGATCTATATAAAGAGAAGATCAAAGGAGTCCCTCTTAAATATCTCGCCCTTCATCTGATTTTAACGCCTGAATATCTAAAGAGACTAAAAACCGATCATCCCGAACTTATTGTCTACGGCTTGAGAGTCGATCGGGGTTTGAGTTCCCAAAAAATCATAAATACCATCCCTGGAACCCACTGGGATAAAGAGCGCGGCCTGAACAATCATCAATATATTGTCCCCGGAGCCGGCGGGCTGGGAGAGCTTTTGAGTAATTCGTTTGTTTAGTAGGCGATATGGCTACTTCGTCTCGCTTTTTTCCTCGTGATGCTCGTGAGAATGTCCTTCATGAGAGCGCTCGCCTTTATGTTTATGAGGGCATTCGTATTTTGAATAGGAACACGATTTAGAGTAGAAGCATTCCCGGTGCCTCACATACTTAGAGATTCCGCAGACAAGGCAGATTGCCGCGAGAACCATGACAAGCCACGAAATAAAGCAGCCGAGCGTTTTATGAAACTTTTGCTGTTTTGCGGCATAAATCAAAAGCAGATATCCGGCCATCAGGACAAATAACGTTAAAATCAGATGCATAGAAAGATCTCCTTTTTAAGAACGTTGGTTTTAACAATTTATAAACTTAGCATAATTGGAATGAAAGAATAAAGCTTTTTAAAATTTGTTGTAATTGTCTTATGGATTCGATATAACTTTCATTAATAAGGTCTTCACTGTTAAAGGGATTTCAATAATGTAGTTTTTCGTAGTACCGCCTGGGAGGGGATATGCGAAAGACGTCTTTAGTGGTGCTGGCTCTTCTGATTCTTCCACTGATTGCATCAAAATCTTATGATCCGACGTCGCTCGACGCGGTTAAGCTTTTAACCATAGAAGCATCGACAAAAGAAGAGCGAACTCAGATTGCGGCGCTTGGAATTTCGATTGAATCGGTTTTTAAAGATTATATCGTTGCGCTTGCTCAAGATGCGGAAATCGCGGAACTTGTCCAGCTTGGGCTTCGTTTCAAAGCGAGACCGTTGCCTGCTTATCTTCTCGATTTTCCGCCTGAAGATAGCGATTTTCATAATCTTTCCGAGCTCAACGCGGAGTTGAAAAAAATAACGGAAGCTTATCCACACATTGCTTCTCTTGAGGAGATTGGAAAGAGCCTTGAAGGGCGTCCCCTTTATATCGTAAGAATTAGCGCTGTCCAGAAAGAGCAGGAACCGCCCCCTGCGATTTTGTTTTTGGGAACACATCATGCTCGGGAGCATCTCAGTACGGAAGTTCCACTTTTTCTCATCAAGCATTTGGTGGAAAATTACGGGAGAAATGAGGAAATCACTGCAGCTGTGAACAACAAAGAGATCTGGATTATGCCGATGGTGAATCCAGATGGGGCTGATTACGATGTTCAGGATCCTCCTTATAAATGGTGGCGCAAAAATAGACGAGAGGAAAATGGGAAGACCTTTGGGGTCGATCTCAACCGAAATTACAGCTTCAAATGGGGGGGTGGGGGGTCGAGCGACTGGCGCTATTCGCAAACCTATCGGGGGACGGAGCCGTTCTCTGAGCCGGAGACACAAGCGATCAAGGCATTTGTGGAGGCGCATAAAAATGTTTCGATTATTTTGAGCTATCACTCATTTAGTGAGCTCGTTCTCTATCCGTGGGGGCATACCTATGACAGCATTGAGGATGACAAAGCGCTTCATGTTCATGAAATTATGGCTCAGGAGATGGGGAGGATGACCGGTTATACTCCTCAGCAATCGAGCGATCTTTATATTACAACCGGGGATACCACGGACTGGGCATTTGGTGAGCATGGAATCATCTCTTTTACTATTGAACTCTATCCTGCAACCCTTGGTGACGGGGGATTTTATCCTTCGGCGTCGCAGATTCAGCCGGTTGTAAATAAGAATATTCCTGCCGCGCTCTATCTGATTCAATATGCAGATAATCCATACCGCGTCCTGAGAGAATCTCATTATCGTTTGACAGCTCCAAAGATAATGTTTTAATCAAAAACGAAGAATCAATGTGAAAAAACTTATCCAACTCATCGGATCAGGATTTGGAGCGGGCTATTTACCCTGGATGCCAGGAACATGGGGTTCTGTGGTCGGTATTGGGGTGGCGTATGGTTTTTCATTTTTACCGCTCTATCTTTCCTTGATTTCGTTGATTGCTCTGATTTTTCTTTCGATTTGGGTTTCTGGCATTGCTGAGATGCTCTCAGCGAAAAAAGATGATCAGACGATTGTCATTGATGAAATCTGCGGAATGGCGCTCTCGCTTCTTGCCATTCCTTTTAATCTTCCAAATGTGTTGACCGCCTTTCTTCTCTTTCGTTTTTTTGATATCGCAAAAATTCCTCCTGCGCGCTGGTTTGAAAGAGTTTGTCCAGGGGGATATGGTGTGGTTTTGGATGATGTCGTTGCGGGGGCATATACGAGAGGGGGTATGGCTTTACTCATTTACGCAGGTGTTTTATGAAGTTGGAAGAAAAGGTTATTCGGACTCTTATAAAGAAAAGGCAAACAGTGTCAGTTGCCGAGTCGTGTACGGGGGGATTGATCGCTGAGCGACTGACCTCGGTTCCCGGAGCCTCCAAAGTCTTTGGATTTGGGGCTGTCGTTTATTCGGGTGAGGCAAAAAGAAAATTGCTGAAAATAAATCCGGCATTGATAAAGACTTATGGCGAGGTTTCAGAAGAAGTTACTTTTGCAATGGCCAAAGCGATTAAAAAAATTTCAAAAAGCGATTATGCGATGGCTGTGACAGGGATCGCGGGGCCGTCAGGGGGGACATTTCTCAAACCCATTGGGACTGTTTGTTTCTCGTTGCTTTCGCCCCGGAGACAACTTATAAAAAAGCTATTGATTCGCGGCAGAAGAAATGAGATTCGGGATCAGGCATCTACCGTGATACTAAATGCATTGCTTGATGATTTAAAACGATCTAAATGAAGGAGGACTCTTATGACCACCGTAACGGGCGATAACACTCAGGAGCGCGCTAAATCGATTGAACTTGCGATTGGAGCGATTGAGAAACAGTTTGGAAAGGGCTCTATTATGCGCCTGGGTGCAACGCAAACATTGCACGGCGATATTCCCGCAATTTCGACAGGATCTTTAGGGCTTGATTTGGCGATGGGGGTTGGGGGTTTCCCGCGTGGAAGGGTTATTGAAGTATTTGGCCCTGAATCTTCGGGGAAAACAACGCTCACACTTCATGCGATTGCCGAGGCGCAAAAAGCGGGGGGGATTGCTGCTTTTGTCGATGCCGAGCATGCGCTCGATGTGACGTATGCCCGTAAGCTTGGGGTTCGGACGGACGATCTTTTAATTTCTCAGCCAGATACAGGTGAGCAGGCGCTTGAAATTGCGGAGATGCTTGTTCGAAGTGGTGCGATCGATATTTTGGTGATCGACTCTGTAGCAGCGCTGACTCCACGTGCTGAAATCGAGGGGGAAATGGGGGATGCCCACATGGGGCTTCAGGCGCGGCTTATGTCGCAGGCGTTGAGAAAACTTACCGCCTGTATCAGCCGGTCGAGGACCACTGTTGTTTTCATTAACCAGCTCAGAATGAAAATCGGTGTCATGTTTGGAAACCCTGAGACAACGACCGGAGGAACAGCGCTCAAGTTTTATGCGACAACGCGGGTTGATATTCGCCGCATCAGCGCCATTAAAGAAGGTGAGCAGGTGATCGGATCTCGAACCCGTGTCAAGATTGTGAAAAATAAGGTCGCCCCTCCATTTAAAGAAGTTGAGTTCGATATCTATTTTGGAAAAGGGATCAGTGTGGAAGGGGAGTTGCTCGATTTGGGAGAAGTGTATAAAGTCGTTGAAAAATCGGGCTCATGGTATGCCTTTGAAGGGGAAAAGATTGGCCAGGGGCGAGACAAAGCGATTGAATTTCTGCGTTCCAATCCAAAAATTGCTGAGGAGATTAAGAAAAAGATTCAAGGTGCGGCCGGTTTTTTAAAGAAGAAGCCAGCAGAGCCGGAAAAACCGGTAATTAAGGGAAAAAAATAAGGGAATCAACTCTGCAAGCTGCGAGCGGCGACTCTGCGAAATGAAACTAGATGAGATTCGTTCCCTCTTTTTAGACTATTTCAAAGACAAGGGGCATACGATTGTCCCCTCATCCCCACTTGTTCCCAGAAATGACCCAACCCTTCTTTTTACAAATGCGGGGATGGTGCAGTTCAAGGATTATTTCCTGGGGCTGAAAGAACCCGACTATAAAACAGCCGCAAGCTCTCAGATTTGCATTCGTGCGGGGGGGAAGCATAATGATTTGGAACAGGTGGGGCAGACTTCGCGCCACCATACGTTTTTTGAAATGCTCGGGAATTTTTCGTTTGGCGACTATTTTAAGGAAAAAGCAATCCACCTTGCCTGGGATTTTTTAACGAACAAATTAAAAATTTCAAAAGATCGTCTCTATATTTCTGTTTTTCATAAAGATAAAGATGCTTATCAAATTTGGAATAAGAAAATAAAAATTGATTCCAAAAGAATTTATAAATTTGATGAGAAGGATAATTTCTGGGCGATGGGAGATACAGGGCCCTGTGGTCCCTGTTCTGAAATTTATTACGATCAGGGGCCAAAAGTTGGCTGTCGTAAAAAAACGTGTGATGTGGGGTGTTTATGTGACCGATATATAGAAATCTGGAATCTTGTCTTTATGGAATTTGAGAGAAATGAAAAAGGAGAACTCTCCCCGCTTCCCAAACCGTCGATTGATACGGGGATGGGGCTCGAGCGACTTCTGGCCGTTCTGCAGGGGGTTCAAAGCAATTATCATATAGAGCTGTTTCAAACGCTCATTGGCCGAACGGCTAAGCTTGTCGATCGAACATACGGGAGAAACAAAGAAGATGATATTTCTATGCGTGTCATAGCCGATCATCTGCGCGCGGCAGTATTTTTAATTTCCGAAGGGGTTCTCCCCTCAAATGAAGGTCGGGGTTATGTATTGAGACGAATCATTCGGCGCGCGATTCGCCATGGCAAGAAACTTTCGATGACAAAACCATTTATCTATCATCTCGTTTCGACTCTTGTGGAACTTATGGGGGAGCCATATCCGCAGCTTGGAAAACAGAAGCCCTTTACAGAGAAGGTTATTTTTTCAGAAGAAGAGCGGTTTTTAGAAACCCTGACAAAGGGACTTAAACTTCTTGATGAAGAAATTTACCAGCTTGAAAAACAGAGAAAGCGTACCATTTCAGGGGAAACCGCTTATAAACTTTATGACACATTTGGTTTTCCTCTCGATTTAATCCGTGTGATTTCCGGGGAGAGGAAGTTTCAGATCGATGAAGAAGGCTTTCGAAAACAGATGGAGGAACAACGGGCAAGGGCAAGAGGGGGATGGAAAGGGTCTGGTGAAAGAAAAGAAGATCCCCTCTATAAGAAACTCTCACAGACCTTAAAATCGGTTTTCCGAGGCTATGAAGCGACCGAAATCCAGGGAAAACTTAAAAGCATTATTCAGGATGGAAATCAGATTCAGTCTGCTTCTGCTGAGCAGCAGCAGTTGAAACTGATTTTTGACCAAACGCCATTTTATGGAGAGCAGGGGGGGCAGATAGGGGATACGGGTGCAGCTCGAAATGACCGTTCAGAAATTCAGATTATTGATACACAACGGCCATACCCAAATCTCATTGTCCACATTGGGATTGTAAAAAAAGGAACCACCCGTTCGAATGATTCATTCGAATTGATCGTTGATCAAAAACGTCGTCATGACATTATGCTGAATCACACAGCCACACATATGCTCCACTACGCGCTTCAGGCGCAACTCGGCGACCATGTGCGCCAGGCAGGCTCACTCGTTGCCCCCGATCGTCTGCGATTTGATTTTACCCATTTTTCACCGATGACACCGCTCGAGATTAAACGCCTT
>CAYJMQ010000024.1:0-26169 GCA_964371555.1 uncultured bacterium | reverse complement strand
TTTTTATAATAATTTGAATAGAGAATAAGCCGGCCCGCGCTACAACTTATTCCGAAAAATAGAATAACAACAAGAAGAGCAGAGGCCATAAATCTTTGGCGCCGCAAGAATTCAGAGAAGCTGAGACCGCATAAAAGACAAATAAAAATGCTGTATAACAGCATATAGTTGGGAGTAATCTGCTCATCTACTTGAGAAACAACCGACATAGCGATAAACGTCACGCAGAGCCAGGAGAGAATAAATTTAGAAACATGAGGATACTTTAATTTCAGACGATATTTATAAAAAAGAATGAGTAAAAGCGCTGAATAAACCATTTCAAATTTTGCCAGATGTCTTTGAGATCTGACAAACAAAAATAACCGGTTCACCTCATTCAACAGCATCTTCACAAGGTGGGGATTCCGTTCGGTTCTGGAGGCAAGAATATGATAGTGAATGAAATTATCGAGCCCCATCGGTAAAACATTCAAAGAAAACCAAAACAGGAACGCCGTAAGAGACCCCCCCAGTAAATACAAAGCATGTTTTAAAAAAGTTTCCCGGTTTGAGAAAAGCGCATAGATGATATAAACAGACATTACGACGGATATACCGCGATATGAATTTTCAACGGCCAGGGCCGAAACAAGACCCGCGGCGAAATAGTAAATACCCCTTTTTAAGGATATGGCGTTATACAAAAGATAAAAAGAGCCAAACAGCAAAAGACAGTGAATGATGTCTTGACTGACAACCGGCAAAAAAGGCCAAAAAGAAAACGAAAGCGCGAGTAAAAATGTCGAGAGCATTGCACTCTCATAAGAGATGTGCGCAGCCGCCCATTTAAAGACAAGAAAGAGGAGTAAAAGGCCAAAAAGAAACGTTACCATCCTCCCCTGAAATACCCCCACGCCAAAAATCTTATAGAAAACATGGTGAATCAGATAAAATGATTTCCCTCTCCCGGATGACCAGGTGGATCCCCATGGAATATCTTTTGCCATGCTGCCGGTAAGTTCTGTATTCAAATTATAGGAAATATCGCTCAGCCATCCCTCCCTTTCCTGGGGAAGCTTTGTCATCAAGACCGGTATCTGAGAGAGTAAGAATAGAAAAAGAAAGAAGAAAAAGAACTTCTTAGACATTTTTCAATTTAATGTCCAATAGCTGATTTTTGAAGTCAAGATTTAAAAAAGGAACAGAGAGCGCGCCAAAAATGCATTTTATAATCACATCATAAAAGTGATTCAGAAATCCCAAAGCAAGCCCCAGAACTTCCGATAAATGAACGATTTTACATCCGATAATGGTTGATGCGTGAAACGTTCCAACAGACGAAGGGGCAGACGGAATAAACTCCCCCAGCAATTGAAACAGCAAAACAATCACAGCCGAGTGAAATGGGGCGCCAAATGAGAGGGACTGCATATAGAGATAGAGAATAAACGCGTTCAGTACCCACATCAAAAGAGAGAGTCCTATCAGGCCGAAGAGAAGGGGGGGGCTGTATGTCGAAGAAAAGCCGTGAAATACCGGTTCTATCCGATTTATCCACTTTTTTATCGATCCTTCGGGTTTATATGAAGAAGCAAGATACCTGTATAGTAAAAGAGACGTCATGACCAGAAAAGGGATCGCGATGAAAAGACCCCCCCAAAAAAACAAATTTTTTAAAGGACTCCCATCGAAAGAGAACGATTCTTTAGAAACATACAGAACCCCGATGATCACCCCTCCCATTGCCAAAACATCGAGTATTCTTTCAAAGAGGAGTGTTCCAAGAAGCGTCCTTTTTGAGATATTGAATTCCCTGCTGATAATCAATACACGAAATAACTCGCCAGATCTCGCCGGCAAAAAAACATTCGCGAATTGGGCGAAGTTATATGCATGAAAAATTTTTAGAAAAGGTAATGGCCGGCAAACCGGATAAAGCAAAAGCCTCCATCGAAATGCCCTTAAAACATAATCGAAAATATAAATAAAAAACAGCAGAAATAAATAGGATAGCTTAACGCCCTGAAGGACTTGAAAAATCTTTTGCCAGTCAAAATAAAAAACTGCCCAAATGATCAGACACAAGCTGATCAGCCAGCCATACTTCTTTAAATTCGTGAATTTCAGGGTGTTATTTTCCGACAGTTATTGTATTTGATAAACCTGCTTTCTCCTTGAGAAATTCTCCCGGAATAGACTCAAGATAGGATAAAAAAGAGGAACAAGCATCAAAAGAAATCCCCGGAATTTCACTTTAAATGTCGTCCAGGAAGCAACTTCCATTATTTGACGATATATGACCTTTGGGCGCAGATAAAACCTCGAATAACACTTCCGGAGCAGCTCCGACTGTTCTTTTCGGGACAGATGCTCCTCCCACGCCGGAATCAGGAAACCGGGATGGGGATTTTTTATATATTCGTTCCAAACACTCTCACTGATAATACCCTTCTCAATCGCTTCTTTGTAAATCTCCGTGTCATCCCACAGCATGAGAATTGAAAATTGCACATAGTCAGGATCGATATCAAAAATCACTTTCAGCATATCGTCAACGTCTTTTGCTGTCCGATGCTGTGGCAGCCCAATGATCCAGTTGGTATTGGATTTGATACCATATTTTCGAAGAATCCGGACCGCATTTTTTGTTTTTTCAACAGATTTTCCTGTTCTGAGTTCTTTCTGGGCTTCATCTGTGTGCGCCTCTGCCCCGACAGACACTTGTTTGCAGTTCGATCTCCGCAATTCTTCACCCAACTCTTCCGTAATTTGATCCGCCCGTCCACGAAAACACCATTGAATATCGGGAAAATTTTGCCTGATCGCCTCTGAAACTTTCAGAGCCCTTTTGGCAGGCAAATTAAACATATCGTCGAAAAACATAAATTCGCGTACTCCGCGATCATAATAAAGTTTCATTTCCTCAATAATATTTTCGACAGTGCGCCCCCGGTAGGTGCTGAAGGGCTTGCTGCAAAACGTACATTGATAGGGACAGCCGCGTGATGAACAAATAACCCCTGTGGAAGCGCCCGTTCCAATCATGCTGTAATACTTTTCATAGGGTATCAGATCAAAAGCAGGTTGACGCATAAGATTCAAATTAGGAACATATCCAGACCCCTGATTCCTAAAGATATTTCCTTCCTTATCATTCCAAACAAGTCCCTTGATGCCTGAAAGTTCACGCTTTCCCTCTAAAGCCTCCACCAATTCGAACACCAGAATTTCTCCCTCGCCAATGCAGACAAAATCAACTTCCGACATAGCGACGGTTTCAAGGGGATGGTTTGTCGGATGCGCCCCGCCTAGAACTGTTTTTATATCTTTTGAAACCCTTTTTACACCGCGTATTGTTTCTAGCGTATCAAAAAGAATATCTGTATAAGTCGTCATCCCGACTATATCCGGCATAAAATCTCTGACATCCCGCTCAATATCTTGCTGTGTATACCGAAGCAAATTCGCGTCTAAAATCTTAATTTCATGGTGGGGGGCATAATGCCTAAGATACCCTGCAATATACATTAAACCACTCGGGGAGAAATCCCCATTATCATTTTCAGCCGTCCATTCCGGATTGGATTGAGCCGCATTCGTAACGATACCGCTGATCAGCAGAACTTTCATAAATTAACCTTCCTTTATTTTTACACAACTTTATTAAGCTTACAAAAAAGTATAGATATTTTCTAAACGAAGGTCAACAGTTTCTTTTTAAGATTGACTTGTAAAACTGCGTTGAGAAGTGGCCCAAAAACAGGTCTTAAACATAGTTATTATATATAAATTATATATATAATTGACATAATTTTAATATGATAATATACTATATTTGTGTACATTTGGGATCCCAAGAAGAGCGAACTCAATAAAAAACATCATGGAATTTCTTTTGAGGAAGCCAGGGATCACATTTTTGAAGGAAGAAATATTTTAGCCGCAGGGGTGGCTTATGACAAAGATGAAACCAGACATGCAGTGATTGGAAAATACAAAAAAAAATACTATGTCGGAATTTTTACTATTGCTGGGAGTAAAATCCGAATTATTTCAGTAAGGAGGGCAAGAAGTGATGAAGAAAAACAAGCTAAAAATAAAGGACTTTGACGAAGCCTTTGACAAAAGCGAACTGGGCATTGACTTTAAGTATGGAATCCTAACGGAGGGGTTAAGCAAAGTGGTTACACTCCCCCCTATTACGATTCCTGCATGGTTAGCCTTGGAAATTGCAAAAATTTCTAAGATACAAGCCAATTCTAAAGCAGCAATTATTCGACAGCTTCTGGTAGAAGCAATTCAAGCAAAACGAAAAGCTGGAAATGAATAAATTATTTTCAAAATGGTGGAGGGTGGAGCTACAAAAACCGCAGAGAGATTGGATTCTCATTGCCATTAGATTTTCACGGTGCGACCAATGACTCGTCGAGTCCAGTATGAAATATTTTAGATTGAATAAAGTATCTTAAAATGCTACTATTTAATAGTTATCGAAAAGTAGCTTTAATTGATACTTTTTGTAATCTATGCAAAATTACCTATGAGGCATTTTTCTATAAAAGAGTTTGTGGATGCGTTGCAAGCAAAAGGGCGCTACTGTTTTACAAAGAGAGAGGTTGTAAAGAGTTTAAAGCTGACGCCAGCCGCTCTTAAATTTGGGCTCTTTCGTTTATGCAAAAAAGGCCGATTGCGATTGGTTCGGAGAGGGTTCTATGTCATTGTTCCATTGGAATATCGATCTTCTGGAATTTTACCTCCCTTATTATTTATTCATGAGCTCATGAATTTTATTGAGAAGTCCTATTATGTAGGGCTTTTATCTGCGGCTTCTCTATATGGAGCTGCCCACCAGCAGCCGCAAGAATTGCAAGTCATTACAAAGAGTCCTGAACGAATCATTTTAGTAGAGGGAGCACGTATTCGTTTTTTTATGAAGTCTCAGATAGAGAATACTGCGCTCACACAGGTTAAAGTAGATACCGGTTATATCAAGGTATCTACCCCTGAAGACACGGCTTTTGATTTGGTTCGATATTCAAGACAGCTAGGTGGGCTCAACCAAATCGCAACAGTTTTAATGGAATTATCTGAAAAATTGACCTCAGATTCTATTCTTCATGCAGCAAAACGAGAGAAAGAATTGGCGTGTAGTCAGAGATTGGGATATATTTTAGAAAAAATTGGAAAAAAAAGTCTTTCGTACAAACTAAAAGAGTGGATCATCAGTCAAAAACCGAGCCCTATCTTACTTGATCCAAATAAAGAATTTAAGAGATCCTCTAAACATTTCGATTGGAATATTATTGTGAATGAAAAAGTAGAATCTGAAGTATGATTCCACGTGCCAATATTGTTGAATGGCGATCGGTTGTTCCCTGGAAAACCGATGCTCAAGTAGAACAAGATTTAATTATTTCTCGAGCATTGGTCGAAATATTTAAACACGAGTACCTCTCAAAAGCATTCGCATTTAGAGGAGGGACGGCGCTTTCAAAACTCTATTTACAAAAAGTGGCCCGGTATTCTGAGGATATTGATCTTGTTCAAATTAAGTCTGAACCCATTGGGCAATCATTAAATGCTTTAAGATCGGCACTTGATCCCTGGTTGGGATCTCCTCAAAGAAATCAAAAGAAAGGGACAATTAATTTAATTTATCGTTTTAATTCTGAAGGCCTTCCCATTTTCCCGCTTAGACTTAAAATTGAAATGAATTGCAAAGAACATTTTTCAGTTTTTGGATTTAAGAAGCATCATTTTAGTGTTCAGTCTCGTTGGTATAAAGGAGAAATTGACATTACGACCTATTCATTGGAGGAACTCTTAGGGACAAAGCTTAGAGCTCTTTATCAACGAAGAAAAGGACGGGATCTTTTTGATTTATGGGCTGGTTTAACGATGGGCAAAGCAAATCCAGATAAAATTGTTGAAGCTTTTCAAGCATATATGAAGTTTCAGAATCTAAATGTGTTAAAAAAATATTTTTTAGAAAATTTAGATGAAAAAATAGTATCTATAGATTTTTTGAAAGATACAGAGCCCCTCCTCTTACCATCTATAAACTATGATCCTACAGTGGCAGTCAAAATAGTTAAAGATCAACTAATTTCAAAATTAGATTAAATGGATACACTTCAAGTGTGAAGTATCAAGACATTCGCTACAAAACTGATTGCTAAATTGTACTCTTCAAAATCTTTCAGAAGTGTTGGCACAGAAAACAGAAAATTCTGCTTTAGTAATGAGGAGACTCACTGGAAAGATAACTTTAACACCCAAGAAACCTGAAGTTGGGAAACCTTATTATCATGCACGAACAAAGATTAAGTCTTTTGCGCTGCTGGAGAAATGGATCCCGGATCAAGTCCGGGATGACGATTCCCCGGTCGAGCCGGGGAATGACAAAGGAGTAGATTCTTCGCCTTCGGCTCAGAATGATAATAACGACTCTCTGGATAACAAAAAGAGATCCCTCGGGCTTTGCCCTCGGGATGACATTGGTTCGAATTCATTGCAATGGTGGAGGCGGTGGGAATCGAACCCACGTCCGAAAGTACTACACTCAGCTGACTACATGCTTAGCCGTTGTTTTGCGTTTCTCTTTCGAGGCGCCCGCGGCAGGCTCCCCTGAAAGATAGCTTCCTTTAAATTTCGCCTCTGAATCAGAAAGCACATCAGAGGCTATCCCGTATAATCGTCGCTCTCTCACGCCCTACGGGCGAAGCATTGAGAGAACGTGCTGCTTAAATTAAGCAGCGAGAGCTAATTGCTCGTTGGCAATTATGCGATTGCTGCGTTTGTCGAGCGACAGCGCCTCGGCATGCCAGACTTGAGCCTCATACCCCCGTCGAAACCAGTTCGCCCCCATCTTTTATTATACCATTTCAAAGAACACCTTAACCGTTCAATTTTGGTTTGAACGGTTAACGATGACGTTTAATTGCCATCTGGGCTTCCCGATCCTGCTCACGACGCTTGATCGATTCCCTTTTATCGTATTTTTTCTTCCCCTTTGCAAGGGCAAGCTCTACCTTGGCCCGCCCTTTTAAAAAATAGATCTTTGTCGGGATCAGCGAATACCCCTTCGTCTCTGTCCTCCCCTGAAGCTTTTGTATTTCATGTTTGTGGAGAAGGAGCTTTCGTGTGCGCAGCGGATCGTGATTATATCGGTTCCCCCCTTCATAGGGGGGGATATGACAATTGAGAAGATAAACGGCATCCGGCTTTACCAGCGCATAACTATCATTTAAATTCGCATGCCCTGAGCGAAGGGATTTCGTCTCTGTCCCTGTAAGAATTATTCCCGCCTCAACCCGCTCTTCCAGATGGTAGTTATAAGAGGCCTTTCGATTGGTGGTCACAATTTTAATCCCCTGAGCGGGTTTCACGCTTTGGGCTCTGAAGAAGAAGGCGGAGCCACAATTCCACCAGACATAATCAGCTTAAAGGCATCTTCGACCGTTATGTCTGTCGAAATGATATCCTGTTCCGGGACCATCACAAAAAATCCGGAGGTTGGGTTCGGTGTCGTCGGAATAAAGACATTCATAACCCTCTCTTTTGTTTTTTCCTGAGTGGCCCCCCTGGCTACCGAAGTCAAAAAGCCTACGGAGTAAATCCCTTTACGTGGAAATTCAATAATGACCACTTTTCTCTGATCGGTTTTCCCATCACGCGCCACAAAAACGGTATCCATCAGCTGCTTGATCGCGGAATAGACACTGCTGATGAACGGGATTTTTTTGATAAGATGTTCGCCAACCCGTAAGAACAATTTAACAAAATAAACCCGCCCCATAACTCCAATGAGAACGATAATTAAAAAGGTAAGAAGCAATCCAAGCCCGGGGATTTTAAATCCGAGATAGGTTTCGGGACGCGCGGCGTGGGGAAGAAGCTGAATGACCTGATCCGATTTTCCAATAATCCAGCTGATGAGCGTAAATGTGGCGCCGATCGGAACAAGGATTAAAAAACCGGTGATGAAATTATTTTTTAAAAAATCTTTGATTTTCTTCATTTATTCGGTTCCAAAACCATATTGTCTATGAGACGCGTTTCCCCGAAGTAGACAGCCACCGCCAAAAGAGAGGGTTTGTCGATATGGGTTACCTCCTTGAGAGTTATCGCGTCACAGATTGCGATATAGTCTACTTTCGTCGGTCCCTGACTGTCAATCATTTGTGACACGCAGGCAATAATTTTAGAAACATTTTTTTCCCCCGCTTTACAAAGCTCTTCCCCCTTTTTTAAGGATTTGAATAAAATGGTTGCCCTGTCCCTCTCCTCATGACTCAAATAAATATTCCTTGAACTCATCGCAAGTCCATCGCTTTCGCGAACAATGGGGGCGCCCATAATTTGAATATCGAGATTTAGATCTGAAACCATCTGTTCAATCAGGCGGCGCTGCTGGTAATCTTTGTCCCCAAAGATCGCAAAATCGGGGTTTACAATGTGAAACAGCTTTAAGACAACGGTGGCAACCCCATCAAAATGCCCCCCCCTGCGCTTCCCGCAAAGAGTCTGCGAGAGTTCTTTGAGGTGAACTGCCGTCTGGAACCGGGGAGAATACATTTCCGTCACAGAAGGAAGATATAGGAGGGAGATCCCCTCTTTATCAAGAAACGCGATGTCTCCGTCGAGAGATCTCGGATAACGCTCAAAATCTTCTTTTGGACCAAACTGCAGCGGATTTACAAAGATACTGACAACAACCTGAGAGGCTTTTTCTTTCGCGATACGAACCAATGAGAGATGCCCCGAATGTAGGGCCCCCATCGTTGGAACAAATGCGATTTTTTCTCCTCTCGATTTCATTGTTTTTGACCATTCGGTCATTTGAGAGATCGTTTCAATGATCTTCATAAATCTTCGTAATCTGGGTGTGATAACTGTGGCTTTGATCGGGGAAAATCCCCTCTCTCACCTCTTTTGAGTAATTTTTGAGAGCCTCTTGTATCGTCTCTGAGAGATTCGCGTATCGCTTCACAAATTTGGGCTGAAATGTCGTATCGATCCCTAAGAGATCGTAGATTACAAGAACCTGACCGTCACACTCTCCGCCTGCCCCAATGCCAATGGTCGGAATTTCTATTGCAGCCGTAATCTCTCCCGCAAGATCCGCCGGGATCGACTCAAGAACAATCGCGTATGCCCCCGCCTCCTCAAGGCGCTTTGCATCGCAGAGCAATCGGTCGCGATGAGAAGCTTCTCTCCCCTGGACACGAAATCCCCCCATCTGGTGAACCGACTGAGGGGTCATCCCAAGATGCCCCATCACAGGAATTCCCACATCCGTTAATTCTGAAACCAATCCACAAAACTTTTTTCCACCTTCAATTTTGACACTCTGGGCTCCCGCCTGAAGGAGACGGCCGGCATTTCGAACGGCTTCACGCTTCGAAAGCTGATAACTGAGAAATGGCAGATCCGCGACGAGATGCGCCTGCCGAACCATTTTGTGAACCGCCTTCGTATGATAAATAACCTCATCCAGAGTAACCCCCAATGTATTTTCATCCCCCTTTATAACCATCCCCAAAGAATCCCCAACCAAAACAATATCAACATAGGGATCGATCAGTCTTGCAAAGGCGGCATCATAGGAGGTTGTTGCGACAATTTTTTCCCCCTTTTTTTTCTTATTTTTGAGATCGATGATGGAGAGTCTCTGCATGATTCAGAATGTCATACTGAGATTCAGGCCATAATTCAAGAGGGATCCGCCGATCGAATATCCCTCTTTCTTATAACCAATGGCTTCGGGATTTTGCTTGTAGATCGTTTTCAAAATCAATCGGTGATACTGGAGATGGGCATCGAGCGTTACAGGCTGTGTCCAGATTCCAAGAAAGGAACCAAATGTATGACCCATGCCCGTTGAAAGAAGATGAACATCGGTGTCGAGGAAATTGCTGTTCTCATCCTGATGGATCAGGCGCTCAGGCTCATAACGATAGCCGGCTCTTAGAAACCACGACAATACCGGAACCTCAACACCGAACCCCGGTGAAATCACATCCCGAAACTCAAGCTTTGGAACGGATGATTTCAAATCGCCCGGGTTCGTAAAAGAAACCCGATTAATGGGAGAGCGATATTTTTTCCAGTTTTTCCAAAGCCATTTTGTTCCGACCGAAAAACCATTTAAAAAACGACGGGAAATTCCCAGGCCGATCATTTGGGGGTCATAAAACATCGAGCTTTCCGACAAAAACTGAATGATCGGAGCCGAAACCTCCCCCCCTTCCCCCGTATTGCCAAATAGAACCAGATCAGAGCGGTTTTTAAAAACAAACTGATAGTCAACCGGCGCATGATAAGAGGCATCAAAGCCCCAACGGCTCAGCAAATAGTGAAGTCCGATGATGGGCGCTACGGCAGGCTTTATATCCATAGCCAAAGCGACAGTCGAATTTTTGCCATTGATATTGATCTGGGAATTCGCCCCCGATGTCCAATAAATATTGCCAGCCAGGCCAAGAGAGAGATTTTTTAACACCTCAATCGATCCCCCCACAATCCATGAAAAGTGTCTGGGGCGATAAGCATAATTAGAATAAACAGCCTGAACCCCTTCTGATGTTTCAATGTTTGCAATCGACCCAACCGGCACAAACCCGGTCATCCCAAAGGCGATTTTGGGCAGCGGCTTTCGAAGGGGAAACATCAGACCAAAGTTAAAACCGGATAGATTGGGATAATCGGTAAGGAAATCCCCGATCTCAAGCCCCTTGCCAATGCTGTCGTTTTGAACAATAACCCCCTGAATCGGCGCCAATGAATCAGAAATCGCCATCCATCCTAATGTCATCCGCAAATTCTCAACAGAGCCTAAAAAGGCCGGGTTCTGGTAGGTCGTCGATATATCTGGCCGTGATGGCAACGATACGCCCCCCGTCGACGAGCTCACCGAACTCAATCCGTAGATATCGCCCGCGGAAGCAAAGAGCTTTGAAGCGATAAGGAAAAGAACCCCGGCAGTTATCAGAAGAGCTCGAAGGATGGTGATCACAAGGGGGCGTTTATACCCTATTCCCCCCGCTTTTGCAAAACCGCTTTTGCAAAAAAAAATGAAAAGCGGCATTGATTTTATTGTGAATTTGCCATATAAAATGCGGTCAATGATTGCGCATCCGGCCCGGATCGTGACTAACAAAAAATATATTGTTCTTGCCTCTTTATTTTTCCTTTTACAGCCCCTTCAGATGTCATTTGCGGAAACCCCCAGACAAAACATTTTTCGCAAGATCTTCCACCAATTCATGAAGGAGGCAGAGCGCGGAACACACGGGAGTTGGGTAACCTTGGGCGACGAGGCTTTTTCTCAAGCGCTCAGTTTGAGGGCGAGCGAAATGATCCGGGCAGGCTTTAGAGGAGATATTTCAAACGAAATCTACGCCCGGATCCTGAAAACGGTTCGTGGAAGGCTCTCAACGCTCTTGCGTTGTCCTACATCCCAAAAAGGGGTCATCGAAGAAATCGAGAAGGAATCAGGAAAAAATCTTGAAGCCCTTTATGAAGAGATGGTCGACATTTTTAAAAGCCCGGACGATCTTGTCCGTTTCATAGAAACCAATCGGTGGGCCAAAGAGGCTATTTCCGCATACGACTATGATCTCCTAAAAACTGTGGCCTCCCGTGTATCTGCCAGTGTATCCACCAATGTATCTGCCAGTGTATCCACCAATGTATCTGGTCGAAAAACATTTAGAACTCTCTTGGCGCTCAGGCAAGACCAACTATTTGCAGAAATGAGCGCTTTCACTGAAAGGGCGGCTAAAGGGACGCTGCCAGACGAGGCGACGATTGAAGCCATATTCCGGAATCTCTCCGCCCAGCACAATTTTCTTTGGAGCTATGCGGAGGCAAACCTTGGGATAGCGATTACATTTCATTTAAGTCAACTGAGCCGTCACCCTTCACTTCGAACGCGCTGGTTCAGCCTTCGGCGCCGCGCAAAGGAACTCATGATCCCGCGTCGGCTCCTCCCATACGAGGTTAAATTCACGCGTGGTCGCTGGCTTTTGGGGGCTGCCCGAATCCCCTACGGTTACCGCCTCGTTAACGATCCGCAGGCGATCTCAGAATTTTTCAGGGAACTGTCATCGCTTCTCGCTGAAGCGGCCAGTCCCGCGCCAGGGCACCTTCGCACCCTTTTCTCACTTCCAGGCGGCTTCATTAGAAATTCTGTTGAGCGCCGGGCAAGAATTTTGAGCTCCGATTTTGATTTGCTAAAAGGACTTGAACACTCTGCGGAATTTGAAAATGCGGTGATCGCAAAGCAACTTGAGGCAAGCTACATGCAGCGCTATTTTGAAGTTTATAAAAAAGAGGGTTTGCCGGGTCTCGTCAAGGCTGTCACCGAAGCCGAGGGGGGATATCACCCGCTTGGCTGGGAATTTAAACTTCCAGACAGCAGATGGCGCGCCCTTCTCACCTTCTGGTTCCCATGGACATACAAACAGGGAGATCGCTTGAAAGGGCAATATTTCAGAAAGTGGCTCTCATACCACGGCATGACGCTCTTTCTCATTATGCTGATCAGTCAGGGAGCAGCCGGTGAAGAAGAAATAGAGACACCCCCTTATGTTGGCGATTCTTTTTTAAAAGAGCCCAATGCGGGAGAAACGCAAGATGCAAAACGCGCTTTGCTGGAACCGATCTCTCAAAAACTAAAAGAAAAAAAGAGACTCGTTCTTGAATTTGAAGAGCTTGGAAAACCCGGAGAAAGCGGGATATTTCTTGAAATTCAAAACAAGGCTTTCGAACTGGGTAAAAAAATAGAGAGTCTAGACGAAGAGCTTGAAGAATTAAAAGAAGGGCTCAAAGCAGTTATTCAGATCCAGGAACCCGGGGTTCAGCCGCTGATCAGCGAGATCGCAATATTAACAGAAGAAATTCAGGGACTGACAGAGCAATACGATCTGACAACGGATGAAAATGAAAAAAGAAGACTCCACAGCCAGGTCAAAGAAATCGACAAAAAAATTGAATCCTATCAAAAGGAGATTGAAGACATTCTACAAAAAAAAACAGATGCGATCTTTCAGCGACTTTGGCAGGAATAAATCGACTCGGCCACCTTTTTAAACTCATCGAACGAGAGTGTTTCAGCTCTCCGCCTAAAATCGATCCCGCACTTGCTTTCAGCCTCTTTTAATGCCTCTAAAGAAGCCATTTTCTGAAGCGAATTAAACAATACCTTTCTTCTCTGCCCGAACGCCGATTTTACGCAATCGATAAAGAACGGCAGCTCATCTATAACCAACTCCCGCTTCATCTGAAAATAAACAACGGCGGTGGAAACTTCCGGGGGGGGATAAAATTTATCCGGTGAAAGAAATAAAACTATTTTTGGATCCGAATAAAGCCTGGCAAGCACAGATAAAATCCCATATTCCTTTACTCCCGGCTTTGAAACAATTCTCTCTGCCACTTCCTTCTGAAACATGAGCGTCATCGTCTCAATCCACTTTCGATGCTCAAAGAGTTTAAACATGACTTCTGTTGAGATATGAAATGGCAGATTGGAAACAACCTTAACCTTTGGGTATTTTTTTTGAAGCCCTCTCAGATCAAATTTTAAGAAATCGCAAGCGATGACCTCAATATGCCGATCAGACGGCAGGAGATCAGAAAGCGTAGACACAAGTTTTCGGTCAATCTCAAATGTGATGACCGTTGCCGCCCGTTTTGCAAGCGACATCGTCAAAATCCCCAGCCCTGTCCCAATTTCAATAACAGTATCATCTGGCTGGATATCGGCTTTCTTAACGATCAGATCCGCAATAGATTGTTGGCGGAGGAAATTCTGGCTGAACCTTTTTTGAGAAGTTAATTGAAGCGACCGAAGCTTGTCTTTGACATTCATCTAAAAAGCGCCCCTCTGTGTGGCATACGCATTGAGAGCCAGTGAATCGCGATCTTTCTCCTTCAAATAATGATATCCGACAGCCGCAATCATCGCCGCATTGTCTGTGCAGAGGGGAAGGGATGGAAAGAAGACCTCTATATTGGTTTTCTGAGAAATCTCTAAAAAGACTTCCCGAAGTCTCGAATTCGCGGCAACACCGCCGGCAACGACCAATCGCTGATACTCTCTAAATTCCAATGCGCGAAGGGATTGCTGAACCAAAGTGTCGACAACCGCCTCCTGAAAAGAGGCCGCAATGTCAGAAATTTTTGCCTCAGGCTCCCTTCTTCGGCTATGCAAAACAGCCGTTTTCAGGCCGCTGAAACTAAAGTGAAAATGGGGCTCGTGCAGATTGGGTCTTGGGAAAAAATAGGCATTTCGGTTTCCTTCTTTGGCCACTTTATCAATGACCCTCCCTCCTGGAAATCCAAGCCCGAGAATTTTTGCGACTTTATCAAAGGCTTCCCCGGCAGCATCGTCTTTTGTGGCGCCAAGAGGGGTTAATTTTCCAACCCCTTCCACATCATAAAGCGCCGTATGCCCCCCTGAAACCAGTAATGCTATAAAAGGATATTCAATTTTTTTTTCTAAAAAAATAGCGTGGATATGCCCCTCCAGATGATTGATTCCTTTGAATGGTATTTTTCTCGCATAACCGAGCGCTTTTGCGTAAGAAAGCCCCACCAGCAATGATCCCATAAGCCCCGGTCCGGCAGTAACAGCGACGCCATCAATGTCATCCAGCGACATATCCGCCCTTGAAAGAGCCGTTTTTGTAATCACTTGAATACGTTCAATATGACAACGTGAAGCAATTTCCGGGACAATGCCGCCATAAGGGGAGTGAATCTCATCTTGCGACGCAACCACATTCGAACGCAGATGAACGCCGTCTGTTACTACAGCAGCGCTCGTTTCATCACATGAAGTTTCGATCCCCAGGATATTCATAAGGAACAACACATATATCTTCTTTAGCCACTTTTGAAAAGTCCCTTAAAACACCCCCCTGAGACATTGAAACGGAGGGGTGGCCCCTTTTTCCCCTTTGATGTGATGACGATCCTTTGCAAAGTTGAAATCGGGGGATTGTTGGGAAGTATGGCATTGAATGCAGGTTTGAACGATTACCTTTTTCGAAAATGACGTTTCCGAAAAATGAGGAATCGGATTTCCCCGGGAATCTTTAAGCCCTCTTGCCCCATGGCAATTTTCACACTGGACCCCCAGAAAATCTTTTCTCCATTTCTCATTCTCTATGGCCTTGACGTACTGAGATCGAATCCAATGATCAAATTCCGGATGTTCTCTTAAATCAATCATCATTCCCTTATACTTCTTTTCCTTGATGGCTTTGGCAATGACGGGATCGCGTTTTAAACTTTCGCGAAGATCGGGGGGCAAATCTTCCAATTTGGTTTCAATCAACTTTTGAAGAAGCCCCTCCATCGCCTTCTTCATCCCATCCGGCATCACAAAGGGATGGGCAACATCTGTAAATCCCCCAGCCTCCCGGAATCCAACCGAATGACATTTTATACATTCGGGATTGAGATGCTGGTTTCGAATATAAAGCGGAATAATGGCTGAGGCATGTTTTGAAGATTTCCAAACATCAAACTGCGCCCGGTGACATTCCATACATTTTCGATAGGTTGCAAATTCAAGGCGATGCTCGCGCGCAAGTTCTTTGGAATCAGGTGGGGGTTCAACGCTTTTTTCTGCGAGCGCCCCAAGCCTCTTTTTAAATTTCTGAACCTGTTCAAAGAGGCGGGGATCGCCATTGGAAAAAGCAGAATCGAGCGGGACAACGCGGTTATGGTATCGACTTGCCTGGACATCTGCCGATAAATCAGCCGATGCCGCAAACTTATGAACCCCTTTTCGAAAGGCAAGATCGATCACACCCGTATATTTGCCAAGCTCATCTCCATTTACAATCAACGTCTCACCGATTTTTTCCGGAACAGCAAGGCTCGCGCTATCATGTCCGCCAATCACGAGGTCAACTTGAGATACATCTCGCGCCCAATTCCGATCTCTTTGCAACCCCTGATGCGTCAATGCAATGATAAAATCGACATTTTGCTCGCGAAGCTCTTTTACGATTTTCCTTCCAATCTCAATGGTATCTAACGCCAGCAATCCTTTCGGGAGCGGGAGTGAAGGATCAAGAACAGAAAATATTCCAACTTTTAAATTCCCTATTTTCCGAATGGCATATCGATCAAATAGAGTCTCGCCTTTTTCATTCACAATATTTGCGTTTAGAATTGGGAAACGGGCCCTCTTTTTTAATTGGAGCAGTTGACCCAAACCCAAAGCAAAATCATTCTCCCCGATTCCAACACCATCACAGCCGATTTCATTAAACCGGTCTACGATAAATTCGGCCTGAAGTCCCCACTGTTCTTCGAGATAGGACGGAGCCACATGTGATTTAAAGAAGAGATCCCCGCTATCGAGAACCAGAACCGGATTCCCGACCTCTTTGATCTGATCCATCAGCTTTTTTTTCCTGGCCAGACCGCCAAGGGGGCGCGCAATTCAGCCACACGGTTCAATTTCACCCAAAACAGTTGTCGTATAAATGACAGAAAAATTCTCTACCTGAACTGTTTTAGATTTTTTGGCGCAGGCTGCGACAAAGAAAAAAAAACAAAAGAGAAGAATAAGAGGAGGTCTCCTTCGGGCTTTGGCCAGCGCCAAAATCATTTTAATTGCCGCAGCGCTTCTTGGGCTCTTTTTGCCCATGGGGATTTGGAGTGATTGGAAATAATTTCCTGAAAAAAGAGTTTGGCGTCATTTTTTTTGCCCAATTGTTTAAACGCAGTCCCCTGCTGATAGAGCGCTTCCGCAGCCTTCTCCCCTTTGGGGTGCTTCTCTTTATATTCTTCGTATTTTAAAATGGCGGTCTCGAAATCCTTTTTCTGGAAAAAGGCATCCCCAAGGTAGAATCGCGCATTCTCTATCGCCCTCCCGTTCGGGAAATTCTGGGTATAGCGCGTAAGCAACCGAATCGCCTCATCAAAATCCCTCGATTGAAGCCGTTTGTATCCTTCAATATAATCTAATTTGATATTCTCTTGCGGCTGGGCCGATCTTTTCTCCAGTTTTTCCTCAAGCTTTGAAATTGCTTCCTCCAGGGCAACGATTTTTTTGTCATAATCCGTAATCACCTGGTCGAGACGTTCGCTGTTTTTATCCTGCTTAACTTTGGTTTGCCTTAAAAGCTGCTCATTTTCATCGACCTTACCACTGATAATCTGAAGCTCTGTTTTAAAATCATCAATTTTAACGTTCGTATCCGCTTTATCCGCCTTTGTTTTTTTAATCTCATCAATATCCTGTTGTAATTTTTGAACTGCTTCGATGCGCTTTGTCCGCGGGGATGAGACACATGAAAACAAGAGACCTGTTCCCAAAATAATAATAAGCCATAGAGAACGATTCATGAAGCCCCCCCTTTTTCAGCCTTAAGGATCGAAATTTCTTCAGCCTTTTCAGCAAAACTCCTCGATTGCTGCGATAATTTTTTTGCCAAATCAAATTCTTTTGCTTCTTTTGCGCGCCTGGCGCGACTCAATTTTTCTTCCGCTTTTTGATACCATTCCGGAGCCAACTGGTCCGCTTTGGCCTCTTTCGCGGCAAGAACCGCAGCTTCGGCAAGAGCAAAGTCTTCATCTGGAGGAGGAGATACGCACCCCCCCAAACTCAAATATACCGTTATCAGCAAAAGATAAAAATATTTCCGCACAGATTACTTCGATGTAATCACAAATTCAGCTCTGCGGTTTTGAGCCCAGGCCTCGTCGGCCTCCTCCAAATTGAGCGGCTTTTCCTCACCATAACTGACTAGGGAAAGGCGCTTTTGTGAGATTCCAAGATCAACAAAATACCTTCGAACCGCCTCTGCGCGTTTCTGACCCAACGCAACATTGTATTCAGGCGTTCCACGATTATCACAGTGCCCCTCAATCTGGATTTTAATATTTTTGTTTTTCTCAAGCCACGCGGCGTTACTCTTAAGAACTTCCTGTGCCTCTTCCGACAGATTGTAGCGATCGTAATCAAAATGAACCAGACGGAGAGATCCTGAATAGCCGATATCAACCCTCCCCATTCTGGGGGTTACACCCCCTTTACCCTGAATATCTGATTCCTCGATACCTTCCCCTGTTTTTACCTGTTTTTTTGAACAAGATGAAAAAGCAAAGATATTCCCTATTAAAAACACAACCAATAATATACGAATTTTATATTTCATAATGTACCCCCTTCTTAGGTTCAGAATGCAATCATTCTTAATAATCGTAAATTAAATGTCAAGAAGAAGTCGTAAACCACTGATTCGGCAAAAATAACTCCTCAAACTTTCGGATGGCATAAAAATCAGTCATCCCCGATAAAAAATCAACGAGATGTCTTTCAGCCGGTTCTCTAAATTCCTCAAGATTCATCGCGGCAAGCAGCTGATCCGGGCGCTCTTTATAATAATGATAGAGTGTCTCCATCATTTTTTTAGCCTTTGCCAGTTCTTTCTGGGTTTTCCTGGATTCATAGACATTCTCAAACATAAAAGCCCGAAGCGCTGTCAGGGCTTCCAGTCGCTCTGGACTCATTCTGATTTTATCGAGATTCGCCTGTGCGGTTGTATGAACAGTATCCCGAATCATCGTCTCAATTCTCTGAGAGGGTGTTTCACCAAAAATTTTTCGAATGTCTTTGGTAATGTCTGTAACCATCCACAGCCCGGCACGCACCGCGTCATCCAGATCATGGTTAATATAAGCGATAATATCGGAAAGTCTCACGATTTGTCCTTCCAGTGTTTTGGCCATAAATTTAGGATCGTCGGTTAAAATCGGCCCTTTCCCTTTTGAATGCTTCGCAATCGCCTCCCGGACTTCCGCCGTCAGATTCAGCCCCTCCCCATTGTTTTCAAGACGATCGACAATCCGGACACTTTGAAAAACATGATGAAAGCCGGAAGGATGGATCTGATTGAGAACCTCCTCTCCTGAATGACCAAAAGGGGTATGCCCCAGATCGTGTCCGAGCGCCCCTGCCTCCACCAAATCTTCGTTGAGCCTTAAAGCCCTCGCTATGGTTCGCCCAATTTGCATGACTTCCAGCGTATGCGTCAGGCGGGTCCGGTAATGATCTCCCAGCGGAGCCAAAAAAACCTGCGTCTTATGTTTGAGTCTTCTAAACGCTTTCGAATGAAGGATTTTATCCCGGTCTTTCTGAAACGCGGTCCGAAAATCACACGGCTTCTCAAAACGCCCCCTTTGGCTTTTGGCGCTTGGAAACGCGCGCTCGGAGAGGCGCTCTTTTTCTATTTCTTCGAGGGTATGTCGAATAGACTCCATCTTATAAATCTTTTAAAAACTTTTCAGCCAGCTTTTCAAAATCGACTTCATATCGCCCCTCGCGAATCGCTTCTCTTAATTGATTGATTTTTTTCAAGTCCAATCTGGAAGATTCCCTATTTTTAACGAGCGAAGGGGATTTTTTTTCTTTTTTTGTCTTTGGGCCCTGGGATCCCGCCATAAGTGTATTTACGCTAGCACAAACCTATTGAAATTACAAAGAACCTCCCTTATAGTTCCTTCTCATTATGGCAAGGGAAAGAGCTATGCTTCTCGACGGAAAAAAAATCTCTGAAAAGGTTCATAAAGAACTTAAAGAAAAAATTCTATCCCTTAAAAAAAGCCGTCCGCCGGGACTCGCGGCTGTTCTTGTGGGGGATGATGAAGCCTCTCATATCTACGTGGGGCGCAAAGAAAAAGCGGCTAAAATTGTCGGCATGTATTCTGAAGTTCACCGGCTCCCAAAATCGGTTACCGAAGAAGAGCTTTTAAAACTAATTCAGTTTTTAAATGATTCAAAAAAAATTGACGGTATTCTTGTTCAACTCCCGCTCCCGCCCCATCTCCCTTCGGATCTTATCATGAAATCTGTTTCCGCTGAAAAGGATGTTGATGGCTTTCATCCCCATAACCTCGGAAAACTTTTGATGGGCGCCCCTTCATTTGTTCCCTGCACCCCGAAAGGGATCATGAAAATGTTTCACGAATATAAAATAGATGTTTCCGGGAAAAAAGCGGTTGTCATCGGGCGTTCACTGATTGTTGGAAAACCGATGGCAATGCTTCTCTTACAGGCAAATGCGACTGTTACGATCTGTCATTCCAAAACAAAAGATCTCGAAAACGAATGTAAAACAGCGGATATTATCATCGCAGCAGTGGGAAAACCAAAGCTGGTTAAAAAAACTTTTGTGAAACCGGGGGCAGTTGTAGTAGATGTAGGCATTCACCGTATAGATGACCACCTGGTGGGGGATGTCGATTTTGATGAAGTAAAAGAGGTCGCAGGTTATCTCACCCCTGTGCCGGGAGGGGTGGGACCGATGACGATTGCAATGCTTCTTGAAAACACATGGGAGTCGTTTGAACGGCGGCAAAAATGAGTTCGGCTTTACAAAAAAAATTAGAGAATGGGGAATTTGTTGTTACTGCCGAAGTCTGTCCCCCCAAAGGCCCGGATACGAGGGAATTCCTCGAAAAAACAAAATCTCTCAGAGACAAAATCACAGCATTCAATGTGACTGATAACCAACGATCTATCCTGCGCTTCAGCGCGCTCGTCGCCTCGGGGTTCCTGGCGAAAGAGAACCTGGAGCCTATTTTTCAGATTTCATGCCGTGATAGAAATTCTTTGGCGCTCCAGTCCGACCTTTTGGGCGCAGACGCCCTTGGCATTAAAAACCTCTTGCCACTCACGGGGGATCCCTTGAGGATCGGCGATCACCCGCTCGCAAAAGGGGTCTTTGAATTTGAATCGACCAAGCTTCTTAAAACGATTCAAAAACTCAATCGGGGGTTTGATTTTTTTGATAACCCAATTGAAGGACATACAAGCTTTTACGCGGGGGCAGTTGTCAATCCAACCGATTTGAGGATTGAACCCCATTTAAAACGGATGGAGAAAAAAATTGAGGCCGGGGCAAATTTTTTTCAGACTCAGGCGGTGTTTGATCTGAAAGCCTTCGAACTTTTCATGAAGGAAGCCGAAAAATTCAATACAAAAATTATTGCGGGCGTCCTTCTCCTCTGGTCGCATAAAAACGTGAACTACATTCACAAACATGTCCCTGGCATCCGGATTCCTTCCGAAATCAAAGAACGCCTGCGCGCCTCGGAAAACCCGATGCAGACCGGGATTGAAATAGCGGCAGAACAGATGAAGGCGATGAGGGGTCTTTGTCATGGAGTCCATCTGATGGCTATAAAAAATGAAGACAAAATCCCGCTGATTCTCAATCGCTACGAAACTTTATGTCAAATGAAGTGAAAAAAACCCCTCTTTACACCCCCCTTTACAAAAGACATCTTGCCCATCAGGCCAAAATCGTCGAATTCGGCGGCTGGCAGATGCCTGTCCAATATAAAGGGATTATCGACGAGCATCTGGCAACGCGAAATAGCGTTGGCCTCTTTGATGTCAGTCATATGGGAGAGATTGAGATCACGGGTCCGGATGCCCTCCCCTTTATTCAAAAAGTGGTTACCCAAGATGTCGCAAAAGCAATCGATGGATCGCAGGTTCTTTACTCGGTCATCTGCTATCCCAGCGGCGGCATAGTTGATGATATTCTCATTTATAAATTTTCGCCGACACATATTTTTCTCTGCGTCAATGCCTCTAATATCGAAAAGGATTTTGAATGGATCTCCAGTCAACGGGTCGGGGAACAGGTTACCATTCAAAACCGGTCATCCGATTATGTCCAACTCGCCATTCAGGGACCCAAGGCCGAGGCGTGCGTGAAAAAACTGACGACTGTCGATCTTTCAAAAATAAAATACTACCGATTCACAATGGGAAAAGTACAGGGCATCGATATGATCATTTCGCGCACCGGCTACACCGGAGAAGACGGTTTTGAGCTTTATATGCCTTCCCCATCCGGTGAAAAAGTCTGGGATGCCCTTTTGGAAACTGGCAGGACGTTTGGAATTCAACCGTGCGGTTTGGGCGCCCGCGACACATTACGAATTGAAATGCGTTATCCGCTTTATGGTCATGAGTTATCAAAAGAGATCACCCCCCTTGAGGCGGATCTTGAGTGGGTCGTAAAATGGCAAAAGGGGAATTTTATTGGAAAAGAGGCGCTCACCGCACAAAAAGAGAAAGGGATATCGCGTCATCTAAGAGGATTTGAACTCCTTCAAGCCGGAATTCCAAGACAGGGTTATCCAATTTATTCTCCCCAAAATGAGTTGATCGGCGAAGTGACGAGTGGTACGTTATCGCCGATTTTAAAAAAGGGGATCGGAATCGGTTTTATAAAACCCCAATGGAGTTCGATTGGACAAGAAATCTATATCGCAATCCGGTCGAACAGAGTTAAAGCCAAAATTGTAAAGACCCCCTTTGTCAGGAAAAAGGAGACGTAATGCTGCATCACCCAAAACATTTGCGTTATACCAAAGAACATGAATGGGCCCTTTATGAAAATGGGGTGGTCGTTGTTGGAATTACAAATTATGCCGAGCATGAGCTGGGAGATATTGTCTATCTTGAACTCCCCAAAGTCGGCGCCGTCATCGACAAGGGGAAGAGCTTCGGCGTTGTTGAATCGGTTAAAGCGGTTTCAGAAATCTATATGCCTGTCGGCGGGGAAATTATAAAGGCCAACGACCCCTTGCTGAGTTCACCTGATATTATAAACAAAGATCCTTATGACGCGGGCTGGCTGATTCATCTCAAACCCAGATCTCCAGAGGAGATTGAAACACTGCTCAGTCAAAAACAGTATGAGGAGTGGATCGAGTACGGTAAACACTAATGCGGTATCTTCCCGGAACATATCAGGATATCGAAAAAATGTTAAAAACCATTGGGGCTGCCTCTCTTGAAACCCTTTTCAAGTCGATCCCAAAAGAATTCAGACATCAAAAACCGCTCGATCTCCCAAAAACCCTTTCTGAAATCGAACTTAAGGAACTGATCTCAGAAATTTCAAATCAGAATCAGGCTCATACTTTCACCCAATTTCTCGGGGGGGGCTGCTATGCGCATTATGTTCCAACGATCGTAAATTATCTTTCCGGCCAGGGGGGATTTTTAACCTCTTACACCCCTTATCAGCCAGAGATCTCCCAGGGGACACTCCGCACTATTTTTGAATTTCAAACGATGATAGCAAGACTCACCGGAATGGAGGTTGCCAACGCCTCTATGTATGATGGCGCAACCTCACTTGCGGAGGCATGCCTGATGGCCAAACGTCTCTTCCCGGAAAAAAGAGAGATTCTTCTTTCACGCGGCATTCACCCCGAATATCGCGATGTCTGTGGGACTTACACAGATGCCCAGGATATTGAGTTAAAATCGATCGACTTCGATCTGAAATCTGGCCGCACAAATTTGGAAGCGCTAAAGGCAAAAACAACCGATCAGACATTGGCGATTGTGGTCCAAAATCCAAACTTCTTTGGCGCCATAGAAGATCTCTCCCAAATACAGATGATCTGCCGCTCAAAAAATGTCCTCTTTATTGTCTGCGTTACGGAGCCGCTCTCACTGGCGCTTCTTAAAAGTCCGGGGGAATTTGGCGCCGATATTGTCGTCGGCGAAACACAATCGTTTGGAAATGCCCCCTCTTATGGAGGCCCCCATGTCGGATTCTTTGCGACACGACTCTCATTTGTCCGCTCCATCCCCGGAAGAATTGTTGGAGAAACTGTAGACGACAAGGGAAACCGCGCTTTTACACTAACGCTCTCGACGCGCGAGCAGCATATCCGCCGTGAGAAGGCAACCTCCAATATCTGCACCAATCAGGCGCTTCTGGCAACGCGGGCAACCATTTATATGGCTACCTTAGGTGAAAAGGGATTGAGAAAGCTCGCGAGCTGGAACCATACCCTTGCCTGTCAGATGCGCGAGGCGCTCAAAGGGAAAGCCGATCTCCGCTTTCATGCCCCTTTTTTCAATGAAATCACAGTCGAATTTAAAAAACCGGTCGATGCCATTGTTAAAAAATGTCTCGACAATAAAATCATCCCCGGTATTCGACTAGACAAATTTTATTCCGAACTTGAGAACTGTTTGCTTATCTGTACGACGGAACTGACATCAAAAAATGACATTGAACGATTGACGAAACTTTTATGAATCAGCTGATTTTTGAAAAATCGAACGACGGACGGGGTTCTTTTGATTTTCCCCATTTTGAGGAAAAAAATGAAATCCCCAAAGAATACCTGAGAAATAATTTTGAGCGCATGGGACTCCCGGAGCTCTCTGAACTGGAAGTCATCCGTCATTATGTAGAGGCGGCCGGACTTAATTTTCACATAGAAAAAGGGCTCTATCCCCTTGGCTCTTGCACGATGAAATACAATCCGAGAATCAATGAAGAGATGGCCGCACTCCCCGGATTTTCAAAGATTCACCCCTATGCGCCTCAAGAATTGACACAGGGGGCAATGTTTCTTATGGACCAACTCTCGCAATGGCTTTGCAAGCTGAGTGGAATGGATGCGGTAACTCTTCTGCCAGCAGCGGGAGCGCAGGGGGAATTTACGGGACTCAAACTGATTCGCGCCTATCACCTCGACCATCGACTCAAAAAAACAAAAATCCTGATCCCCGATTCCGCGCATGGAACCAATCCGGCAAGCTCGGCGCTCTGCGGCTATGATGTTCTTAAGGTCCCATCCAATGAACGTGGAATCCTCGATTCTCAAACCATTGAACGGCTTCTTGATAACGATGTTGCGGCGCTGATGCTCACAAATCCAAACACTCTCGGTCTTTTTGAAGAAGATATTTTAAAAATTTCAAACCTCCTTCACAGTAAAAACGCCTTTGTCTATTGCGATGGCGCCAATTTCAACGCGCTGATGGGGCATCTTAATCTTGCCGCAATGGGGATCGATCTTGTGCAATTTAATCTTCACAAAACTTTTTCAACGCCCCATGGCGGAGGGGGACCGGGGGCTGGTCCAGTCGCCGTAAAAAAAGAGCTGATCCCTTATCTCCCTATTCCAAGACTGGTTCGTGAAGGGGACGCTTTCCGGTGGAAAAACGATTTTCCAAAAACGATCGGGCGTATCAAGGGTTTTTTTGGAAACTTCGGCGTCTTTGTGCGCGCCTACACATACATGCGGGCAATGGGAGTCGATGGTTTGACGAAGGGATCCCAGCTTGCCGTCCTCAATGCGAACTACATCAAGGCGCGACTCAAAGAAGCGTATCACCTCCCCTACAATGACCATCCCTGCATGCATGAAGTCATTTTTAGCGATAGGATTCAGCAAAAATTCAAAGTAAAAACGCTGGACATCGCCAAGCGCCTGATGGATTACGGCTTCCACCCCCCCACGATTTATTTTCCACTCATTGTCAGCGGCGCCCTGATGATAGAACCGCCGGAAACCGAATCAAAAGAAGAGATCGATCGCTTCTGCGACGCGATGCTCGCCATCGCAAAAGAGTGCGAAACCGACCCCGAAAAAGTGATTCAAGCCCCCTGGACCACCCCCGTCGGCCGCGTCGATGAAGTCAGGGCGGCACGGCAGTTGAAATTAACTCACATTTAAAATAACAAGGTAAAGATCATCTTAAAAAGATTTTATTGCTTAAATCCTAACAAATCGAATACCATTATAGTGTTCCCAATTTGAATCAGACCATGAAAAGCGGTAAAGAAAGGAACTTAGTAAAATCGATTGCAATTTGTTATGCGGTTTTTACCATTGGAAATGTGTATGCTCCCTTTTTGGTTGCAGAGTCTAGTCTATATAGAGATCTCGTCGAACCGACAGTCGATTCTCCAGCAAAAGCGATAGGGAGTGACTTCAATGGCGATGGAATCGCTGATATTATTGGCGGTGCCCATCTCAATAATGATGGGGGGGGGGCTGATTCAGGGGCGGTCTATGTGCTTTATGGCACAAATGCTTTTTCCAATACCTATCGTCTAGACGGGGCGGGCGTAAATGTAACCATCGTCGGAAAAGCTGCGAACGATCAGCTCGGACTTTCTTTGGATAGCATTGGAGATATCAATTCAGATGGATTTGATGACATGATGATGGGAGCCCGCCTAAATAATGACGGCGGCGCCGATGACGAAGGGGCAGTTTATATTCTTTATGGTCATCCCAGTCTTTCTGCCAATTATGCCTTAAACGGGGCAGGTGTGGATATAACCATCATTGGCAAGTCAGCTAACGATTATTTAGGGTTTA
>CAYJMQ010000023.1:0-26603 GCA_964371555.1 uncultured bacterium | reverse complement strand
TCACCGTCGCAGATGACAAGATTCTTCGGGCTATCACCCTCAGAATGACCAACGAAAAAAAATGCGCTGCCATTTCAAATGAAATAGCAGCGCGATTGGTTGCGGGGGTAGGATTTGAACCTACGACCTCCGGGTTATGCATCCCACTACAGCTTTCGCTGCCCACTCAGGTTTTGTGGTCTGGACTTTCTCTTCACCCTTCCATCATTCATTTGGAGAGGGTGCCTGCCATTAAGTCTCTACACCTCCTTCACAAGCTTTAAAGCAAGTGAAGTTTGGCTCGGGATTACCGCGTCACTGGCTTCCCCGAATTTGACAGGTGATCGCACCTGGGTTTCCCCACGTGCAGCCCATTGCTGGATTAAATGCCATGCATTCCTATAGCTGGCAGATCGAGGCAAACGCTGCCTCTTATTTCATCCAGCGGAATTGAGCCCGACGAGCTACCAGACTGCTCCACCCCGCGATACAAATAGCATCGGTATCATAAGCCTTTCTCTTATGTCAATTTTTAATCTCCATTTAAAAAATTGCTCCCCAAATAAAAAAATGTTTACATGGTTGCTATGTCTGCGTCAGCTTTTCGTTTGATCTCATTCCTGGCCGCGTTGAGCGGCTTTGCCTTTTGGGAATGGATTTCTCCGAGACGGAAACTCTCACAGTCCAAAACCAACCGCTGGGTCATTAACATGACCCTCCACCTCATGAATACTGCGCTCATCTATTTCCTCATGGGCGCGATCGTCTACTCAACCGCAACACTGGCAAAAGAAGAAGGCTGGGGACTGATGAACTGGCTCAGCTTTTCTCAGCCCCTCTCTCTCCTTCTAACGATTCTCATTCTCGACTTTGTCATTTATTATCAACACCGTCTTTTTCATCGGATTCCGCTCTTTTGGCGTTTTCATCGCGTACACCACACCGATCTCGATTTCGATGTCAGCACAGCTGTTCGCTTTCATCCAATCGAAATTATTGTTTCTCTCATGATTAAAATGATTGCCATTGTGCTCATAGGGGGAGATCCATGGGGCTCAGTTATTTTTGAAATTATTTTGAATGCTTCATCCCTTTTTAATCATGCAAACATTTTCATTCCGCTCCCGCTTGACGAAAAACTGAGATGGGTTCTCGTTACCCCTGATATGCACCGCATTCACCACTCTATTTTTCCAAATGAAACAAATTCCAATTTTGGATTCTCTGTCACCTGGTGGGACAGACTCTGCCGAACATACATCGACCAACCCAAGCGATCGCATGCGGAGATGGACATTGGCCTGCCTCATTATAGAAAACCGGACAAGTTAAGGCTTTTCGATATTCTGGTTCTCCCTGCATTAAAATCAGATTAAAAATTTTTCTTTTATCACTCCCGCTTATTGAAGTACCGTTTTTTTATGTTAGAATAAAAATGTTATCTCAGCTTTTCCACTTTTTAGAACGTAGGCAGGGAATATGGAAAATAAATCAAATCTTCTTGCGCTTCTCTTAATTGTCATGATGGGGACATTCTCTTTGGTCCTCATTTTTAAAGGGGACTTCAAAAAAGAAATCGAGATTGCTAAAAAAGAAGAAGAGAAACAAAAAGAGCGGCGCCAAATCGCGCAAAAAGAAAAAGAGGAAAAATTTGAAATTAAGTGGAAGCCTTCTGAAAAAGTAGCGGTAAGACGGCCAGCTATTGAAGAAGAAAAAGCGCCCCCGCTCATCATGCGCGAAATGATCACCCAAGACATCCAGCGATGGGATCGGGAACCGACAGTCGTAGAAGTGACGGAGAACAGATTTGGCCAGAGTGTGATTGCCAACGAGCTTCTGCTGGGGTTCCGGAGCGGGACCGCCCAGACCGAAATAGAGACCTTGGAGAGCCGCTATGGGATGACCCTTCTTTCGTACAACGCATCGTTACAAATCGCGCGATTTCACGTTACAGGCGGCGCTTCCCTGGAAGATCTTAAAGAACAGATTTCGAAAGAAAACCCGAATGTCAAATACACTGAGAACAACTTTGCGGCCAAACTGAGCCTCCTTCCCAATGACGTGATTCATATTTCAGATAAAAACGCAATCGACGCGTGGTTTTTCAAGAATGACGGCAAAGGAAAGTTTAACGCGAGTTCGGTCCCAGCCGTGGCAGGAATAGATGTTGGGAACAGTCGGTTTGACGCCGATCTATTCAATCCCCCCAATCCCGAATGCGCCACCGTCGCCGTGGTCGATTCATCGTTTAATCGCCTGACGCATCCCGATTTCGACCAAAACCGTTTTCATCCGGCAAGCGCTGTTTTGACGCCCGCGGTCACGGGAACTCAGGTCACGGGAACTCAGACATTAGGAGGCTTTAATCTTTTGGATCATCTTAGCGATGAACAAAAACTAAACCTGAAAAACAGAAATGCCGATTTTAACAAAACTCTGGATGAATTTTTCCTTCTTATCAAAAACAACGCGCCTCAAGATCTACAGAAGGCAAAATCTAGAGAACTAAACGCAAAAGGCCTCCCCATTGCGGTCATCCATGGCGATCTGACGCACGGAATACAAACCGCGAGTCTTATTGGGGCCACATCGAATAACGGCATTGGGACGGCGGGGCTCTGCCCCTCGGGGCAGACGATGGTGATCCGGGTCGCGAGTCTCAATCCGGATGCGTCAATTTTGATCAGGTCAGATTTTGTCATCAATGGCATCACCCACGCGGCAAACAATGGGGCAAAGGTCATTAATATCAGCCTCGTTGTCGGTGCTTCTACAAATCCAGAGTCTTGTCCCGGAGCTGATGGCATTACCCGACAGGTTCTCTCCCCCTGCCACCTCTATGATGCTGTGCTTCACGCAACGCTCAAAGGCGCTGTGGTCGTTGCCGCCGCGGGGAATGATAGCCAGGATGTCGCCAATGTTAATATTGGGGGGAATACTTTTGCAAGAGCGCCGGCAACCCTATCGGTCTTAAGAGGGGTAATTAGCGTCGGCGCGATCACTCCCGAAGGAAATAAAGCCGGTTTTTCAAATTTTAATCCAAAGTTTATCCAGCTGGCTGCGCCGGGGAACCTGATTAAAGTTCCAACCCAGCTCACCCAACCGGCAGGAAATCCCGAGCTCGATGCCATGTTTAGCGCCGCCCATGTCCCGCACAAGCTAGCAGGCATGATTAAAGCCAATGGAACCTTTAATGAAGACCTCAAAAAATATTCCATACATGAATTTGTGGATGGCACTTCATCGGCGGCGCCGATTGTTTCGGCCGTTGCGGCGATGGTCTACGCCAAAATTCAAAACCGGCCTGAATTTCAGACAAAAGCGCCATCCGATATCGCGGCAACCGTCAAAGAGCTTTTGACACGCAATGCAAGAAAAATTCCCGGCCTCGAAACCCATTTTACGACGGGCGGAATCGTTGACGCGGTCAATGCTCTCAATCCACAGGATTTCGAAAACAGATTCCAGCTGGCGCTGGCCGGCATTCCCCCCTTCGAACAGGGGCAGATCCCTGTCGCGCCGCCGGCGGCTGAAGGAGGCGGAGGTGGAATCGGACAACTCTTCGGCGGCGATGGCGGAGGGGGTTGTGGATTTATAGATACAACGGGCTCTGGCAATATGCCGCCCTGGAATAATTTACCGATGGTTTTGATCTGTATGATGCCGCTTTTCCTCTGGCTAAGAAGAAGATTTGTTTTCGGGAAAATAAAAAAAAGATAAGAAGAGATCCTTCGCCGGAGCCTGCCCCCGGCTCTGATCGGGGGGCTCAGGATGACTTAAGCCACAATCGAATAGCCCCCATCGACAATAATCGTCTGACCATGGATCATCTCTGACAAATCACTGCAAAGAAACAACGCAACCCTTGCCACATCCTCGGGTTCAATCAAACGCCCGGCTGGGGTTCTCTTCTCTGAATTCTTAAGAAGCTCCTCCCTGTTGGGAAAATGTTTTAACGCATCCGTGTCGACCACACCGGCAGATATTGCATTCACATGAATTTTTTTGGACGCAAGATCCTGCGCAAGATGCCTTACGATCGATTCCAGGGCGGCCTTTGAAGCCCCTACAAGCGTATAGTTTGGAATCGCCCGAATTGAACCCAAACTCGATATGGCAATAATTCTCCCCCCGTTTTTCATAAGAGGCAAAGCCTTTTGGGTCAATGAAATCAGCGCCCAGCTATTGATATCTAACGTCCAGTGCCAGTGATGGAGTGTGAGCTCCATCGGGGGTTTTAAAACACCGGAAGCCGCATTACTGACCAAAATGTCGAGATTCCCCCACTCTTTCTGAATCGTTTCAAACATCGATTGAACATCCTGATCCTCACCCACATTCCCTTTCAGAAGGAGCGGTGTTTTTTTAAGGGACTTTGCCACCTCTTCAGCGGCCTTTTTGTTTCGAAGATAGTTGATCGCAACATCACAACCGGATTCCGAAAGTTTTACGGCGATCGCCTTTCCAATTCCGCGCGATCCACCGGTAATGAGCGCTTTTTTCCCCTTTAAATCGATCACCATTTGCCGAATATAATGTTTTTATATTTCTTTAGCAATCAAATCTATGCTAATAAAAATCCATGTCAGTCCATTTCAATTATTTCGAAGAGCTTTCAGAAAATAAATTTTTTCTTAAACACCTGGATCAAACAGAGCTCTACCTCGTCATCGAATACAACTCCCAACCAACCCTTTTTTTGTCAACTCATTCCTCTCAGTCCTTCAAAATAGAGGGACAAGCCTTCCAATTCAAATTCATCAAAAATTATACCCCCCTCTCAAAAAAAATCGCCGAAAAAAATCCGATGCCATGGGGGGCTTACATTCTCACATTTCAAAAATGGAACCACACTTACCATTTTGTTTACGAAATTTTAGATCCGCAGGGACAGTCTTTTTTCATTTCCCAGTTTGAAAAACTGGAAAATGAAAAAACATCTCAAACTCCAGATGATTTTATGAAAACACGTCTCTACATTGCATACCAAAACGTCTTTTCCCATGAGGGGTCTTTTGGAGAATTAAAAACCGCGGCCATTAAAAATTTAAAACTGCTCCCATCGGGCAAAGACATTGCTTTATCCAATGCCTGTTTCCGTTTTCCCCTTGCCTTAGGCGATCCCTTTCAATTTTCGGCGGAACTGGAAGTTCATGAAGTCAATCTCTTCCTCGATCATTTTGAAAAATCTCTCATCCCGGAAAAAAATCAGCTTACCCTCCGATATTCAAAAACAGAAGAATCGGATCAGATGCTGACTCACCTTAAGCCGCAGCAGCGCTTTCTGTTCGATGCCGGAAAATTAACTTCTTATTTGAGCCAGGAATTGGAAATTCTCTCAAAAACGGGCGATATTTTTAAAAAATATCGCCTTCTCATCCGCAATGGGCGGGAAAGAGAAAAAATCTGGGATTCCTCGCCACCCCCTTTTGCAAAACTTTCGTCGCTCAGATGGGAAAATATCCCATCTCTTGTCCACAAAAATATGCTTGAGGCTTATCATGAAGATTATGGACTATTCTGGGGGGTAACCGATGAACCTCATGCCCCTCTTCATTACCAGTCAAAGAAGGACAATCTATTTGTCTATTTTCTTCCACTCAATTTTTATTATGCCCTGACATTGCAAAGGCTTCAATGGAAAGATCCCCCGTTTCAAAATTACATCGATTCTTCTTTGAAAATAGCTTCCTCCGGCTACTACCTTTACGAAGACGATCCCCGATATTCCGAATGGTTTCACAAATACTATGTCAATCAAATGTCGCCAAATGAAGTCATGATTAAACTTAAGGACAAACTGGATGAGTTCTCACTCAAACCGATTTCAATTTGGTCTTCTATAGATGCTGTTCTTTGTCTTAATGCCTGCTCTATCTTTCAAAAAGAAAAAAATGATCCTTTTTCCAGATTGGCACTCGATTTTTTAAGACATTTTGAAAACCGTCTGACCACCGAACCCAAGGCAACGGCTTATCAGGCACGAGATAAAGATAAGAAAGTGGTTTACACCTGTTCCCCTCATGGCTTTGCAGTCTTGGCAATGTTTAAAGGATTTGAATTATTTAAGGAAGAATCTTTTAAAAATAAGGCAAAAGAACAGCTTGAATTTCTTTTAAAGACGTATCCGATAGAAGAACAAACATTTGTTCTTGGAAGGTATGATTATAGCGCGCTGGTGAATACCACAGCCGCTCTTCAAAGAGCAACTCGATATTTTTCAGAATATAAAAAGATTCTCGAAAAAGCGAAGGGAAGAATTCTTGAAGAGTGGGTGAAGCGAAGCCCGTTCTTACCGTTATCGACACAACTTGAAGTGACTAACCTAACAACAACAGGTTTTTACTACTATTTCTAATGGCCACTCACTCCCCTTCCCAAAAGAAAAAGGGGACTCATTCATATTCAATGAATAAATCCCCTTCTTTAATTCCCTCTGACACGCTTTTGCTATGCAAAAGCGTATCGGCTCTTACATCATCCCGCCCATGCCTGGAGGCATGCCACCGCCATGACCATGACCGCCGCCACCACCTGAATTTTTATCTTCGGGTTTGTCGGCAACCATTGCTTCAGTCGTTAACATGAGCGATGCCACCGAAGCCGCGTTCTGAAGCGCGCTGCGAACTACTTTTGTCGGGTCGATAATCCCTTTTTCAACAAGATCACAGAACTCTTCCCGGGCCGCATCAAATCCAAAGCTATACTTTGAAGTGTTGCTCAATACTTTGTCGACAACTACCGAGCCCTCATGGCCAGAGTTGCACGCGATCTGTCTAATCGGAGCTTCCAGGGCGTGGCGAACAATATCTACCCCCACTTGCTGCTCTTCATGATCTGCGAGAGCCTCTCTTGTCTTTGCAAGGACTTTCGTGGCCCTGAGATATGCAACTCCACCACCGGGAACAATTCCTTCTTCAACGGCGGCTCTTGTCGCATGAAGCGCGTCTTCAACACGGGCTTTTTTCTCTTTCATTTCGACTTCGGTCGCGGCGCCAACGCGAACTATCGCAACTCCCCCGACGAGTTTTGCAAGTCTTTCCTGGAGTTTTTCGCGGTCGTAATCTGAGTCAGTGTCTTCAACCTGAGTGCGAATTTGTTTAATCCGCGCGTTGAGATCCGCTTTTTTCCCTTTGCCATCGACGAGCGTTGTATTGTCTTTATCAACTGTAACACGCTTCACCTGACCGAGATGCTCCATGCTGACATTCTCAAGTTTAATTCCAAGATCTTCAGAGATCAGCTCTCCGCCGGTCAATACCGCAATGTCTTCGAGCATCGCTTTACGTCGGTCACCAAAACCGGGAGCCTTGACGGCCGCGCATTTGATTGTTCCACGAATCTTATTCACAACCAGAGTTGCAAGGGCTTCTCCCTCGACATCTTCTGAGATGATAAGAAGTGGACGCCCAGACTGGGCAACCTTCTCAAGAACTGGAAGAAGTTCTCTCAAGCTTGAAAGCTTCTTCTCATAAATCAACACATAGGCATCCTCGAGCACAACTTCCATCCGCTCAGGATCGGTCACAAAGTAAGGAGAGAGATAACCGCGGTCAAACTGCATCCCTTCAACGACTTCGAGCGTTGTCTCCATCGTTTTGGCTTCTTCAACGGTAATGACCCCTTCTTTGCCAACTTTATCCATCGCTTCCGCAAGAATGTTTCCTATCGTCTCATCATTGTTGGCTGAAATGGTTCCGATCTGGGCAATCTCTTTCCGGTCTTTAATATTTTTGCTAAGTTTAGAGAGCTCTTCGACCACCGCAATCACGGCCTTATCAATTCCGCGCTTAAGCTCCATCGGATTGTGGCCTGCCGCAACCGCCTTTGAGCCTTTTTGGAAAATGGCCTGGGCAAGAACAGTTGCCGTTGTTGTGCCGTCACCGGCAACATCACTTGTTTTGGAGGCAACTTCTTTAACCATCTGCGCCCCCATATTTTCAAATCTATCTTCGAGCTCGATCTCTTTGGCTACTGACACACCATCTTTTGTAACCATTGGAGCGCCAAATGATTTTTCCAAAATCACATTCCGCCCTTTTGGACCAAGTGTTACCCTAACCGCATTCGCAAGAACGTCGACCCCCCTTAGAATCGATTGTCTCGCTGTATCACTAAATTGAAGAACCTTTGCCATGTCTATTTCCTCCTTTATTTCTGAATGACGGCCAGAACTTCTTCTTCACGAAGAATCAGATGTTCAACGCCATCGAGTTTAATTTCATTTCCAGCATATTTGCTGAATAAGATCCTATCCCCGCTTTTGAGTCCCAATTTTCTCACAGTCCCATTTTCGAGGATTTTGCCATCCCCCACAGAAACGACTTCCGCTTCCTGGGGTTTCTCCTGAGCCGTATCGGGAATAATAATCCCCCCCTTTGTTTTTTGCTCCTGAGTGAGACGCTTCACCAAAACACGGTCGCCTAATGGTTTTAATTTCATTCTTTATTTCCTCCTTTTTCAGTTGAACCAGAAATTTTAAAAATATTAACTGGGAATATAAACATATCGCTTCAGATGTCAAGGGGTAGACATTTGAAATTCGACATCATATAATCCCCGGTTATCTCATGGCAAAAAACAAGCTCCCATCTATTCTCACACCGGCAGGGCAGTATATTCAAGAAGTCCAGAAATATCCACTACTTAGCAGAGAAGAAGAGTTCGAGCTCGCCGTCAGATACCACAAACACAAAGATATAGAAGCAGCCCATAAGCTCGTTGTCTCAAACCTCCGCTTTGTGATTACAATCGCAAACGAATATGCAAGGTATGGCCTGAAGCTCCTCGATCTGATCCAGGAGGGGAATATGGGTCTTATGCGGGCCGTAAAAACCTTTAATCCATACAAAGATACCCGCCTCATTACCTACGCTGTTTGGTGGATCCGCTCTTATATCCACGACTATATTCAGAGAAACTGGAGCATGGTGAAAATCGGCACCACCCAGGCACAAAGAAAACTCTTCTATCGGCTTCAACGGGAAAAGTCGCTCCTTGAACAGCTTGATATTGAAGAAACCCCCAAACTCCTTGCAGAAAGAATTGGCGTCCGTGAAAAAGATGTCATTGAGATGGATCAACGACTCTCCGGAAGAGACGTTTCTCTGGAACAACCTATATCTGAAGATAGCAAAGCATCAAAACTCGATTTCATTGCTGACAATCAGGGAAATGTGGAACAGGTATTGTCGGAAAAAGAAGAGGAAAAGATTTTGCAGAATAAAATGCACGACTTTGAGAAGACGCTCAAGGATCGGGATCTCTTCATTTATAAGGAGCGCCTCGTATCCGAGAATCCTATGACCCTTCAAGAAATTGCGGATAAGTATAAGATTTCAAAGGAGCGGGCCAGGCAATTAGAAGAGAAGATCAAGAAGAATTTGAAGGGTTTTCTTACTAAAGAATAATGACTGTTCGATGCAGACCGACGCCGAACGAAAGTAAGGCGGCGGGCGGGATCGAACCGCCGAATAACGGTTTTGCAGACCGTGGCCTTACCACTTGGCGACGCCGCCAGAATTCATTCTCTCATATCAAAACCGACCGAATTTGCAAATTGCGATGTGTCAATGTATAGTTCCACGTTCATGCATTATCTGACAACAAAAATCGGATTTTCTGCCTATCACCGTCTTTGGAATCCCGATTTTACCGACGTGCAAAATCTTGAAATCTATCAGGAGTGTTTCCGCGGGCATGGCCATAATTATGTGCTCGAAGTTACCGTAAAAGGAAGAACAGATCTTCAGACCGGCATGGTTATGGACATCAAACGGCTCAACCGGCTTCTCATGACTGAAATTTTCCCAATTGTCGACCACAAAAATTTAAATAATGATGTGGCGTTTTTAAAACATGTGATTCCCACCGCCGAAAATATCTCTATTCAGTTTTGGAAAATCCTGAAATCAAAATTGCAAGAAGCTGATCTCCATAAAATAAGATTGCTCGAATCCGAAAAAAATATTGTCGAATATTTTGGAGAATAAGCTTAGAAATCAATCCTTAATAAACTTTTGGATTTTCTCAATCAACTCTGAATATTCGTATGGTTTCGCTATAAAATCATCGGATCCCACCTGCCTGCCTCTTTCCTGGTCTTCCTTCCGGACTTTTGCCGTTAATATGATGACCGGAATGTTCTTATACTGGCTATCGTTTTTGATTTCTTGACAGACTTCATAGCCGTTCATTTCAGGCATCATAATATCAAGAAGAATAATGTCCGGTTTTTTTTCTTTCAGTTTACTGAGCGCCTCCTTACCGTTGAATGCCTTCATAATCGTAAATCCGTCTATTTCCAGTCTCATCGCAAGCAGGTCGACAAGATCCCTTTCATCATCTATCACAAGAATTATTTTTTTAGACATGGTTTCTCTCCCTTTTTTGTTGTCATACTGGTTTTTTAGTCTCTTTCTTTTCAGATAAATCGATATAAATGGTCACAAGATTATTGAGACGCCCGATTGCCTGATCAGCGAATTCAATAGTTTTCCTTGTTTGTTCTTTCGTTAACAGATCGCTTTTAAGATTTTCCACAGCCTGCTTGATAATGGCCAATGGCGTGCGAATCTCATGAGACATATTGTCAAAAAATCTTAACCCTCCTTTCGGAATATCCGCCTCCTTCTCTAGTGGCTCCGCCAGTGGCTCCGTATGATGCTTTTTTAATTTTTGGTACTGTTGAATAATTTCCTCAGTAGCCAGGAAAAGCTGCTTTCGGGAACGACCAAGCTTATCAACCATACTGTTAAAAGAGAGAACCAAATCTTTAATTTCATCTTCCGATTCAGGCGCAGAGACTCTTAATTCGAAATTCCCCTCTTCGACTTTTCTGGCTATGGTTGATAAATTATTCAGGGGGACCAATATTCTTTTTTCTACAAAATAATGCAAAACAAAAACAAAACATATAGAAGACGCCAATAACAGTATAAAGAAAAAATTACTTTTTCTTCTCGTAATCTTCAGATCAACCATGGATTTGTCTAATCTTTCTTTAACCTGTTTCGAAAATAATGCCGTTTGTTCATCTACACTCTCATAGGCTTTATTGACCTCTTCAATTGCTTTCCAAATGAATAGATGGTCATCGATGTCTTGTTTTAAAAGATCGAAAATTCCCCCCTCAGATAAAACCAGCTGGCTTAATTTAATACTGAAAAGTTTGGCCTCTCTTAATTCTTTTTTTGAATTTGATTCTTTAAGAATCGAAAGCATGGTTTCAAATCTTTGATTGAAACCGGTAAGTTTTGAGTCAAAATAAGTTCGCTTTTCTTTTAAAAGGAAGTTCAATTCATTCTCAGTTTTAATCTCAAGAGGTAAAATCAAAGGTTCTTTAACTGCCGATTCCATATCAGAAACAATAACCTTGAGCTCTTGAATTCCCTTTGGAAATTTCTGATCAGAGATGCCTGCTGACGCATTATTCAGATGAAGTTGAATGGCTTGTATTATTTCAGAATATTCTTTCATAAGCGCTGCCATAAAAGCGGTTTTTGCCAAATGATCCTCATGCTTTTCTATGATGGGATGCACTTTTTGTGAAAAAACATTCATATGCTCCTTAATTTTTTCAACAGATTTTTTTAGATTCTCTTCCGATTGGTTTTCAATCGCCCGAAATTGATCGAGCGCATGCTTAAAATTTTCTTCGTAATTCTTTTTCCAGATTTCTATTTTTTCAGGATCTGTTTCGATCACATATCTCACCAGCCAATTTTTGCTGTTTCTGAAATGGTTGCTGAGGTTTAGCCCCTTTTCATAGGTTGGATAAATTTTATTAGAAACCAATGAGAATCCCTTTTCAAGGTGCCGTAGATAGACAAGCGACACCAATACGAATAGAACAAATAATCCGATCACCCCCCCTGCAACTGCCAGGGCTTTCGTTTTAATACCGACTCTGCGCATTTGAACCTTATCCCCCTTCTCCTCTTATCGGAAAATGTTCGAGATTTCTTTGCACAAATTTTAGGACAAAAACTCCACGTATGAATATAAAAGGAGGTATACTTTGGATGATGAGAACAGCTAAAAAAGGAAAGATTAAAATGAGATTAAAAAACAGTTTAAGGCATAAGTTTAGGGACAAAATGCTCTGCTTTATGATGATTGTCTCGGTATTCTTCTTCTGGGGGATAAAATCGAGTTGGGCCGGGCAACCAGAAAGCGCCGATCAGTCTGTAACCGATGCGGTGGGAAAGCAGTACGAAACGCCGGATAAAACAGAAGATAAAACAGACAAAAAAAAGAAAACAGGCGAACAAAAACATTTAAAAGATCAGACAGAGATCCAAAAGCAAACTATTATAGAGGCTTTTGAGTCAAAAGGGAGCCTAACCCCCCAAAAGGATCCCAAAAGCCAATCGATCCAAAATATCGAGAGTAAAAAAGAAGGATTAGGCCTAAAGAGGTTATTTCTGCGTTTTTTTGAAAAATCCCGACAGGAAGAGCGCGCCGATAAAAAGGAGATTATAGAAACGAAGGGGGCTTCTCAATTGAAGGGGACCTACATAGAAAACACTTCTGGAAAAATCGTTCAGGAAAGGGAAGAAGGGATGATTCTCAAAAACCCCAAACATATAGAGGAAAGCAAAATCAGGCCAGAAAGAACCACTTCCTCTCTCGAAGAGAAAACCCCTGACAAAGACAAAGGCCCTCCGCCCGACAAAGGTCCACCCCCTGATAAGGGTCCACCCCCTGATAAGGGTCCTCCCCCTGACAAGGGTCCTCCCCCTGACAAGGGGAAACCCGACAAGTAACAGGCTGTTGAAAAAGTCATCCCGTTATCAATAGTTATCCGACAAAATGGTATCGATAACTTTACGAAATGGTTCTAACTCGAATGGTTTTTCGAGATACGCGCTCGCCCCAAATTTCATCGTTTCATTTTTTAAACTGATATTTCCGTATCCCGTTAATATAACAACAGAAATTTTTTTTTGTTGCAGTTTATGCCTGCCATGAACTGGCAAAGACTATTTTGACTTGACTTCACGGCATTTCTTATGCCACCCTGTGATTAATAATGATAAACTTGGTTGTTTTGTTGGTCTGTTCGGTACTCTTGGCCAATGACGCTCTGGCAGCTGGTGTCTCGAATCGTCCGACCAACGCCAATTCTTCGGAACCGGTCGGAAAAGGAAATACCGAAGTCTCTATAGGAGGCGATTGGGAACAGAAAATAAACAATAACAAGATCTCTTCTTTCATTACAGATATCACTTATGGAGTATCTGAAAATGCTGAATTCGGACTTAAGTTTCCATTTGTTTTTAATGCCCCGAAAAATGGCAAACATGAATCGAATTTTGGCCAATTTAATGTCTTTGGACTCTGGAATTTTCTTCAGGAATCGAAAACACCATGGTCACCGGCAGCCTCTATCGCATCTCAGCTCTATATTAAAACCTCCGAATTCGCAAAAGTGAAACATACAGATAAGGAAGATATCGATGTTTTCTTAATTCTCTCAAAATATTTTGGAAATCATCATCTTTTGTTTAATATCGGCTATATCATTTATGGGGATGACGAAGATGCAACCGTTCGTGATGTTATCCAATCTCAACTTGCCGACGAGTGGGAAATTCTTTCGTGGTTTACCTTTGTCGCCGAAATCAATATAAAGACATTGAAAATTACAAGCGACACTGATCAGGACATTCTTGGACAGGTCGGTTTTATTCTAAATCTGGCTAAAAATTTAAAGCTGGATATGGGTTTCACATTCGACCTTAGAAAAAATGCGGACACGACAGATAATCTCTACCGCAGCGGTATCACGTTAAACTTCTAATAAAGAAGCTAAACATCAGAGTCCAATAAGGGGCCAGTAGAGTCCCACCATAAAGCCAATAACAATGACCATACAGGCAACCGCCATCAGAGCACCCATTTTTGGGAAATCAGATGGTTTTAAAAACCCACTCCCATAGATAATAATATTAACTGGAGATCCGACAACGAGAAAAAATGAGAAGGAGGAGGCAATGGCTGTTGCAAGACCGATAGGAATAATCGAATCACCCGACTGTTTTGCCATCGTCAGAACAATGGGCCCCATCACTGCAATGGCTGGCCCCGCCCCCATCATATTTGCAATGAGCATCGTTGCAATGGAAGAAGCGGCACCTGACTTCCGCAAACCGTTAAGTGGTTTATAAAACATCTAGACATTTCACTAAGTTACATTTCAAAAACTTGTAATTTGGGTGCTGCAAGTGTAGTTTTTCGAAATGTTTGTAAGAAAAAACAGAAATCGTAGCGGTGCAGTGAGTGTGCAAATTGTTTCAAAACACGGCGGTATCTACCGTGTTTTGAAATCTGTGGGTTGTTCAAGAGACCCCGATGAAGTTGAGGGGCTTTTGCTCAAGGCCAATAACATCATCCGCACATGTGATAATCAATTAAAGCTTTTTTCTTTAAAATCAAAAGAAGCACTTTTGATAAAATCATTTATTCAAAATCTTTCCAATGCTCAGATTCACACGGTAGGACCAGAACTTATTTTTGGGACTCTATTCGATAGGATTGGTTTTAATGTCATTTCTGATCAGCTTTTTAGAGATCTTGTTATTTCTCGTCTGGCTTATCCTTTAAGCAAGCTCAAAACAGTGGATTACCTCTACCGCTATCGCGGTATTCGAGTTGATGTTGATGCAATTTACCGTTTTTTAGACAAGCTCTCGAGTTCTTATAAAGATCAGGTGGAAAAAATTGCCTATAAACATACCCAATCCCATCTTGGAACAATCTCAGTTGTTTTTTATGACATGACCACTCTATATTTTGAAGCCCAAGATGAAGATGATCTTCGAAAGATTGGTTTTTCTAAAGATGGCAAGTTTCAATGTCCTCAAATTATGCTTGGGCTTCTAGTGGGACCAGGGGGTTACCCCATTGGATATGATATTTTTGAAGGCAACACCTTTGAAGGCCATACACTGCTACCCACACTTCAAAAAATAGAGAAAAAATATGGGCTTAAAGATCCCACCGTTATTGCGGATGCAGCCATGTTATCCAAAGACAATCTCACCAATCTCTCAAGCGCAAAATATCATTTTATTGTGGGAGCACGGATTAAAAACGAAAGTAAAGAAATTCAAAAAGAGATTTTAAAAAAATCAGCGGATTTGAAAGATCAAGACACTTTCATCATCAAAAAGCAAGACTGTCTTCGTCTTATCCTCTCTTATTCGATATCACGCGCTAAAAAAGATGCCCATAACCGAAAACGAGGTTTGAGTAAACTTGAAAAACGCATTAAATCTGGGAAACTCACCAAAGAAAATATTAATAACCGTGGTTATAATAAGTTTTTAAATCTTACCGGAGAAATAGCAGTCAGTATCGATGAAGAAAAAGTTAAAGCTGATGCCAAGTGGGATGGCCTGAAAGGATACGTTAATAATACCAGCCTTTCTGCAAAAACGATTATTGAAAATTATAAAGAGCTTTGGCAAATAGAGAGAGCCTTTCGAATATCCAAAACAGATTTAAAAATCAGATCCATTTATCACTACCGAAAACGCCGTATTGAAGCCCACATTTGCATTACTTTTGTTGCTTATTCTATCTACAAAGAATTGGAACATTTATTAAGTCAAGCTCATCTTAAAATGAGCGCAAAACGTGCTGCAGAACTCACACACAATATGTATGAAATCGAGTGCATCTTACCTGAGGAAAACCAGACCGAAAAAACACTTCTTAAAATGGATCCACAACAACAATTACTTTATAATCTCATCCATAATATCTAGGGTGCTGCATTGCGGAAGTCAGGAAGTAACAGGCTGTTGAAAAAGTCATCCCGTTATCAATAGTTATCCGACAAAATGGTATCGATAACTTTACGAAATGGTTCTAACTCGAATGGTTTTTCGAGATACGCGCTCGCCCCAAATTTCATCGTTTCATTTTTTAAACTGATATTTCCGTATCCCGTTAATATAACAACAGAAATTTTTTTTTGTTGCAGTTTATGCCTGCCATGAACTGGCAAAGACTATTTTGACTTGACTTCACGGCATTTCTTATGCCACCCTGTGATTAATAATGATAAACTTGGTTGTTTTGTTGGTCTGTTCGGTACTCTTGGCCAATGACGCTCTGGCAGCTGGTGTCTCGAATCGTCCGACCAACGCCAATTCTTCGGAACCGGTCGGAAAAGGAAATACCGAAGTCTCTATAGGAGGCGATTGGGAACAGAAAATAAACAATAACAAGATCTCTTCTTTCATTACAGATATCACTTATGGAGTATCTGAAAATGCTGAATTCGGACTTAAGTTTCCATTTGTTTTTAATGCCCCGAAAAATGGCAAACATGAATCGAATTTTGGCCAATTTAATGTCTTTGGACTCTGGAATTTTCTTCAGGAATCGAAAACACCATGGTCACCGGCAGCCTCTATCGCATCTCAGCTCTATATTAAAACCTCCGAATTCGCAAAAGTGAAACATACAGATAAGGAAGATATCGATGTTTTCTTAATTCTCTCAAAATATTTTGGAAATCATCATCTTTTGTTTAATATCGGCTATATCATTTATGGGGATGACGAAGATGCAACCGTTCGTGATGTTATCCAATCTCAACTTGCCGACGAGTGGGAAATTCTTTCGTGGTTTACCTTTGTCGCCGAAATCAATATAAAGACATTGAAAATTACAAGCGACACTGATCAGGACATTCTTGGACAGGTCGGTTTTATTCTAAATCTGGCTAAAAATTTAAAGCTGGATATGGGTTTCACATTCGACCTTAGAAAAAATGCGGACACGACAGATAATCTCTACCGCAGCGGTATCACGTTAAACTTCTAATAAAGAAGCTAAACATCAGAGTCCAATAAGGGGCCAGTAGAGTCCCACCATAAAGCCAATAACAATGACCATACAGGCAACCGCCATCAGAGCACCCATTTTTGGGAAATCAGATGGTTTTAAAAACCCACTCCCATAGATAATAATATTAACTGGAGATCCGACAACGAGAAAAAATGAGAAGGAGGAGGCAATGGCTGTTGCAAGACCGATAGGAATAATCGAATCACCCGACTGTTTTGCCATCGTCAGAACAATGGGCCCCATCACTGCAATGGCTGGCCCCGCCCCCATCATATTTGCAATGAGCATCGTTGCAATGGAAGAAGCGGCAGTTAAGGCAATTCCAGAATGAATGCCAAAGGCGGAAAATAACGCCAAAATCCTTTCTGCAAGCCATATTGCGGCCCCCGTCGTCTCAAGAAGAGATCCTAGTGATACAATGCCAGCATAGGTAAAAACCACATTCCAATGAATCCCCTTTTCGTAGTCCCCCCACTTCATAAAGCCGGTCATCATAAAAAAGGTAGCGCCGATCAATGCAACCGTTCCAAGCCCAAATTTCTGACTTCCTAAAATCCAAAAGAGAATGAGCGCTACAAATAAGAGACCAGCGCACTTTTCTTTTCGTGTCATCTCTCCTTTTTTTTCTAATTGGGATTTTAGCTGTTCGGCGGCCTGAGACAAATCAACGATCTCCGGCTTAAATATTCTGGGCAAAAGCCACGACACCACAAAAATCAACAGACATGTACAAGGATAGACATAGATCATCCAACGCCCATAACTGATGTCGATGCCCTGAAACTGCTGAAAATAATTGATCATCAGAACATTTCGCATGCCGCCAGAAGGGGTCGCAATCGCACCTATCATACAGCCAACACCAATCGCAAACATCAGAAGCTTTGCCAAATTAGGATTCCGCTTGTTCCCCCCACTTAAAGAGACAAAACCAATCCCCACAGGGAGCATAATCGATGCAACCGCATGTTCAGAGATAAAAGAAGAAAAAATTGCAGAGATTGCAACCAGCGTAAAAACAATTCGGTTAATATGATGACCTGCGATCTTGAGAACAAAGACAGCGAGTTTTTCGTGATAGCCATATTTAATGAGCACCCTCGCTACCATCAGGGCTCCCATGATAAAAAAAATCGCATCATGCATATATGTTTTTGGGACTTCATGATGGCTCTTGATCCCTGTCACAACCTGAAATATTCCAATAATAAAAGCGGTCGCAACAAGCGGGATAGGTTCAAAAATGAAGTAAGTCACGCATAAAAATAGGAGCGCAATTGCAAGCTGTCCCTGCCGACTTAAACCCTGAAACGGAAGAACCCACCCGATAAAAAAACAAATTAGAATCCCCACCAACAGCCAAATGACGTCTCTTCTATTCAATCGCGATCCTTTATGAAAGGATTAAATTCTTCACCAAAAGCTTTATATGGTCGAGGTTCAGGGGCTTTGAAAGATACGCAGATGCCCCTTTTTGCATGCAGTTTAAGGATGCCCGCTCATCCTCAAATCCAGTAATCATGACAATCGGTATCTCTTTATTTTGGGCATGAATCTGTTCCAATAGCTCAATGCCATTTCGATCTGGCAGACGAATATCTATAATTAATAATTTTGGATTCTCCTTTGAAAAAACTTGCAGCCCCTCTTCGGCATTGAGCGCCCTTAAAATCTCAAACTGGTCTCCGAGCGCGTTTTCAAGGAGATCGAGAATCCCTACCTCGTCATCAATAACCAGCACTTTGTCTAACGCTTTGGTTTTTTCGTGAGATTTTCGGACAATGGCGATCTTTTCACCGCATTTTGGGCAGACACACCAATCCCGTCCTTCCGAATGGAAAATATCGGCTTCTGACATGGTTGAGCTAGTCTAAATCAGCTTGTTCCCTTAGCTCTTCATGAAGATTGCTTAAAAAATTTCTGCTCGAACAGATAAAATTGATCACCTTTTTCTTCTGTTTTACAATACGTGATTCTTCCACCTTGAGGTGATCTGCAATCTTATGAGCAATTTTTTGGAAGAAATCGGGCCTACTTAAATCCGATTTGACTGTTTTTATGAGGTCCTTGGGACTGTGCAGAAATTGCTTTGCCTGCTCTTTGCTATCTTTCGCAATATGAGCCACCACATCTTCTGCAATATCCTCCAGTTTATCGACCGGCATTGCCTTTTGTAACTGAACTGCAAAACTACTTGTATTACTTCGTTTACCGCTATTTTTCTTACGAGATCTTTTCTTTGTTTTCGGCATTTCTGTCTCCTTTTATAAAAGGAGTGTAGCAAAAAAATAGAAATAAAATCAACTGTAATTATGAAGCCTCCTTTATTTTAGGTGTCATAACCTGAAACGCTATAAGGCTTCTCGCGGTTCTCTGAGGGTAGTTCTGGGGAAGAAGCGTATTTTCTCTTGTAGCGTCCATTGAGCAGAATCGCAAAAAGACCATTGTCTGTTACATTGGCTGCCGTTCTAAATGAATCCGGAAGCCCTAGCTGTATAGCAACATAAATAGCCAAAAATGCCTTTCCCGCACCTACATCCGGATGAATGGACAGAAGCGCCATCAAAGGGCCAACAAAAAAAACCTCTTCCCCTGCAATCCCAGGAACAGCATATCCAATAAAAACAACAATCGGAATCGCAAGAAGTAAATCTACAACCGAAATATCAATTCCCGTGATTGAAGCTGTCATGGCAAGAAGCATCAACACATCCATCGTGGTTCCATTCACATTTAAATAAGATCCCATTCCGATCACTAACTTCTTAACACTATTGTGGACCTGCTTATAATGGCGATTAATGAGGGATACATTGAGAGGCATCGCAAGGGCTTCCGAGGCTGTAGACCACGCCAAAGGATATACTTTAATCCAATATTTTGTAAAAAAAGTTTTGATACTAAAATCGGGGACCCTTTTCTTTACGATAAAAATCCATACGACTTGCCAGACCAAACACCCCAATCCTATGAGTGCCCCCTGGATAAAATAGACTTTTACAAGCCCCAATTGCGTGGAAGCATCCAAAGGAAATCCAAAAATATGAATCGTTTTTAAGTCAAGAACTTTGCTCCCCACCCCTTTGGCAACTTCTTGCGGCAGAATGTAAATATAGGCACCGATTAAAAAGGCAAGGGGGGGAATATAGGGCTCAATAAAATCCCCTCCCTTTTCAATCAACCCAAAACCCTTTTCCAGTACATGATACAATCGCTCCTGAAAATAGGCCAAAATTCCAATAATGACGGCACTCCCCATGGCAATCCATGTCCATTTCCCTGCTATCACCGCGTCCTTTAAAACGACCGGAATCGTCATGACAACATCCATAATCCCACCAGCCCCTGCTTTTGACCATGGCAGCCCCAACGTAAGAGAAATAAACACTACCGACCACAGGGCTGCAATAACTCTTGTGACAGAAAACCACCCGACCACAAAACCCCCAAATCGAGATTCATGTCTGGTCTTCATCATTTTTGCCACACTCGGAGCCAAAACCAAAAAAATGGCTAGGGGAGCCCCTACCAATAACCAATCCAAAGCAGTACCTATAATTAAAGAACTAAATTGAGAAACCTGAATGCTCCACATGGCAGCTACAATCCCTAATAAAAGTCCTGGAATTACAAACCAGGTCGTATGGTCTAAATAAAAATCCTTGATCCTTTGAAAAAAAGTTTTGGGTTTATGCAAAATATCATCATATTGGTTTCTTAATTCGCTATACGCATCCTGCAACTTCTGAGTCGTTACTTCCAGTTTTTTCCCCATCACCATCATCCTCTGTTCAAGCTCGCTGATCAACTTCTCTCGACTTTCTGCATTCTGTTTTTTATGAAAAATTTTCTCAACCAACTGACTTAAGTTTTTCACATCAATCGGTTTTTGAAGATAGTCCGAAGCCCCCATTTTAAGTGCTTTTATAGCCGATTCCAGCGTGGCATACGCTGTCATGATGACAACAGGAATGGAAGCGTAGTGATTTTTAATAATCTGCAAAGCACTCAATCCATCAGCATCTGGCAACACTATATCCAAAAAAATAAAGTCTGGTTTATATGTTTCAATAGCTTTGAGCATCTCTCTTGCCGATGATACTCCATAGACATCATATTGTCCTTCCAAAGCAGCTAAAAACAATTCTTGAATTCCCTTTTGATCATCCACAACCAGAATTTTTTTACTCACGACAATTTTCCCTCTATTAATATTTTGTATTCAAAACCGAAACCAAACATTTTATGAATTGCCCTTTGAAGTGGGGAAGAAGTCATTATATGCACTGGTTCTCTAAAGTATTTATCTATAAAGAGCCCTCCCTCTGTTTTGACTTCCTCCACAATCATCTCCTTAAATTGCCCTTTCTTTTCCAAATGATCTGTGGGAAATCGCATAAATAGTGTGATTGTGCTGTTTATTTTTTGAGCGGCATCTGTTTTAACAATCTGAATTCCCTTTTCAAAGTCATTTAAAAGGGACATAAGCCCTTTTTCTTTTTCATGTTGTCTTAAACATTTTAAAATATCTTCTTTATCGTTAATGCGCCACACGGACTCTTTCAATTCTATATGAAGCTGTCCCTCCATTTTTAAAAAATAAGAAATTAAATCGCTGAGTGTTTTATAAACTTCTCCTTGCGCATAGATATTCCAAAGTCCAATCACATTTTTCATTATTTTCCCCTTTGAACATTCTTCATCGGCTTTTTCTTTTTCTCGAAACGGGAACTATTCTTCTCTAGATTCTTTTTCTTCTTTCAATTTTAGTTTCAACTGCGCAATTTCGGCTTCCATCTTCTTTAATTTGAGAACACTCCCAGTCAAGTTTGAAAGATCATCCACATTAAACGGCTTAAGAATATAATCATCCGCCCCTAAATCCATCGCCTTTTGTGCTCGTTGAAGTGTCCCTTCCCCAGTGATAATGAAAATCGTAACTTCTTTATTTTTATTTTTAATTTCTGACAATGTTTCCAAGCCATCTTGATCGGGGAGAAAAATATCAAGGAAAACGATATCTGGCTTCCAGCTGTCGATCAACACCAGAGCCTCTTTTGCTCTTTCAGCCGTTTTCACCTCATAATGCTTTGAAAATCCGATGGCGATTAAATCACGTATCCCTTTTTCATCGTCGATAACCAAAATCTTGGATTTGTTCATCGCTTTTTCCTCAACCCTTATTCTCCTGTATTGGTAATTTTATAATTAACTTTACTCCCTTGTCGGATACGTTCTCCACAAAAATGATTCCTCCATGTTTTTCCACAATATTTTTGCAAATTGAAAGGCCGAGTCCCGTCCCCTGGCTTTTGGTTGTGAAAAAGGGATTAAATATTTTATCTATTTTATCAGGCGGAATCAGGGGCCCCGTATTCTCAATCTCTATTCTCAAAAAGTGATCCTCTTTTTTGGATGAAACGGTCAATGTCCCTCCTTTTTCATCCATAGCCGACATGGCATTATCGATGATATTCACAAAAACCTGTTTTAGAAGATCTTTATCCGCTGAAAAAGGAATAAGAGAAGCCATTTTTTTTATGATCTGGATATTTCTATCTTTAAACCGTTTCTCAAAAATTGGAAAAATTTCATTCAGAAGGATCTCAAGCGTTATGCTTTCCAATCGCAATTCAACCGGTTTCGCAAAAGACAAAAGCTGTTTGGTAATGCGAGATAGCCTCTCTATTTCTCTTGAAAGGGTTTCGATAAATTTTTCTCTAAAGCCAGGCTGATCGTATTTTTTGGGTAGCAGTTGAACAAAGCCTTCAATGACGGATAACGGATTTTTAATTTCATGTACGAGTCTTGCGGCAGCCTCTCCTAAAATTGCAAGCCGGTCTCTTTCGTGCGCAATTTCGAGCTTTTCATAGGCCGATTTTAAATCTTTATGAGCGAGCTCAAGTTCTTCATACATTTCTTCGAGTTTCCTGTTTTGGACATAAACCCCTTGCTGAAGATCCTGTTTATTAATTTCAAGAACGGCGATGATTTTCTGTAGTTCTGATATTATTTTTTCCTTTTGAGGCGCTGCTATCGTGATTTTATTTATATTCTCCTCCACCTGTTGAAGAATGGCCGAAATATGATCAAATGTCAGCGCAATATGATCTTCAACTCGTTGCCCCCCTCCCACTTTTCTCATCATTTTATTGAGAAATTGATCTTCCGTAAGAAGTTGCTTGGGATCATATTTCTTGCGAAGCTCTGCAACAATGACCTTTGCTATATCGCGCGCAGGCTGTTTGCCCTCCCCCATTTTTTTTGCAACCGATTCTGTCAGTTCTTCAATAAATTGACTCTCATCGTAGTAAGGGCTCCTTTTTACGATTTTTTTCATAGCTTTTCCAGCACAATTCCTCTATTCTTCATAAGTAGGATGTTGAAAAAGAAATCTTAAAGAGCCTAAATCTCGAGAGATCTTTTTTCTTGCACTTCGTGCTATAAATGACAGATTTCAACATCTTCTTGGTTATCGGTAAAATAAGCCGCCGGCTTTAGGATTTAAAATTAACGATGTTTCCCAAAGATTTAAAAATTCTGGTTGCAGATGACGAAGAGGGAATTCGAGATCTCGTTTCTTTATCGGTTGAAGATTTAGGCATGGAGGTGAGAGTGGCCTCGAACGGCCATCAGGCAGTTGAATTGGCGAAAAAAAATTTCATCGCACTCGCCCTTTTGGATTTCCAAATGCCCAAACTCAATGGCATCGAAGCTGCCCAAAAGATTTTTCAAATATCGCCATGGACCGATCTCTATCTGATAACAGCTTATGCTACCCCTGAAGAAATTCGGGCAGCCTATGCCAGTGGCATTCGACGCGTCTTTTACAAACCGTTTCGTCCAGAACAAATTGAAGCATTGGTCAGAAAAGCGTTCCATTATAAACTTAAGGAACTTAGAAAAAAAATGGGATTCTTACTCAAAAAACTAAGCTTTCATATTAAAACCAGCCAAGATAAGAAAATTCATGCGCTGCTACAGTGGCTGCATGATAAGTCATTTCGATATGCACTGATTGATGAACTTGCCACAGACTTTAAATTGCAGAGAAGTCTCGCTAAAAAAGATTTCCATGAAATCTTTAAAGATAAGCGCTTTCTACTTCTGGTTTTAAAAAAAGCAAGACTTTAAGCTACAGAGAATTTATGAATATCTTGGCCAACTTTTTTCTAAAATCTTCTGATCTCAATGCAATCTGGACAATTTTTTCCTTGAGTTCTGGTTTCTTTTTTAAAACTCGGATCAAATGAATGGCAATCTCACGCACATAGGGTTCGAATAGCTTCTCGTTTTCAGTCCATCGACCGATGATTTCGGAAAAAAAATTCTTGTCATTTATGGTTTTCAAAATGTCATTCATTTTCCTGATCCCCCCTGCCATTTGAGATTTCATTTTTTGGCCCCAATGACTTGAGCCATCCCCGTATTTGTCAATATCTCTAAAAGACCGATCAGATATTGATAAAAACAGCGCGCAAGACGCGCATTTAATACAATGCGCTGCTTTGTATTATCAGGGGTATCATCACAATAGGTTAAAATTTTTGCGTCACTTAACTTATCAATGGCTGCTATTCCTTCTATGCTTCGAGGTAAAAAAGCACAGATTTTTCCGATTTCACTCGGTGTAAATGAAATCTCCGGCTCATTCCAATTGATCTCTCTCGGCGTTCCGTATACCTTTAAAAAGAGTCTTATGGAATTTGGACCACAGCTTGCCTCAAATACTTCGCGCGCCTCTTTTTCGCCAGCACGTGTTTCAAATCGACGAATCACGTTAATCACCCCTTCACCCGCAGGTGTCCGGACCATCACCCCTTCTTCGGGCCTTTTTTCGATCAAACCCAAAAGGCTCAGTTGATCGATGTGTCTTGCGAATTCTCTTGTCTGATATTCTTTTTGAAACTGTTCCAGTTCATATACTGTTCTTGGTTTTTCCAAAAACTGCAAAAGCTTTCTATGGAAATATCCAGCCCTGGGGGAGGCGACCGCCTGGTGGAGTTCTGCCAGTTCATCTGCTTTTTGGAACAAAATCTTTATCCTGACGCCCTGAAGTTCCTCAAACTGTTCTACTGTCTCTCTCATTTAACTCCTCTCTTAGAAATCTTTTCTCATATATTCGATTCATCAAAATACCTAAAACACAGCTATCGGTCGAATTATTCCCGGTTCGAAACGAATCGGGGAGACCAATTTGAAGGCCGAGATAGAGTGTTAAAAATACCTGATCCATCGGTGACGGAATCGCAAGAAGCATCACAACCGGTCCCCCAAAAAGAAGGAGCTCCCCCGGAATCCCAGGAACCCCAAAACCGATCATAAAGACAAGGGGGATCAGACAGAGCAGTTGGATGACCGATAGATCAATGCCCAAGATCTTTGCGACGGCCCCGGCCAAAACAAAGACGCAGATCATCGTCCCATTGATATCGATGTAACTCCCCACCCCGATGATAAACCGGCGAACAGACCGTCGGATCTCCGGATAATATTTTTTCACGAGGTAGAGATTGAGGGGTGTTGCCAACGCCTCAGAGCTGGTCGACCATAAGAGTGGATAGACCCTTATCCAATACTTCGTAAAATAATTCCATATTGAAAACTGTGGAACCTGCCCTTTCGTCCATGCCAAAAGCCCAAGATGCCAGATAAAACAGCCGAGTCCTGTAAGAAGCGCCGATACTATATAAACCCCAACCATCCCCCATGCACTGTGAGTGCTGATAGAGAGCCCCCAAAGATTGAACGATTTGAGATGGCGGATGACCTGATCGCCCCCCAATTGTTCCGCCAGGCTTGTTGGAAGAAAATAGACATAAGAACCGATTGCAAGCATAAAGAGCGGAACGATCGGAACAAAATATTGCCCCAAAATCTCGACAAGTTCCGCACATTTTTGCAAAACAGCTGAGATCGTTCTTGATTTCATCGCTATGCATACGGTCAGCACTGAGGCGTACATCGCATAGAAATAGATTGAATGCGTCATCATCCATCCGAGTGATTTAAGGGTTTCAAATACTGAAACTGACAGATTACCATATTTACCTGAAGAGAGTGGAAAACCAAAAACGACAGCAGTAAAGAGCGCCCCAAATACACAGGCAATTAGACGCCTTACAGATAACCAATAAATCGCAAACAACACAAATTTCCCCCCCTCCCCTTTTGTAGAGTTCACCATTCTAGAAAGGGAAGGGGCTAAAATCATATAGATCGCCAGCGGCGCAATCCATCCATAAAAATCGATCAGTGAGCTGATCCCTGAATCGATTGCGTTCGCAAACGTAGAACTCCATTTTGCAATAAAGATCCCCAAAACAAAACAACCGACGGAGAGGAATGGAAGATATTTCTCCATCCTCTCCGAGAGTGCATGATATTTCCGCTTTATCCACAAAAGGGGGGATAGAATCGACGCGGGGATCTTTGGCTCCTGTATTAAACTGTTTGACTCACAGTTTTTTTCAGAAGTCCCGCTGTCCTCACACTTATTCGCAGCTTTCCCCATAGCGCTCAGTCGTTGAACTCTTCGATCTCCTGATAGAGCGCATTTTTAATCCCCTCAATAAAGCTGGGATTTTTCGAAAGCTGCTTAAAAAATGCCTTTTTCGAAAAAGCAGGATGTGTCGGGAGGACGTCTTTTGCTTCATCATCCAAATCAGAAAAAATTTGGTGAATAGACGCGTCATCCACTGCGATTTTTTCAATTTCCTTATTTAAATTCCCCCCGTTCAAAAAGGCTTCCATTTGCTTTT
>CAYJMQ010000022.1:0-28193 GCA_964371555.1 uncultured bacterium | reverse complement strand
AACCTGAAGCTTTCTTTGTTTTTATTGGTTTTAAACAAGCCAATCTTATAGAAGCCATTCAATCCAAAATCAATGCTTTCTTTTTAACCCCTGATATTATCTGGACACTTCGAAAATACCAGATTAACAAGACGCCGTGCAGCTTCGATCCCCTTTTCATTATTATGCTCATCCATTTGACGATCTTTAGCATCAGGTAGGGGACTTAAGATGATGCTATATTTTGTGCGACAGCTTTCGAACCCCCCTCTGTGCCAAAGCTAAATGGGCTAACTAGTTTTTGTGCTTTTCGCGACAAAAACAAGCTAGACAAGGAAGACGACGATGAAAACGCGAGGCGTACTCCGAGTACTTTGAGCGTTTGAGAAGGAAGTCTGACGCAGTATAGCGAAGCGTATCTGCAGTGAGATCGTCCCCTACGGGATTTGAACCCGTGTTACCTCCGTGAAAGGGAGGTGTCCTGGACCGGCCTAGACGAAGGGGACATAAAATTCCGCATCGCACCCATCACTCACAAATGAGCCGTGTTGGACTCGAACCAACGACCCTCTCCTTAAAAGGGAGATGCTCTACCAACTGAGCTAACGGCCCATAACAAAAAACCGAAAATTTTTTATATTCAAATCAGAGACGTGTGTCAACGCTCTTTAAGCTGGTTGTTTAATCTGCCCATCTCCCAGTATTTTGCGTAACTTAAAATCTGATAAAGACCGGAAAAAAGGGCGACCACAAAACCGACAAATCCGTCTTTATATCCCTTCTTTAAGATCCATGAACGAAAAAAACGATCAACCGTTCTTCGAAGCGCATGTGACAAGGTCATCTTTCTTCCGGTCCGAAACCATTTTTTCGCCTCCAGTGTCGTCTGATGGTTTAATTTCAAAACAAAATCAGAAAAATCTTTATAGGAATAATGAATAATATCCCCTTTTAAGGACTCCACAGGGCCATCCATGACCGCCACCGGATGCACCTCTTCTTCTTTAAATAAAAATCGATCTTTTCTAAACATCTTAAGAACCGGATAGGCGTACCATCCCCCGTATCGAACCCAATGATCTTTAATATAATTTCTCCGAAGCATCGAATACCCATTGATAGAGGGATTATCCTGGGCCACCGCCCTTTTTATTTCTTCAGATAATTCAGGGGTTACCCGTTCATCGGCATCGAGGCTCAAAACCCACTTTTCCTTCGCAAGCGAATAACCGTAGTTTCTGTGACGCCCTTCCACATCCATCGCCCGCTCAAAAAAACGCGCCTGATATCTTTCAGCGACGGCCTTTGTCTGATCGGCGCTGCAATCATCTAAAATCACGATGTCTGATGCCCATGAAACCGATCGCAAACAGTCGTCCAAGCGTTTCTCTTCGTTCTTCGTAAGAATCACGACTGAAAGGGGATATGTCTTAAGTTCTGACATGGTTAAAATAACTTTTTGCTATCAGACTTCTGAATCAGCGTCAATCAGTTCCCCTTTCCACCCCTTGACACTTTCGTTTCTCTCACATAAAGCGAAGGGCAAAAACAAAGAATGGAATACACTGCCTGCAATCTATGTGAAAACGATGACATAATCGTTCTCTACCAGAGAGTCGACTTAAGAGTCGTCCGCTGCCGCTTCTGCGGTTTGAGTTATCTGAATCCGAGACTGATGAGCGGCGATCTTCGGGGTAAATACGGTCATGACTATTCTCAAGGCTACATCGCAAAAGAAAAATCGAAGAAAAAACGTGCCAAAAAGATTATAAAAAATATCCTTCGACACCAAACTTTAAAGAAGAGCGGGAATTTTCTCGATATCGGCTGCTCTGCCGGCTACATTCTCAACGAAGCCCGGCAACGGGGATTTGAAACTTACGGCGTCGATATCTCCCCTCTCGGTTTGAGACACGCCAAAGAGGTCATGAAATTGAATGTGTTTGAAGGCTATCTTCACCAGGCGGAATTTTCAGATGATTTTTTCGATGTCATCACCCTTTATAATCTGATCGAGCATATCCCCGATCCAACACAGTTTCTAAAAGAGATCGCGCGCATCGCCAAATATAACGCCCTGATTGAAATCTGGACGCCAGATATTGGCCACTGGAATGCAAAGCTAAAAAGAGAGCGATGGAAAAATATTTTTCCGGAACATCTTTACTATTTCACAAAAGAAACAATGCAAAAGATGCTTGAAAAATCGGGACTGGCCCTTTTTAAAAATCAATTCACTCTTAAGGATGGATTGAAAATTTATGCGACAAAGGCAAACGCGGCGGCTACCTCTTCTTTATGACCTGCTCTCTTGACGGCCCGACAGAAATCATCTCAATCGGAACAGCAAGCATCGCTTCAACGGTCTCGAGATATTTTCTGGCAGGCGCCGGAAGCGCTTCAAACGTTCTTGCGGAAGAAAGATCTTCTTGCCAGCCGGAGAGGGTTTCATAGACCGGTTCAATCCCTTCCAAGAGATCGCTATCCGAAGGATAGCGCCGCAATAACGCCCCGCGATGCCGATAGGCAACGCAGATTTTGATCTGATCCAAGCCGCTCAGCACATCGAGTTTCGTGATCGAAAGTGTGGTTACCCCTGAAATCTGGATCGCGTATTTGAGCGCGACAAGATCGAGCCAGCCACAGCGGCGGCGGCGTCCCGTCGTTGTTCCAAACTCATGCCCTTTTTTTTGAAGATAGTCACCAACATCGTCTTTCAACTCTGTCGGAAAAGGACCGGTTCCAACCCGTGTGGTATAGGCCTTGAGCACACCTAAAATTTCTCCAATATCTTTTGGACTCACGGCCGCGCCGGTTGAGACCGCTCCGGCCACCGTATTGGAAGAGGTGACAAATGGATAGGTGCCATGATCGATGTCCAAAAGAATCCCCTGCGCCCCTTCAAAAAGAATCTTTTTACCTTCTAAAATCGCTTTCTCTAAAACAGATGAGGTGTCGCCAATATAAATTCTTAAACGTTCGCCATAGCCGTGGTATTCATGAACCATCTGATCAAGATCCAGAGATTCTTTCTTGAAATAGCCCGTTAACATAAAATTTTTCTCTTCTAAAACCGGCCTGAGCTTCCGCCGCAGCCGATCTTTATCCAAAAGATCGGCCATGCGAATGCCAAGACGGGCTGCTTTATCGGCGTAAGCGGGACCGATGCCCCGACCTGTTGTTCCAATTTTTGTCTTGCACTCGTCGCTCTCGCGCGCAATATCGATCAAGCAATGATACGGCATAATGACATGGGCATTTTCACTGATCAAAAGATTCTCATCATTTTTCAGGAATCCTTTTTTTTTGAGATCTGTAATCTCTTCAAGACAAATCTTGGGATCAACGACAACGCCATTTGCGATCAGGCATTTTGCCCGGCTGTGTAAAATGCCTGATGGAATCAGATGAAGGAAAAAACTCTGTCCATCGACAACAACGGTATGACCTGCGTTGTTCCCCCCCTGAAAGCGACCAACGAGATCGCTCTCTTGGGCATGCAAATCGACAATTTTGCCTTTGCCTTCGTCCCCCCATTGAGCCCCAACAACCACCATGCCATTCGTCATTTTATCTCTCATAGAGCAAGTTGCCTGACCTCTATCACGAGAGGCAAAGCTAAAAGTTCGTGGAGTATATCAGCATTCGCGGATGAGTCAATGTTAATGAGGACAAGAGCCTCCCCCGTGCTCTTATCGAGGCTCAAGTGAAGACGTGAAATATTGATTTGGTTTCTCCCAAGGATCGTGCCGAGATGACCGATCACCCCCGGTTTATCCCAATTTCTAATATAAAGAATATTCCCTTGAGGAGGGGCCTCCAGCCGAAATTTTCCAATCTGGACAATCCGCGGTTCATCCCCGTTAAAAACCGTCCCGGAAATCATAAGTGAGCTTGTCTTTGATCGGACCGTCACCGATATCAGATTTGTAAACTCATGAGAGTGGGAAGAGGTCGTCGCTTTGATGTCGATGCCGCGTTGCTGCGCGATCAAGAGCGCATTCACCTGATTGACCGATTTTTCAAGATGCTCCGCCAAAAATCCGGCAATGACAGCATGGGTCAATGTCTCCAGATTATGGGATGTGATCTCTCCCGCATATTCGATCTCAATCGAGCGCAGCCCGTCGCCAGCCAAAAGCTGGGCCTGAAATGCCCCTATTTTTTCTGAGAGCTCCAAATACGGACGAAGGAGATCCCTTAATTCAGGGGTCATCGACGGGAGATTCACCGCGTTTCTCACAATCCCCTGTTTAAAAAAATCGATAATCTGCTCTGCCGTCTCAATCCCAACCTTCATCTGAGCCTCATCGGTTGCCGCCCCCAGGTGGGGGGTGCAGATCACGCGGTCCAACGTAAAAAGCGGATGCTGACCTGGCGGCTCTTTTTCAAAGACATCAAGCGCCGCCCCTGAAAGCCTTCCTTCCCGCAGCGCATCGTATAAATCCATTTCATTTACAATGCCGCCGCGCGCGCACTGCACGAGGAGCGCCCCCTTTTTCATTTTGGAGAGGGTCTCCTTATTTATCATGTTTTTCGTTTGGGGGGTCAGCGGCACGTGAACCGTCACAAAATCGGCCTGCGAAAGCAGCTCATCAAGACCGACGAGTGTGACAGACATTTTCTGAGCCGCTTCCAGAGATATGAATGGGTCATACGCCATGACACGCATATGAAGCCCAAGCGCGCGATCTGAAACAACGCGCCCGACGTTGCCAAGCCCGATCACACCGAGCGTTTTTCCAAATACCTCAACCCCTGTAAATTTTTTCTTCGCCCACTCCCCCCCTTTCAGACTCGCTGTGGCCTGGGGGATATGCCGACAGAGCGAAAGGAGCATCGATATCGTATGCTCGGCCGTTGTAATAATATTTCCGGAAGGGGCATTCATGACAACAACCCCTCTTTGCGTCGCCGCCTTCACATCAATATTATCAACGCCAATCCCCGCGCGTATCACGAGTTTCAGCCGCGCGGCCCTTTCCAAAACCTCAGCGGTCACTTTGGTTTCAGATCGGATCGTCATTGCGTCGTATTGTGGAATAATTTCCAGCAGGCGCGCCGATGTCAACCCGGTCTGCACATCCACATCGAACCCCTTTTCTTTCGAAAGAAGATCGAGCCCTTTCGGCGATAAGTTTTCTGAGACGAGAACACGAATCATATTTTTTTATGACAGAAGGAGCCGCTCAAGCGCCTGAACCCCTTTCCCAAAAGGGATATTTGCCCCCTCCGATCGTAATACCTCCTCCAACGCGGAAAACGCGGAAATAATATCAAATGCGTCAAGATGCCCCATGCAGGAAATCCGAATAATTTTTCCGGTTAACTGATCCTGTCCCCCCGCAATATAAATCCAATGCTTCTCTTTGAGCTGTAACACAATGCGTTTTCCATCAACATTTTCGGGAACACGGATAGAGACCAACCCATGACTCGGCCGTTTGGCAAAAAGTTCCAATTCCAGCGCGCTTACGGCAGATCTCATCGCATGCGACACTTTTTCATAATGAGAAAAAATTTTCTCCTTTGTCTTTTTCTGAAAAAAACGAAGAACTTCTCTCAAACCGACAATTAATGATACCGCAGGCGTATAGGCTGTCTGATTTTTTTGAATCGATTTCAGCTCTTTTGAAAAATCGAAATAATATTTAGGGAGCAAAGATTTTTTTTGTTTCTCCCACGCGATCCGGCTGAGACAAACAAACGCAAGTCCTGGTGGAAGCATGAGTCCTTTTTGCGAACCCGAAACAACAACATCAACCCCCCAGCGATCCATCGGAAGCTCGGATATGCCAAGGTAGCTGATCGCATCGACAATCAAAAGGGTATCCCGCTCCCGGGTCACATTGGCAATTTCTTCAATTGGGAAATCGACGCCGGTCGATGTTTCACACGCCTGAAGAAAAACCCCCCGAATAGCCGGATCAGACAAAAGGCGTTCCCGAATCTGCTCCGCGGTCGGGGCATCTCCCCACGGAATATCGAGCGCCACAACCTGAAGTCCAAAAGTAGCGGCAATCTCCCCCCATCTCTCCCCGAATTTCCCGGCTCTGACAACGAGAACTTTCTCCTGGGGGCAAAAAAGATTTGCCACCACCCCTTCCATTCCCCCCGTTCCAGAGGCTGTGAGGATCAAAACCTCCTGCCCCGTCTCAAGGAGGTACTTCAATCCCCCCCTCACCTCTTCCAACACCTTCATAAAGTCTGCGCTTCTGTGGTGGATGATCGGCTCTGACATTGCCTTCAAGGCCTCTGGCAGAACAGGTGTCGGACCCGGAGTAAATAATCTTGTTTTTTCCATCTGTTTCACGATCTATGCCATGTCGACACGCTATTTGACAAGTCATTTCATAGAGAATGGCTTGTCAAATAGCGTGTCAAGAAACAAACCTTGTCAATCCGATAAACAAAGGATATCACTCCAAACAAAATAAATAATTTAAAATTACTAATTAATTCAATAGGTTAAACTCTATTAGATATTGGTGCTGTTTTTGCATAGGACTCAATCTTTATGTATGGACAAATTCAAATGAAAAAACCCAAATCCTTCAAAAACGACCCGTTTATCAAATTGTTCTATAGCTTCCTGAAAAACCATGATCTCAGGTCAAAGGCATACCAGAAGTTAAGCGGTCTTCATCTGGTTAAAAAAGGAGTTGCTAAGAAGGTTAGTCATACCCAATTTCCTTCCTCACCCTAGCTCCGCATTTCTCAATAGCGTGGGACTGGGATTCTTTTGAAAGCTTCCGATATCTGGCGCCCCCCTTTTTATTTTCATTCAACCACTCTTTTGCAAATTTACCAGATTTCACCTCTTTAAAAATAGCCCGAAGTTCCCGTTTGACCTTATGCCCAATCAGCCTTTTGCCGCGTGTCATCCCCCCGTAATGGGCGGTTTTACTAATCGCATCTGCCATCCCGGCAATCCCTTTAAAATGAAGAAGATCAACGATAAATTTTAATTCATGAAAACACTCAAAATAGGCGGCCTCCGGTGAAATTCCATTTTCAACCATTGTTTCAAATGCCGCTTTCATCAGCTCAACAACCCCTCCGCAGAGAACCGTCTGCTCGCCAAAAAGATCGCTCATGGTCTCTTCCTCAAATGTGGTAACAAAAATTCCGCGATGACTGCAGCCGATCCCCTTCGCATAAGCCATGGCAAGCTCGCGGCTCGATTTTGACGGATCCTGAGCAATGGCCAGAAGCGAGGGGAGTCCATCCCTTTGAAGAAAAGCCTCCCGAAGCCGCGGGCCGGGGCCTTTGGGCGCAATCATAAAAACATTCACAAATTCGGGGGGGACAATTTTTTTAAAGGTAATATTTAATCCATGGGCAAAGACAAGGCTCTTTGTAAAATGGGGATCTTGCGGTTTCAATATTTTTTCGACATATTTTGAATAAACTTCCCGATGACATTCATCGGGGAGAAGAAAGGAGATCAGTTGTCCGGCCTTGAGCGCTTCTTCAATAGGAAGCGCCAAAATACCATCCTTCTCAGCGAGTAAAAAGGAAGGGCTTCCTCTCCTTAAACCTACTGTGACATCACACCCACTCTCTTTCAGGTTAAGCGCCTGCGCCCTCCCCTGGGAACCATAGCCCAGAACCACAATCCGCTTCGCAAGAAGCGGATCAAGCGAGACTTCATTGTCATATATGATTTTCATACCTTCATTTAAAGAACTGAATTCCCATTGTCAATTCCCAAACCGTTGCGCTAAGATATTGCTGTGCAATATCACAAAGGCTATCCTGAGAAATATTGGCCTTTTTTATATTCGCTCGATGCCTTTCTTGTCATTGTTTCCATTGCGTATCTTCTTTCGCTTATCATTGAATTTGGTCTCCCCTTAACCCCCTTTTATGAATCGCTGCTCGGCTATTTCAATCTTGTCGTCGTCGTCATTTCGCTTCTTGAACTTTTTACCAAATTCATACTCTCTTCCTCAAAAGCATACTTCATTAAAGACGAATATGTTGATTTCGTTTTTACGCATCTTCTCTTTTTTACCGCCCTTTATGTCTGCTATATCCATTTTTTCAAACTGGGGTTCCCCTTCCACCCGGCGCATCTGGTGCGTCCAACGGAAAACCATTGGATCTTTTTTAAGATCGTTCTGATTTTCAACGTTTTGATCCAGTTTAAGGAATTTAATCCCGTCGTGGCCGCTTTAAAAATTCAGCCGCCCCATCTTTTGGTCTGGGGATTCTTTATCCTGATCGCCTCGGGAACATTGCTTCTTCTGCTCCCTTCATCGACACTCCATAAAATTTCGCCGATTGATGCCTTATTTATGGCAACATCAGCCAGCTGTGTAACCGGACTCGCGACCCTTCAGCCGGGTTCCGATTTCACATTTCTGGGACAACTCATCCTTCTTTTCCTCATGCAAATTGGCGGCTTGGGGATCATGACGATCGGCGCCTTTATCGCGATGGCTCTCAGGGGTGGCTTTGGCATTGAGGGGCGAAAAATTATGTCCGAGTCGCTTGAACTTCGGAGGGGGGGGGCACAACACCAGCTTTATGCCCTTCTGAAACAAATCGTTAAATTTACACTTTTCATGGAAATTCTTGGGGCTGCGGTTCTTAGCTGGCGTTTTTATATGATCTTTCATGATATTTCAAAATCAATTTACTACGGCATTTTCCATTCCGTCAGCGCCTTTTGCAATTCCGGACTCTCCCTTCTGCCAGATAACCTCGTCTCTTTTCAAAAAGATTCTTATGTGCTTCTTACGATATCTCTTCTGATCATTTTCGGGGGAATTGGTTTCCTTGTCATTTCAGATCTCTCGCATTATTTCTCATTCCGCAAAAAAACAGAACCCCATCATCATTTGACGATGCAGTCGAAGGTTGTCCTCGCGGTTACCTTTTTTCTTATTCTCGGGGGAACGCTTCTCATCTATTTTACAGAGAGAAACACCCAACTTTTGGCGCTCCCATTTCACACTCAAATCCTCAATGCCTATTTTCAGGCAGTCGCGCCGCGAACAGCCGGTTTCAATTCCATTGATATTGGACTTCTCCATTCGGCCACCCTTTTGACACTCATGGCGCTCATGGTTGTGGGGGGGGGATCCGGTTCCACCGCGGGCGGAATTAAAGTCAACACGTTCGGGATTCTTCTTTCTCTGATACGGTCAACCGTGAAAGGGAAAGATAAGGTGGTTCTGTTTGAAAGGGTCATTCCCTCCGCAACCGTAAATAAGGCAATTGCGATCACATTCTTTTCAATGATTATAACCGTCGCATCGGCATTTCTGGTCCTTGTCCATGACCATTTTCCTTTTATCCAGGTTATTTTTGAAACGATATCGGCATTTAACACGGTCGGCCTTTCCATGGGAATTACACCCCAGCTCTCCGACTTTTCAAAAATCATCATAGCGCTTCTCATGTTTGTGGGGCGTATCGGACCTATCACCTTTGTGGTTGCGTTGACACTGAGAGAAAAAGAGGAAGAATATATTGACTTTCCGGAGGAAAATATTCTAGTAGGATAATCACTGGAGACTATTTATGAAACAGATAGCTGTTATTGGCATTGGCGATTTTGGTTATAACCTGATTGAAACGCTTTCCAAAGGGAATGCTCAAATCATTGCAATAGATATCGATAAAACCAAAATCGCCAAGGTCAAAGACGTTGTTACGCACGCGGTTCAACTCGACAGCACAAACGAATCTGCGCTGATGGAAGCGGGTTTGAACGACATTGATGCTGCTGTAATCTGCATGGGGAAAGACATTCAGGACAATATTCTTACAACAACGATCTTGAAAAGAATGGGTGTCCCGGAGATTATCTCCCGCGCTTCGTCCCCCATTCACGAGCAGATCTTAAGAGAGGTGGGGGCAACACGCGTCATCAATCCCGAAAAAGATATGGGAATTCGTCTGGGGAGACAGCTCCTTTTTTCAAAGCTTGAAGATTTTGTCGATCTCTCGCAGGGCTTTGTGCTGGCTGATGTCAAAGTCCCAAAGGCATTTGTCGGAAAAACTATTGGCGATATCAAATTCAGGACAAAATATAAAGTCAATGTCATCGCGCTTAAAAAAATGAAGAAATTGGGGAGAAGGTCAAATGATCAAAAAGTGGTTCAGGAGTATAACAGCCTGCCGACCGCGGAAGATATTTTGGATGAAGACTCGGTGCTGGTCCTCGTGGGACAGAAAGACGATATAGATCGGATAGCGAATCTGGATTAAAGCTTAATAGCTTAATCCCTCCCGCACATTCCTTAGCTTCTTCTTCATCCGCTCAATAAGCTCGCCGTAAGATTGGGTCGTAATGATATGATTGAACTGCCCCTTAAAATTATCGGTCCACCACTCCCCTTCAAGATTGATATCGTAAATTTTCCAAACAGAGCCCTTTTTTGCGAGGCGAAAAGTGAGATCTACCTTCGTATCCGGCTTGTCTTTTAAAATGACCCGGGTAGGCACCTCTGCGTTTTTTTCATCATCCAAATAACGCGGAGAAAGGTACTTTATTTCATTGTTATCAAAAAAATCCCTGGCGCGGGGATAAACAATTTCTTCAATAAGATCTTTAAGAAGATCTATAAATATATTGTAATCACTTTGTTTTCCTTTCCAATATTTTCGCTTCCATTTCAATGGCATTGAAATGGAAGCCAGCTGATCAAAATCGATCTTATTCGATATCCGCTTATGAAAGCGTTCATTGGCCTCCCGGTGTTTTTGAAATGAGCTCCTGTTATTTCCCTGAATTTCTTCCTTCATTTTTGTATCGCCAACGATATTTTTGGAAATCTCAGCTTCAAGCTCCTGCATCGTGCCGATCGGGTCTATTTTTTGCGTATGAGCCGTGTAGACGAAAAAGGAGGTCACAAAAAAAGAAACTGCAAAAGCCGCATACATCAGAATATTCTTCATAATGAAGAGTTTAGCAGAAATAAAAGCGCGAGCACAAGAGAGATCCCAAAAGAAATCCTAAAGAAGCGGAAAATTCATGCCCCCTTGACCCCTTTGAAAAGAGAGACCCCGTCGCATCGGATCTCTGTTTCGATATCGAGAAGCTCTAAAATTGTCGGGAAAAGATCGACGCTCCGTATTTTCCGGTTCAAAACAATCGGATGAGAAATCGCAACGGGCACCTGCATATGTTCGCGAATCAGCGACCCATGTGATGAAAAATGCTCGGGTCTTTCATAAGCAAGCCTCAAATCATATCCCGAAGCGGCATTGACCACGAGATCCCCTGTTCTTTCCGATTTAAAAAGCTGGAGGAGCTGCCGGAAGGCGTCGGGATATTTCTGGTCAAAAGAAAATTCGAGACTTTCGTAATCGGTCATCACATTTTTTGGATTTTTAAATTTCAGGGGATCCCCGCCGGCAGTTCGATAAAAAATCTGATTGTTTTCTTCTTTAATCCAGGCTTCGCCTTCCCGGCTCCGGACATAGACCTCCCCTTCTTCAGTCAGACCCGCAACCCATCCCACTTCGATCCGCTGAACCAGGGGATCGATCAGCCTTTCAAGATCATTTTTATAATTTTTTCTCTCCCAGCTAAATTCTTTTTTAATGTAAATATGCGCCATCGCGTTTCCGGACTGCATAATGGCAAGATTGAAATTTCTTTTAAATATTTTTGGATAATAAAATGTCCTGTACCCCTCCCCTTCCATAAATGAAACCAGATCAAAATGGGTGTGGGTTGCCGTCATCCCATGATCGCTTGCCAGAATGAAAAGTGTTTGATCCAATAATTTGTCTTTCTCCATGCGGCAAAGAATCTTTCCAAGTTCCCCATCGAACTGAAGATAGGCTGAAACAACCTCCGGTGAAAAGGGGTGGGAGCGATGACTAAGCTCATCAATCGCGGGAAAGGCTGCAAACAAGAAGCGGGGTTTTTTCCCGAGGGCTCCCCTGACCCGCCTCCCGACACACCGGTCGACGAAAAGCCAATGATCGGTAAAATGCGCGTAGAGCGCATAGACAGAACGGGAAAGCCATGTCCGATCCCCCCAAAATCCGACACCCCGATTGACCGTGCTAAAAATGTTCATGGAATTGGGGAGAAGATCGAAAAGGGTCTTGATATTTTCTGAAATATCGCGATTAAAAAAATAACTCTCAGGCCCGATATAACTTCGAAATCTTTGTAAATTCCAGATTCCCGTTTTTGCGTATCGTGAACGGTCAAACCACCGGATGCCGGGCACATTGCAATGCCCCGGGTAAAATCCGGTCAGATACGGAAGATAGGCGGCGCCGGTCGTCGAAGGAAAGACGGTTGTTGCGCGTGTGAAAATGCCATTTTTTACAAAGAGTTCATAAAAATTCGGCAGTTTTTTTTGGGCTAACAACTCTCCCAGAACATCGGGGCGTGAGCCATCCAACAGAAAAAAGATGGCGCGTTCGTAGCGTTTCATTTAGTAATTTCAATATATCACGGAATAACAAGCAAATGAAATCAGATAACACCATTTGGCCATTTCAAAAGAAATGGCGTATCTATAAAGATCCATGTTATGTAAAAGAAAATATGGAAACCAGCTGTTGTCATGGAGCGCCCGGCGCAACAATTTTTGATCAAAAAGAGCGCCTGAAAAAAGAGAAGAAAAACTTAAGTCTGGCCTTCGCATTGGCCCTCCCTGTGTTTCTTTTGGCTATGTCCCCGCTTGAGATCCCCTTTTCTGATGAAATTCAATTTGTTCTCACAACTATTCTATTCATAACATCGGGACGGCGTTTTTTTATTTCGGCATTGGCATCGCTCAAACAACGAAGAACGGATATGGATACGCTGGTTGCGTTGGGGAGCGGCGCCGCTTTTCTTTATAGTATGCTTGCGGTTTTTAGCTCATTTTTTTTCGAAAAAAATCTCCCCGTCTATTTTGATTCAGCGGCCGTCATTATTGCCCTGATTCTTTTTGGGAATTTTTTGGAGTCAAAAATAAAAACGAGGGCTGCTTCTTCCCTCGCAAAACTTCTTGAACTCAAACCCGCCATGGCAAGGGTCTTAAGAAATAATAAAGAGACGACTCTTTCTTCCGATCAGCTGAAAAAAGGGGATATTTGTATCGTACTTGCCGGTGAAAAAATACCCGCGGACGGAAAGATCATTCAGGGAGAATCGGCTGTCGATGAATCGATGATGACGGGGGAGGCGATCCCCTCTCATAAAACCCCGGGGGATTCTGTCATCGGCGCCACGATCAATCAGGAAGGAGTTCTAAAAATTGAAGTTGAAAAGGCGGGAGAGGCAACCCTTTTTTCTCAAATGGTAAGACTCGTCGAAAAAATCCAGTCAACCAAAGCCCCGATTCAGCGCATTGCCGATCGCGTTGCTTTCTATTTTGTGCCTGCCGTCATCGGAATTGCGGCGCTTACCTTTCTTTTCTGGTGGGGCTTTGACCAAAATGCAATGAAAGGGATGCTTTCAGCAATCGCCGTTCTTCTCATTGCCTGCCCCTGCGCGCTCGGTCTTGCGACCCCCATCGCCGTCTTTTCTGCTTCCACAATGGCAGCCAGAAGGGGAATTCTTTTTAAAGATGCCTCCGTCTTTGAAAAAATGGGGGCGTTAAACATGCTCTGTTTTGACAAAACCGGCACGATTACCGAGGGGCGCCCTTCTGTTTTAAATTTTTTTAATCATTCAAAGCAATCAGACACAGAGCTCTTGGGAAAAATAGTTTCAATGGCAAAACAATCCACACATCCCCTTTCAAAAGCGGTTGCGACATGGGGCGAAAGGAATATCTTAAAAATTGAAGAGACATCCCATCTCAAATCGATTCCAGGGCTTGGCATCGTTGGAAACATAGGGGGAAACATAGGTCTTAAAAAATATTTTCTTGGAAATAAAGAACTGATGAAACAGACCGGTCTTGAACCGGAAATTTTTGAAAAATTTGAGTCCCAAATCGAGAGGGGGAAAACGGTTCTCCATGCGGCGAGTGAAAAAGAATGGCTCGCCTCGTTTGTTCTGACAGACAAAATAAGGGAAGGCGCGATGGCGAGCATCGATGATTTAAAAAAAGAAAAGATTGAGCCTGTGCTTCTCACGGGAGACAACGAGTCTTCGGCTGAAGCAGTTTCTTCGAAACTCAAGCTTCAAAAATTCTTCGGATTTCTTAAACCGCAAGAGAAGGCGCAAAAAATCGAAACATGGAAAGCCCAGGGGAAACGGGTCGGCATGGTCGGCGACGGCATCAATGATGCTCCCGCTCTCATGGCTTCGGATCTCGGAATTGCAATGGGGAGCGGCTCAGACATTGCCCTTGAAGCCGCGGATGCTGTTTTGATCCATGGGGATATTACAAAAGCGGCTGAGGCGATCCGAATCGGCAAAAAAACAATCACAAAAATTCGCCAGAATCTTTTTCTCGCCTTTGTCTACAACGCCTTGACCATCCCCGTCGCGGCAGCCGGTCTCCTAAATCCGATGATCGCGGCCGCCTGCATGACCCTGAGCTCTCTTTCCGTTGTGATTAATTCAGCGCGACTCGTAACTCAAAGAAAGAACTGATTGTCCCAGAGGAAAAAGTATGCTCAATAGCCGGACGATACGATTTTTTATCTTCTTTTCAAAAAGATTCGATGTTACTTAAGAAAAAATGATCTTAGCTAAATCCTGGGGCCTGTCTACGGCGATCGATTCTTCTTCGGTCGGAACAATTTTGATCTTCCCCCCGTGTTCCAGAATACGAAGCTGTTCGAGCTCCTCCTGGCATTCCAGGGGTGTCGGTTCCCATTGTGAAAATTTCAGGAGCTCCTCCCGTCTGAAACCATAAATTCCAAGATGCTTCTTAACCGCTGACTGCTTGAGCCTTTCAAAAGAATATTCGGAATAATAATCGTCCCAACTCTTTTGGGCCAAACTCTTTTGGAAATGAGCCGCCTTTTGCCAGGCGTCTTTTAAAAATGGAATTGGATATCTCGAAAAATAGATCGCATAAGCTTGACGATCGGTTAAAACCTTGACGATATTGGGATCGAGGAAATCTTCTCTTGATTTGAAAGAAATGCCGGCCGAAACAATTCTTACTTTTGTGTCAGAAATGAGTGAGGAGGCAATTTGATCGATTAGTTTTGGCGAAATGAGCGGCTCATCCCCCTGCACATTGATGAAAACATCCGAAGAGAAATTTCTGGCCGCTTCTGCCATGCGATCGGTGCCGCTGCGGCACTCTTTGGATGTTAAAACCACCTTCCCATGAAACGACTCCACAGCCTCTGCAATCCGCAGGTCATCCGTCGCAACAAAGACTTCATCGACGAGTGTTGCCTGCGAAGCACGCTCATAGACATGCTGAACCATCGGTTTGCCTGAAATATCGGCAAGCGGCTTTCCCGGAAAACGGGTTGAGCCATAACGGGCAGGAATGACAACTGTCACCTTCATGACAACTTGACTTCGGGGATTGTCTGATGGCGGATCGCCTGGAGCAGTTTTTCTTTCTTCCCTGTGAGATTTAAGATGAGATCGATCATTTCACGCACAGCCCCTTTTCCCCCCTTTCGGACTGTCACATAATCGACTTTCTCTTTTACATCATCGACAGCGTTTGCCGGAGCAGACGAAAAACCAACCCTCTCCAAAACCGGAAGATCCAAAAGATCATCGCCGATGTAGCAAACCTCCTCATCTTTCAGATGATATTTTTTAATAACCTCTTCATAAGTCTCGATTTTAAAAAAGCGATTCTGAAAAACGTCGGCGATGTGGAGAATTTCGGCTCTCCGATCTACAATCGCCGTATTTCTTCCCGTAATGAGCGCAAAGCGATATCCCACCTTTTGAGCCATCACAATTCCCGCCCCATCCTGTACGTTGAACTTCATATATTCAAAGCCGTTATGACCGATCATGAGCCCCCCGTCGGTCAGAACCCCATCTACATCCAAAATAATCATCTTAATTTTTTTGATTTTTTCTTTAAGGCTTTTTTTAGGCGGCATTTTTTTCATCTTTGTTCCAAATATTTTTGTCTGATCTTTAACAGTATGATCTGCATCCCTTCTTCCTGATAATCAGGATATGTCCATGGCAGCGGCTGAAACTTCCTATCTTTATAGATCAATGTAAGATCGGCAAAAATGCCGCTCCCCAAATAGACACGATGAGAATAATTCTTCCCCGTTGCCAAAATAAGCTGCCCATCTGTCAAATACCCGGGATCGACGTTTATAGTACGCCTGCCATCGCTTTTTGCAAGCCGATTCTCAATTTCATTCGAAAAGAGCTTGGCTTCAATCAACCCCTCCCTCAAGCGCAATTTTTCAAAACTAAAAAAACTGCGAAAAAGAGGGCTCCCGAACTCTTCATGATAATAATCGGTGTGAGTAAACGGAAGCTTCTCTTCACGAATATCGATCTCCCCCCATTTTCTTTTGAGAAGCAAACTCCCTTCCTCGCAAAGGTTGGGATCTTTATAGATGATACTGGTTATAAATTTCACGGGGAGTGGTTTTTTGGGAATGCTCATGCCTTTTTTCAACTCCTATATAGGTTCTAAGCTCGCCTGGCGTTACGGAGGCTGTTCCAACCTTCCCAACAACAACACCCGCGGCATAATTGGCAAGAATGATCGCCTGAGGGAGCGTCGCCCCGCAGCAAAGGGCGAGCGTAATCGTGCTGATCACGGTGTCGCCCGCGCCGCTGACGTCAAAGACCTCCCGCGCGAAAGTCGGAATTTTTAAAAATTCCCCGTCTCGTCTGAAAAAAGCCATTCCATCCCCCCCCAGCGTGATAACAAGATTTTCACACTGGAGTTCGCGGATAATCTTTTTCCCAACCTCTTTGAGATCCCCTTCCGTTTCGATCTCTTTGCCCGCCGCATACGCCGCCTCTTTTTTATTGGGGGTAATCAGGGAAACCTTTTTATAGAGACCAATATTTCTCTCTTTGGGATCAACGGTAACCAACTTGGGCTGCCTTTCATTTAATTTTTTAATCTGTTTAAAAAGCGATGGGGAGATCATCCCCTTGCCATAATCTGAAATCACAATGGCATCAAAATCGTCCCACTGTTTTTCAAGATATTGAAAGATTTTCCCTGTGGTTACTTCCGGGATGATATTCCTTGTTCCCCGGTCAAATCGCACGACTTGCTGATGCCTGGCAACGACCCTTGTTTTTTCTGTTGTCTCCCGATCGCTGTCTTCAATCAAGCCTGACCCTTCCACACCCAGATCTCCCAGCAATCGCTTTACCTCTCTTCCCCCCACATCCTTTCCGATACAGGTTAAAACCGAGACCCTGGCCCCGAAGGTTCTTAAATTTGCAGCCACATTTCCGGCCCCGCCAAGCATGAGCGATGTCCGTTTGACATCTACAACTGGAACCGGCGCCTCTGGACAAATTCTCTCAACATCCCCCCAAAGATAGCGATCCAGAATCATATCCCCCAACACCAAAATCGAGGGCTTGGAAAAACGATCGACCACTTTCAGGAGATCTCTCGTTTCAATTTTCAGGGCTGACATACAAACTGCTCCTCAATCCGTTTTAACGTGAATGCCAATGCCCCTTTATTTTTCTGAATCAACTGGACAGCTTTCGACTCAGAGAGCCTGCGTAAAGTTTCAGAACTTAAATATTTTTCAATCTCTCTCTCAAGCATCACCGGATCAAACACCTCTGTGGCCGCCCGAAATCGCAAAAACTGATCCGCAATTTCCCTGAAATTTTCCATATAGGGTCCAAATAAAATCACTTTCCCGAGCGCGGCCGGTTCCAAAAGATTCTGCCCCCCATGCGCAGTCAGGCTCTTACCCATAAATACAATCGTTGCCAGGGAGTAATAGCGACAGAGTTCCCCCATCACATCTACAAGCAAAATCTCTTCGGAATTCCATTTTCGCCCCCCTCCTTCAGAGACGACAAAACAACGAAATCCCGCTTCCTCAATGAGATTTTTTACCTCCGTAAAACGCTCCGGGTGACGGGGCGCCAAAATCAGGCGAAGTCCGGAAAACCGTTTCTTCAAATTCAGATAACTGTCCAGCAAAATTTTTTCTTCCCCCGCATGGGTGCTCCCCCCCATCAAAACAAATTCATCTCCGATCCCAAGCGCTTTTTTCAAATCTTCTTTCTGAAGCGAAATTTCTCTCTCTGAAAGAGAAATCTCAAATTTAAGATTGCCGCTGACCGTCAGCCGTCCGGCGGGCACACCCAACGCGCCAAATTTTTGGGCATCTTCTTCCGTCTGAACGGTAATAAACGAAAGCTTATCAAGAACATGTTTTAAGAAAAAAACAATCTTTGAATATCGCCGGAATGACCGATTGGAAAGCCGTCCATTCACAAGCGCAAGTCTCGTCCCCCTTCGATAGGCGCTCCACCAGAAATTAGGCCAGATCTCTGTCTCCGCTGAAATAAAAAGCTTTGGACGCAGGCGGTTCAATACCCGTTCCACGACCCAATAGAGATCAATCGGAAAATAGAGGGGAATATCATTGGCATGAAGAAACTGCTTGCGAACCCATGCCTGCCCCGTCGCTGTTGTCGTTGAAAAAACAACAGACGATTCCGGATACCTTTCCTTAAAAACAAGATACAAGGGATAAATCGCAGAGGCTTCACCGACAGAAACCGCGTGAAACCAGACGGTTGGGTTTTTACACCTTTCAATCTTTTCTCGAGAGATCAATCCGAAACGCTCACCGAGCCCTTGACGATATTTCTTCCGGGATATGAGGCGATACAAAAGATAGGGAGAAACAGCGAAAAATGCCGCCGTAATCAAAATATTATACAAAAAAATAAATATCATCATTGGGTGTCTTAGGGTTTGGGAAGTTTGTACTCCGGATCTTCAATCTTCTTCACTTCCCCGACGAGATAACCGATTTTGATCTTTGTTTCAAGCCGCAAAATGAAATGACGTTCGTCATCGGTCAGCCAGATGGTTGAATCGCCCGAGGTCTTTAAAATTCCTTCAAAACGCGCGATCGGACGCACAACAAGCGTGTCGAATTCGCCAATATCGGTATCTAATTTCTCACGGCGCAAAACCTCGGCCTCAACGGAAAGATGCTTCCCTTCATTATAAACATCCGAATAATAGGTCTTGCCAACCTCCAATTTCTGCGCCCGAAGTAAAAATGCCGATGTAAAGACATCGACTATCCCCGGTTTGAAATCGTCAACCCGCCGCTCCTCTTTCACCCCCTTTTTCACATGAACCCGCTTCATCCAATAATGAATCTTCCCATTCACATAATCAAAAAAAGTGCGCCCCTCGCGCAAACGATCTGTTTCAATTCCGTGAAGCGCTGTTTTGATCGGGTAAAATGTGTCGACATCCACATTGCTTTCAATCCAGTCGTCGATGCTGTGAATCAGATCCATCGCGGCTCCTGACTTTGCACGCCCGATAAAATGATACGTTTTTCTCCCATTGATATAGACAAAGGGATGAACTTCAAGCGTCACATCCCCCCCCTTGATTGAAAACCAGCTAAAGGCGAGCGTCGTCTTCTCCCCCTCCCGGAAAGATTTTACATTCGCGTACGCCTTCGCTCTTTCAACCGCTTCCGGTCGTAAAAAAGCAGAAGCTGTTTTTTTGCTTTTCACCCCTTTTTTCTGTTTTTGGTTTCCCGGTTTTTTGGCATTTTCCCTCGTTTCAATGGCTATTTTTTCTTCCAAATCCTGGGGGGGGATAATCTTTTCAAGCTTTTCCACCGTGCGAAAACCTCCGCAGGAGAGCTGCAGGCAAAATAAGAGGAGAAGGCCAAAAGAGCGAATCATTGGCGCCATCTCCGATGTATCCAAAACCACTGTTCCGGATGCTCACGAATCATTTTCTCAATAACCCCCGTGTATTGCTGCGTATTATGATATATATTTTGCCGGCGCCCGCCAATTCTTTTATAAGGGATCGGCTCTTCAAATTTCGCGACAAATTCCCCGAACCCGGTCCGATAATTAAAAAAAGGGATGACAGAGGCATCGGTTCTTTCGACGAGATAGGCCAGCCCCGGGGTGGTGGCGGCAGGCCGCCCAAAAAAATTCACAAAAATACCTTCGGGAGGCCCTCGTCTTTGATCCATCATAAATCCCACCACCTGGTTCTGCTTAAGATGCTTAAAAATCGAAAAGAGAACATTCTTTTTGAGCGAAATCACACCGATTCCCCAGCGTCTTCGCTGACGCGAAATAACTTTTTCCATCGTCTCATTTTTCATCATGCGCGCAACGATAGAAAGCGGCAACCCATGAAAAGGGGCGGCTGCGGCCATCCATTCAAAATTCCCCATGTGGGCTGTTAAAACAACAGCGCCCTGTTTTCCATCGATGAATTTTTTTATCGATTCCAGGTTTTCAAACCGTATTCTTTTTTTGAGTTCAGCCGGAGACAACGTTCTCAGCTGAATCAGTTCACAAAAAAGATAAACGTAATGGCAAAAATTCTTCAGCGCCAAATTCTTAATTTCCGATTCAGTTTTTTCATTTTTATAGGCAGCCCGGAGGTTCTCTAAAACATCATCCCTGCGATAACGCAAACAGACAAACCAGAAATAACCGATCGCGCGGCAAACCCATTTGAGAAAACGCTGAGGCAAAAGATTTAGAATCACACTGAGTGTGTCAAAAAAGATATTTAAAATGGACATGGAAGATGATCCAGGAGGGCATCCAGCTCGCGCTTGCCCTTCGTAATTTCCAAATCGACGCAGAGCGCGTAAAGCGGGGGATTTGATTTTAGAACATCTTTTGGAATTCTCACGGCGTCTTTTTCAGTCGTAAGAATTAAATCAGCGCCTTTTTTTTCAGCATCCCTTAAAATCTGCCCCATCATTTTTGCGGAATAGAAGGTGTGATCCAAATAGACCTTAAAATCAACGACTTGAGAAAACTGCCTGGCAACTCTTAAAAAAGAGTCCGGATTCCCTATGCCCGCAAAAGCCGAAATGCGCCGCCCGACCAGATGATCCAGGAAAATCTGTTCCCCCGAAGAAATATGCAATAGATGTTTTGGACGATAATTTGCTTCGATCATCGGGGCGTTCGGATGCGCCAAATGGAGCAAGCGGTTTAATCTTTCTTTCTCAATATCATTCAGATGATCGGTGCGTGTCAAAATGACGCAATTGGAACGCTTGAGATGCCTCAGCGGTTCCCGAAATTTTCCATAGGGGAGGAGCCCCACCCTCTCTTTAAAGGTGGTCGCATCGAACGTAATAAAATCAAAATCACGATCGAGCCCCCAGTGTTGAAAACCGTCGTCTAAAAGAAGCATGTCGACGGAATGTCGTTTTAAAATCTCAACGGCCGTTTGGTAGCGGTTTCCCCCCACATAAACGGGAATCCCTTTCAATCTGGATGCCATCAGCCACGGCTCATCCCCCGCCTCTAAAACATCCAGTTTCACGGATAGACCATCTGAGACACAGTCCCAGGCATTTTTCGCCTTTCTTTTATATCCGCGGCTCAAGATCGCGATGGATCTTCCCCTGCGTTTCATTTCATCAGCCAAAAAAATGGTAAAGGGGGTTTTTCCTGTCCCTCCGACTGTCATATTCCCAACCGAAATGACCGTTGCAGGAACTTTCCGGGCCTTAAATATCCTAACCACATAAAAATAGCGTCGCCCCCAAACCACAAAACCATATAGACACGATGCCAGCCACAGGAATGGGGAAAAAATCCGATGCGTTAATTTCAGAATCCAAAAACCGGGGGGCTGTCGATCAGGCGTTTTTTGACCAGGCGTTTTTTGACCAGGCGTTTTTTGAATAGAAGAGAGCATTTCTTTTTTTGATAAAAAAAGAAATGCCTGCTCCGCCACACGAAAGGCTGCCCCCGGTGAACCCAATTGGTTTCGGATTTTTAGCAACTCCTCAGAAGTTCGTTTCAAAAGCCTGCCGTTCTCCAAAAAACGAAAAACCTCTCCGGAAATCTTCTTCGGAGTCACATCACCCTGAAGAAGTTCAGGCACAAGCCTGCGCGACGCGACAATATTTGGAAGCGCAAAATATTTAAGTCCGGAAGTCATGAGAAAAGTCGCAAGCAAATAAGTTAAACGGTTTAACTTATAAAGAACAACCATCGCTTTCCCAAAAATGGCGGCCTCAAGCGCCGCTGTTCCTGAACAGCAGATCACAAAATCAACCCCTGACAAAAAATCAGCCCCACCCCCTTCAACGATCCTGATTGGAAGGCTCTCGTCTATCAACTTGACGACTGGCGTAAAAGAAATATCCGACTTCATGAGCCCCGGGGCAAGCGCCAGCAAAAATTCAATAGTGGGATAGCGACGGTGGATCTCGACGGCAGATTCAAGCATTGCGGGCAAAAGATACCGGATTTCATTCTTTCGGGAACCTGGCATCAGCGCGATCGTCCGCACATTTTGAGAAACTTGGGGGGAACCTTCAAGCCGGTCTAACAGCGGATGACCGACAAAATCAACATCGATGCCAGCCGCTTTGTAAAATGCGGCCTCGAAAGGAAAAACAACGAGCATTCTCGCCACACATTTTCCGATCTGACGAAGACGCGACCTGCGCCAAGCCCACACCTGGGGACTGATATAGTAAAGAACAGGGACCCCTCTTTTCTTCAACCTTTTGGCAAGCCGCAGATTAAAATCGGGATAATCGATCAAAATCGCAAGGTCCGGTTTATAAATGACAATCGACCTTACCAGAAGAAAAAATAGTGAAAGAAGCTCTCTCAGTTTAAAAAAAACCTCAAAAATACCGGTCACAGCAATGGTCTCCGACCTTGCAATCAGATGAACACCGGCCTTCTCCATCTCAATCCCGCCAACTCCATAAATAAAAACGGAAGGATCTCTTTTGAATATCTCCCTCGCCACAGAAGAACCATGAAGATCCCCTGATGCCTCCCCCGCAACGATGAAAATTGATTTTTTTTCTGAAAAACTCATAGAAATTTAACTGCCAAAAGGCCCCACGTCCCAAGTTCTTTGACCAAATCCGCGTGATATGACTCTTCCCGTTTGTTTAATCCGCTCACGGATCTGATCTGCCAGTTTGAGCGCTTCAATGGCCTCAAGTCCCCCCACCAGCGGGGGAGTCCTTCCCTTCACCGATTTGATGAACGCGGAAATCTCTTCTGACAAAGCATCCCGTTTCGGGAATGAAAGCCTCTCCGCTGTCAACTCTGCCTCTTTTCCTTTTGGATCTCTTCCGGCAGAAATCTTTCTGCAAATATCGACAGATGAATTCTGAAAATCGATCGATACATAGGCCGAGGGTTGAAAAATTCTTATTTTTCGGATGGCGCTGAAAGAAATCCGGCTCGCAGTCACATTCGCGACACACCCACTTTCAAATTTCAGCCTGACATTGGCTATATCGACGTGAGGTGAAAGAACGGGGGTTCCAACCGCATCGATTCGAACAACCCGGGAACGAACGAAGCTCAAAATAATATCAAGATCATGGATCATAAGATCCAAAATCACATCCACCTCAGTGCCCCGCTCCACAAATGAATGAAGCCTGTGGCATTCAATAAAGAGCGGAGCGCTTAAAAAACGGGAGGCCTCCTGAATCGCCGAGTTAAAGCGTTCGAGATGCCCAACCTGTAAAATAGCCCCCCTCGATTTGGCAATCTCAATGAGCTCTTCAGCCTGCCAGATCTTTTCGGTCATCGGCTTTTCAATCAAAACATCACAGCCTCGCCAGAGACACTCTTTTGCAATCTCATAGTGGCGATCGGTCGGCACAACAATGCTGACGGCTTGGGCATCTCTTAATATTTCCCGATAATCGGTAAAACTTCTGGTTTGAAAGCGGTCGGCAACCGCTTTTGCCCGATGGGAATCGACGTCGACAACGCCAATGAGATTGACATCTTTTAATTGCGAATATTTTTCAGCATGAAATGTCCCGAGATACCCCACCCCAATGACGGCTGCGTTGATCTTCTTTTTCATCTTCTACCTTCTCTGGCTCCCTGTATCTTCCAACGATACCATTCCCGTTGCCATTTCCGTTACATGATCGCTCAATAAATTGAACAAGATGTTTCACCTGGGGGGTCTCTAAAAGAGAACTCTCTTTTATTTTTGACAAACTTTCCTGCACCGTATGATCGGCCATGAAAAGAATTTTATAGGCTTCCTTTAAATCGCGAATGGTTTTCGTATCAACCCCTTTCCGCGATAAACCGACAGAATTAATCCCTCTCACGCCAACGCTGGCATCTGTCCCGGATACGATCATAAAGGGGGGAATATCCCTTGTGATCTTTGAAAATCCACCCGTATAAGAAAACGTCCCGATTCGTATAAATTGTAAAACCCCGACCATCCCCCCTAAAATGGCATGATCTTCAATCATCACATGCCCCGCAAGTCCTACACTGTTTGCCATCACAACGGAATCGCCGATCTGACAGTCGTGCGCAACATGAACATAGGCCATTAAAAAATTGTGATTTCCAATTCTCGTAACCCCCCCACCCGTCGCTGTGCCGCGATGGAGGGTTACCGACTCGCGAAAAGTATTGTCCGAGCCGATCTCGAGACGCGATTCTTCCCCCTTAAATTTGAGGTCCTGCGGTAGAGCGCCAATACAGGCAAAGGGGTATATCCGGTTACGATCCCCCATCGAGGTATGACTTTTCAAAACCACAGAGGGACCTATTTCGCATTCTTTGCCAATAGAAAGCTCAGGCCCTTCAAGAACTGAATGGGCATGGATCTTTGTCCCATCGCCAATTTTCACCCCTTCGCCAATCACAACAAAGGGGCCTAAATCGACACTGTCGCCAATATTCGCTTTGGGATCGACAATCGCCGATGAATGAATCATTTTTTTCCCCCTCCGGGCTTCTCGGCAAAAATCGAAGAAATGGTCGCCTCCGCCACAATGGCCGAATCCAAAAAAGCTTTCGCCTCATAAATACAGAATTTTTCCTGCCTGATTTTGACGGCCTGGCCTTCCAACCTTAAAAGAGAGCCGGGTTCAACGGGGGCTCGAAATCTTGCTCCATCGACCCCGGTCAAATAAAGATAGTGATTCTTTTTTCGGGCCCACTCATACGTCAAATAGAGATGAAGCCCCGCCGTCTGCGCCATAGCCTCCACTATCAAAACCCCAGGCATCACGGGATACTGTGGAAAATGCCCCTGAAAAAAGGGCTCGTTCTGAGTTACCGCTTTATAGGCCACAATCTTGTCTCCGATCGGCGTCGTTTTTGAGACGACAATTTTTTCCACCCGATCGACAAGCAAAAAAGGATAGCGATGGGGGAGAAGCTCGCGTATTTCAACCGCAGAAAGAGACGCCTCTATCTTCATTATTTTCCTTTATACTCCTTATCAAAACGCTTGATCAGATCATCGGTCAGATCCGATTCATCACGCGCATAAACAAGAGCGCCTTTGGCGACAATCACATCATACCCCTTCTCTTCACTTAATTTCTTCAAAACCTCACTCATCTTGACGAGAATAGGCGAGGCGATCTTTTGCTCAACCTCCTGCATCTCCTGCTGACTCTTTGCCATCAGGCTCCTCAAATCTTCCACCTTTTTTAAATAGTCGGTTTTCTTTTTCTCTCTCGATTCCGCCGTCAACACCAATTCCTGTTTTTTAAGATCATCCTCCATCTTGACGACATCGTTTCGAAGCTTATCCAACGCTTTCTTCCTCTTTTCAATCTCTTTTTCAACCTCTTTTTTCGCCCCCTGTCCAGCCTTCGTAGACTGAAGCGCCCGCTCCATATCGACGTAACCGACCTTTGAACCGCTCTGGGAACCCGATGAGCTCTGGGCCTGTGCGGCGGAAACTGTTAAAAAAATAAAAACACCCAGCGATATATAAGAAACGTTTTGTTTCATTTTTCCTCCTTTAAAATGGCGGTGTAATCGCAAACTGAACCACCTGTTTCTTTTCACCCTCTTTTGGATCGATCGGAAAACCGATCTCCACCCGGATCGGACCAAATGGCGAAAACCACCTGAAACCAAAGCCAATGTTATGGCGTATTTCATCAATCTTCGAACCATCAAAAGCCGACCCAACATCATAAAAAAGAACCCCTTTGACCCCCATCTCTCTGACCAATGGAATTTCATACTCAAGATTGCTAAAAAACTGCCGGTCCCCCCCTACCAGAACTTCTTTCCCATCTTTCGATACTTCCTTGGGACCAATGGTAAATGCCTCAAACCCGCGCAGCGAATTCACCCCCCCCAAAATAAACCGCTCGGTGGTCGGAATGGCTTTGAAAGTTGTCCGGGTGACAAGCCCAACCTGCGTATTGATCCGAAAAACCCCTTTCAGAAATGAAACCGGAAAATAAAAACGGGAGAAAAAAATCGATTTAAAAAAATGATTGTCCCCCCCCAAGCCAGCGTATTCCGTTGAAAGGTGATCGTGGAAACCCTTTGTTGGATCAAATCGGTTATTTCTGCGATCGTAGATCAATGTCCCTAAAATAGAACTCGTTAATCCATCCGCCTTAATCAAATCCTCCGCCTGGACCTCTTTGAGTCGGATATCTTCCAATTTATAGGTGACAAAAGAGCTGACATAATCCCCAATCGGTCGCCCCATTCGGATATCGCCGCCGGTTTTCAATTCACTAAAATCTCTCGTCCTCGTCTCGTTTTTGAACGCGTCAAAACCGCTGCTCCAAAGCGAATCAAGGGTGTAGGGTTCCGTGAAACTCGCGGAAAACCTGTTTGATTCTCCGGCAATCTGCGCGTTGAGACTGACGTTATGCCCCTTTCCAAAGAGGTTGTTATGAGAAATTTGGGCATTCGCCACAAAGTCCCCGCCGCTCAGCCCCGCCCCCACAGTCAATGCCCCTGTCGGCCTTTCTTTAAGGCTGATATGAAGATCGAGTATGTTTAGCGCATCCCCCTGTGGTTTCACAAAGGTTACTTCGCTGAAATAGCCGAGCGCCTGAATTTTCTCGATGCTTTTCCTCAAGCGTGTCTCATTATAGAGATCCCCTTCATGCACAAGCAGTTCACGACGAATGACCTTGTCCCGTGTATTCGTATTCCCATAGACATTAATATTTCCAAAATAAGCCTTCTGCCCCTTTTCAAATTGAAAGGTCAAATCGACCTTCCGATCTTTCTCCCGTATGTTCGACTTCACATTGACGTTTGCAAACGCATACCCTTCGTCTTTGTATTTATCAGCCAGTCTCAGTACCTCTTTTCGAAGATCGTCCCGGTTAAATACCAGACCGGGCAGAACGGATCGGTCGGTCTCAAGCTCTTTGATAGAAAAGACAAGCTCGCCGTCATACCCCACTTCACCCACCTGAAAGGATTCCCCTTCATGAACTGCCAAAACAATATCGATCCACTTTTTTTCAGGGGAAACCGTCACAACGGGAGGATCGACTTTCACCTGAACATATCCTTTGGTGTGGTAGAAATAGGCAATGTTTTCCAAATCCCCCTGAAAAATTTCTTCCTGATAGTTGTCGCTTTTTGTGAGCCAGGTCAAAACCCCGCGCTCTTTTGTCGCCATGACCGATTTCAGATTATCTTCCGAAAAAACCTGGTTTCCGATAAAATTGATTTTTCGGATTTTAACTTTGTCGAGCTCTTCGATATGAAACGTAATATCCACTTCATTCGCTTTTTTATATCTTTTAATGGAATAGCTCACTCGCGCGAGAAAAAAACCCTTCTGCTCATATATTTTGAGGATCTTTTCTTTGGAAATCTTGACCTTATTTAAATCGACAATTGCGTAAGTCTGAAGATCGACCTGCTCCTTGATATCTGAAAGATCGACTTTTTTATACCCTTCGTAAAAAACATTCCGGATCGTCGGCTTTTCAACAACAATATAAGTTAAATGGATCCCCGAATCTCTTTTTTGAGAATCGACTTTAATGTCATCAAAAAAGCCGAGTTTATAGATACGAATGATACTTTCCCGGATTTTCTCCCGTGAATAGGATGAGCCCGCTTTCGTTTCAACCTGATTGAGAATCGCGCTCGTCTCAATTCGGCGATTCCCCCTGACTGAGACCTCAACAATTTTGCCGTTTTCAGCAAAGACCTGGCAGAGAAACCCAAGCTCGAGAATCCATACAAAACAGAATAAAACTTTTTTAAGGGGCATCAATTCAATAAGTCCTGAATAAGATTTGATTTTTCCTTAAAATCAAACTTTGACGCTAGCAAAGGCAGGCTGTTTCGTCAATGAAAAGCTGAACACCACACGATCCTTCGCTGCGCTCAGGATAGTTTTTGTCGCGAAAAGCACAAAAACTAAATA
>CAYJMQ010000021.1:0-28893 GCA_964371555.1 uncultured bacterium | reverse complement strand
CCCTAAAATCGAACCTTTTTTGCAAAGTTCGATCATCGCAGCCATCTTTAGTTAGATTCTGCTGAAAAAGTGTCGTTCTGAGCGCAAAGCGCGAAGAATCCCAGCGGAGATGCTTCGGGACTTCGTCCCTCAGCATGACTTTTTCAGCAGAATCTAGTTAGTTTTTGTCGCGAAAAGCACAAAAACTAGTTTGATTCTTTTATTGACAAATTCAGGTGGCTGACGCTATGTTTCGAGGTTAATTATGATTCAAAAGTTGGAGAAAGGCGGATCAATATGAAAGCGGGGACGATGATTAAATATTTTATGATGTCATGGATGGCTCTTTTGATTCCCAAAATTTCTTTCGCGAGCGAAGCGGAACTTAAAATTCCCGATTTTTCAGGTGTCGTTTATACCCTCTTTGGATTTTCGGTTCCGGGGAGAGCGATTCTTTTTTCAGGGATCGTGATCGCGCTTCTCGGGATGCTTTTTGGGCTCTATGAATTTTTGCGCACGAAAAGACTGCCGTCGCATCAGTCGATGCTCGATGTATCGTCGCTGATTTATGAAACCTGTAAAACATATCTGATTCAGCAGGGAAAACTTCTCATTATTCTTGAGCTCTTCATTGGTTCTTGTATTTTTTATTATTTTCTTGGACTTCGTCATTTTGAACTTTCGCGCGTGATTTTGATTTTTGTCTGGTCTGTGGTCGGAATTCTCGGCTCGTTCAGTGTCGCCTGGTTTGGGATGCGGCTCAATACCTACGCCAATAGCCGGACCGCTTTTGCCGCGCTCAAAGCCAAACCCTATCCGGTGATGGAAATCCCGCTCAGGGCGGGGATGTCGATTGGCGTTCTTTTGATCTGTGTTGAATTGATCATGATGATCTTTATTCTTCTTTTTGTCCCCAAGGAGAGCGCCGGGGCATGTTTTATCGGCTTTGCGATTGGGGAATCGTTAGGGGCGTCAGCGCTCCGGATTTGCGGCGGGATTTTTACGAAGATCGCGGATATTGGCTCTGATCTGATGAAAATTGTTTTTAACGTTAAAGAAGATGACCCGAGAAATCCCGGTGTGATTGCCGATTGCACAGGGGATAACGCGGGCGATTCGGTGGGACCGACTGCCGACGGTTTTGAAACGTATGGCGTAACCGGTGTCGCGTTGATCAGTTTTATCGTTCTTGCTGTCGGGATGCTGATGGGGGGGGATGGGACACTGTCTCTTGCCCCGAACGGCGCCGATCTTCAGGCAAGATTTATTATCTGGATTTTTGCGATGCGGGTACTCATGATTGTAACCTCTATCTTTTCTTATTGGTTCAACAATAAAATTTCTCACGCGCTCTATGCGGCGAAGGATCGATTTAACTTTGAGGCGCCGCTCACATCGCTTGTTTGGTTGACTTCGATTATTTCCATTCTTGTCACTTATATTGTCAGCAATCTTTTGCTTTCCGATTTGGATCCATCGCTCTGGTGGAAGCTTGCGACGATTATCAGCTGTGGAACCATAGCCGCGGCGTTGATTCCTGAATTTACGAAGATCTTTACCTCCGCAAAATCAAAGCATGTCGCTGAAATTGTCTTGGCGGCGAGGGAAGGGGGGGCGTCGCTGGGAATTCTTTCCGGGCTTGTTGCGGGAAACTTTAGCGCCTTTTGGAAGGGGCTTGTGATTGCCACCCTGATGCTCGTTGCCTATCTCACGTCTATGACAGGACTCGATCAATTCATGGTTTATCCCTCTGTTTTCGCATTTGGGCTTGTTGCCTTTGGGTTTTTGGGGATGGGGCCGGTAACGATTGCGGTCGACAGTTATGGTCCGGTGACAGATAACGCGCAATCGATTTTTGAACTCTCGCAAATTGAGACGCTTCCCAATGCCGCCCGGGAGATTCAGCAAACATTCGGGTTTCAACCCGATTTTAAAAAGGGAAAACATCTTCTGGAAGAAAATGATTCTGCCGGAAATACTTTTAAAGCGACAGCAAAGCCCGTTTTGATTGGAACGGCGGTTATTGGCGCAACGACGATGATTTTTTCGATCATTCTTCTTTTAAATCTCAAGCTTGATCTCCTGAATTCCAAAGTGCTTTTGGGATTCCTTACCGGCGGGGCTGTGATTTATTGGTTCTGCGGCGCTTCGATACAGGCGGTAACAACCGGCGCGCATCGCGCGGTGGAGTTCATTAAAAAACATATTCGTCTCGATACCATGGCGAAAGCGGATGTCGCCGCGTCAAAAAATGTCGTAAAAATCTGCACGCAATACGCGCAGGCGGGGATGATCAATATCTTTGGGGTGATTTTTTCTTTTACGCTTGCGTTTGCCTGTTTTGATCCAACTTTTTTTGCCTCCTATCTCATTTCAATCGCGGTCTTTGGGCTTTTTCAGGCGATTTTTATGGCAAATGCCGGCAGCGCCTGGGACAACGCGAAAAAGGTGGTTGAGGTCGACCTCAAAGAAAAAGGGACGGCTCTTCACGCGGCAACGGTGATTGGGGATACCGTTGGCGATCCCTTTAAAGACACTTCGTCTGTCGCGCTCAATCCGATCATTAAATTTACGACGCTTTTTGGACTTTTGGCTGTTGAAATCGCCGTCGCCGCGCACGATGTCGCTTTCTGGATTGGGAGTGTGCTCTTTGTTGTCGGGCTCTTTTTTGTCTGGCGTTCGTTTTATGGGATGCGAATCAGTAGTCGCAAGCTCATTTCGGAACGAAATGAGCGCGCAGTATGATTATGAGACGAACCACCTTCATTCATGAATTTTATTTCGAGACATGAGAGAATTTTTTTAGTATTGCTCTTATTGCTATCGACCGTGAGCTGCCCTGAAAAAAACAGAGACATGAAACGTAAACCGGAAAAAGCGCTCTCTCAAAAATACGCGGAATTAAGATCGGGCATCATTCGGGATGTCCATTATGATTTGTCATTTTCACTCGATAGCGCCAGCCAAGATTTTTCCGGGAGCGCCACGATTGAATTTCAGCTATTGCGGAACAAAAGGGCGCTAACCGTTGACTTTCGGGAAGGCTTCGTTCTTAAAGTTTCTGTGAATGGGGATGACATTCATCCGAATTACAACGGTTTTTTCCTTACGGTTCCAAAAAATAAATTAAAGGTTGGAACGAATCTTATTTCGATCGATTTCAAACACCCTTATAGCAAAAGCGGGTCCGGACTTTACCGGTTTAAAGATCAAGAAGATCAACGCACCTACATTTACTCCGATTTTGAACCCAATGACGCGAGCATGATGTTTCCCTGTTTTGATCAGCCCGATATCAAAGCGACTTATACCGTTTCGGCCGAGGTTCCCGAAAGCTGGGTTGTGGTTTCATCGACGCTGGAAGATGATGTGAAGTCCGCCGGCAATGGGAAAAGGATCTGGCATTTCCCAAAGAGCGCGCTTTTTAGCGCCTACATTTTCTCTCTTCATGCGGGAGACTACAAAGTATGGGAAGATAAAACGTTTAAAATTCCTTTGAGACTTTTTGCCAGGCAGGCTTTTGCAAAATATGTCGATGTGAAAGAGTGGTTTCTCATTACCAAACAGGGATTTAAATTTTACGACAGTTATTTTGATTATCCTTATCCTTTTAAAAAATATGATCAGCTGATTGTTCCCGATTTTAATTCTGGGGCGATGGAAAATGTGGCCGCCGTCACGTTTGCGGAGCGGCTGATTCCCAGAGGAGAGTCGACGCGGAGGCAAAAGAAGAGCCGCGCGGAGGTCATTTTGCATGAAATGGCGCACATGTGGTTTGGGAATCTTGTGACGATGAAGTGGTGGGACGATTTGTGGCTCAATGAAAGCTTTGCCACCTACATGGCTTATGTTGCCATGCATGAGGCGACGGAATTTAGAGAGGCCTGGCGTTCCTTTTTCGAAGAGGAGAAGGGGTGGGCCTACTGGGAAGATCAGCTGGTAACGACGCATCCGATCGTTGCCACGGTTCCGGACACGGAACAGGCATTCGTGAATTTTGACGGGATCACCTATGGCAAGGGGGCCGCGGTTTTAAAACAGCTTTCATTTTATTTGGGAGAAAAAAATTTTAGAAACGGCGTGAGAAACTATTTTAAGAAATATGAATATAAAAATACGCGAATGAAAGATTTTATTGGCGCTCTGGCGGCTCAAGCCAACGTTACACTTTCCCGCTGGACCGAAGAATGGCTCAAAAAAGCGGGGCTTAATACGATAGCTGTCAGATATGAATGTCAAAATGGAAAGACGGCGCGTTTTGAGCTCGACCAAACTTATGATTACAAGGATTGCGGTATTCGGGAACATAAAACAGAGCTTGCGTTTTATGATCTGAAAAAAGAGGGGGTGGTTTTGGGTCAAAGCGCGCCGTATCTCTATTCTCAAAAGGCAACCCCTATCGCGGCGTTAAATGGTCACCCCTGTCCCCTCATGATCTATCCAAATCATGGGGATTACGATTATGTAAAAGTAAAACTCGATCCACAAACACTTTCGGCATTGGAGAACCATCTCTCCCGGATTCAGGATTCGTTTTCAAGACAGCTCTTCTGGCAGTCGCTCTGGGATATGGTGAGGGACTTAAGCCTCCCACTCCCCGATTATTTCAAACTCCTTTTCACACACCTTGAGAATGAAAACGATATTCAGATTGCCACAATGGTTGCGTTAAGGTTGAAATCGGCGATCTATTATCTCCCCGAAAAAAAAGAGACGGTTCAGAAGGTTGAACGATTTCTCTGGAATAAATTAAAATCGGCTCCCGAGAAATCCGCCGCCAGCAGGGCTGATTTTCAGAAATTGTGGTTTGATACGTATGTGGGGATTTCAGACTCTAAAGAAGCGCTGGAGAATCTCTCGAAAATGCTCTCCGGAAAAATCGTCTTCAAAGGATTTGAACTCGATCAGGATCGCAGATGGGGGGTGATTGTTCAACTGCATCGAAAAGGTTCGAAAGATGCCGAATCTTTGCGAAAAAAGGAACTTGAAAAAGATAGCTCCGAAGATGGCCAGAAAATGTCGATTGCGGCTGTAGCCTCACAGCCAGATGATCAGATCAAGCGCGAGTGGTTTAACAAGATTTCAGATCCAAAAAGCGAACTCTCGTTGGCCCGGCTGCGTGTTGCGATGACCTATTTATTTCCAAGCGATCAGGACCGTTTTCGGGATCAATTCGCTCAGGATTTCTTCAGAAATCTTGAGCCGTTATCAAAAACGAAAGAAAACGTTTTCCTCAAAAGTTATTCCATGTCTCTCGTTCCCGCCGTCTGTACCCAAAAGAGCATCCATAGACTCAAGGAATTCATTTCAAAACATAAAAACCTTCCCCCTGCCGTCATGAAGCAGCTCAGAGTCGCGCATCAGGAAGATGAACGGTGTTTTAAGATAAGGAGTTTGGCGGAGAAAAGTTTATAATTTAACATAAGCTTTGTCTCTCAAAGAAATTCTAATAATGGTAATCTTTTTTTCTGACGTCTCACAATGAAAAAGAATACGATATTTTCCAATTCGATAACGAAATGTATCTTTAAAGCCTTTTAAGGATTTTAAACCTGTCATTCTAAAAGGGCCCAATTGAGCCATATTTTTACAGAGAATCTGAATTTGGTTTTGAATATCTTCTGGAAGCTTTTTTAATTCCTTCACTGCTGACTTTTTAAAGACAACAGTGTACATTATTTTTTCTTTTTCTTAATGCTTCTGAAAACTTCCTGATAAGGGACAGAAGGTTCATTGATTCGTTCGGATAGAGACTCCATCGCCCATAGGATGTCGTCATACTCTTCCATTGTTTCTAAGACAGATTTCTCGACAAATTTTCCAAGCGATAGTTGGTGTGAGTTACAAAATTTATAGAGTTTTTTCCTTATGTCTTCGGAGACCTTTACAGTTAATGTTTCTTTTTCCGCTCTTTTGGAGGCGCCCATATATGCTCCTTTGGTTATAATTTACACCTGGAAGTTGTATTTTACAACTACTCCTTTTCCCCCGCCTCCTTGCGGTCGCCGGTAATGATGTTTGCGGGCTTTTTGGGAGGCTTTGGGCCGGCAATTTGAGGGGGCTTGGCCAATACCTCGAGCGATTGAACCATGCGGTTCAGTTCTGCGGTATAGAGTTTGTGTCGCGAGCGTGCGACGGTGTAGGTGACAAGGATTGCGATTCCGTTTTTGACGGTTGCAAGGTAACGGGTGTAAAAATCTCTTAATTCCGAACTCAAATGAATGGAGTCGACCCATTGTGTCGACTTGATTTCTTTATATTTAATAACGTTCATTTTTGAGGCGATCGTTCGCCCCTGAAAATCAGCGATTTTTTTGGGTTCTTTTAAGTAATTATAATAGGCTTTTACATTATCATCTTTGCCGGGAATCTTGGCCGCGATAATGATAAGCGCCTCTTTTGCCTTTTCTTTTTCAATTGGCCTGCAGACATACTCAGACCCCTCCATTTTGCAGTCCCATTGGTTGGAGAGATTGAATGAAATAAAATCAGTTTTAAAAGTCCTGGTTTTAAGGAGCCCCCCTTTCAGATCACTCCGCGGCCCTTTTTCTTCTGAAAAAAGCGAGGTTGATATTAAAGTCCCAAAGAGTGATAAAGATAAAAAAACAGTCATGAATGACCAGATTTGTTTTGTCTTCATAAGTTTCTCCCATGAAAGCATTCAAGTTAACAGTGCGCCTTAAAACCTGCTCCTCTATTTTAGCGTAGCATGTTTTTTTGATGAGAAACAAGAGAGAGGCTAAAGAGGGCTCATATCTGCCGCGCGTGAGCAGCGCCGTGAACAGCGCCAAAAGCATTGGGCTTTCTGCTTGTTTCCTGCTTGATCTTCAAGCTGACCCTTTCAAAAAGGCTCATCTTGCTCTCTGGACGAAGCGATTTTAGAGAGACATTTCCATAATAACCGGGGGCTGAATTTTGGATCCCTTTCTCTTTTAGGTTTAAGAGTCCCTCGAGATTGAGAGAATCAAAACCCGAAGCAAAAGTCCCCCCCTGAGAGGTCAGTGAAGCGGTTTGAAAACCGTCGGATTCAGAGCCTTCAAGAAGCGCTTCAAGGGAATTGCCATTCCCTTCTTCAAGCCCTGCCAAAAGCTTCTCTTTTTCAGCATTAAATCCGTCAAGTTGGTCCGGTGTCAAAAGTTTTTCAGGATTGGCAAGGATCTCATCTGTCAAGATCCCCTGGCTTTTTAAGTCGTCAATCCGTGCTTGGATCTTATCCATATTTTTAAGAATAGCATCCCTTGTGGCAAATGTCGGGTCACTTGAGTCAGGAAGATGATTGAAATCCACATCGGTTGGGAGAGGTTTGTCTGAACCGAAAATGTCTTTCGAATTTGTCCCCTTCTCCGACGATAGCTTTCCTGCCGTCGCAAAGCTATAGCCGGAAATGCCAAGCTGCGTGGCAGCGGCCGTGAAGGCCAAAATTCCCATGACGCAGTCAGGAATAGTAGTCCAGCTGCAGACCGAAATATGTTCGACGCCAACAACGCTTGACATCGCTGCCCCTACCAAGGATCCGGCCCCCTGGATCATCTGATTTGTTTTTGGATCGCTTTCAGCTCTGGCTTTGGTTGTAGCTGACCAAAAGAAATTAATGACGAGCATTAAGCTTAGAATAACCTGCTTCATTAGATGACCCCCTTTAGCATTTCATGGGCTCTTTTCTGATAAGCCCGGCTGATTCGGGTAAAGAGGCTTGGGCTCTCTTTGCCAAGAACAATCCCCTCTTTTTCTTTGTCGTTGATTTTGGCGGCTAAGACCCCTTGAAATTCGTCTTCTCTCAGGTTTGCTGGCAAGAACTGGCTGATGTCGAACGGGGGCGCAAGTAATGATGAAGCAATTGCCCCTGATCCGAGCTGATCGATATTTCCACCCCCTCCTTCATAAGTTTGATCCCCTGAAAATCCGCTGCCGCCGATATCATCGAGTTCTTCTTTTTCTTTTGATGGGTTTCTATCTCCTCCGCCGCTCAAACCCGATCCGAAAGAGGGGAGACCGGCCGAACTGGCGGTCGGCGCTGCTCCCAAACCTGCGGCGCTGGTAGACGCGGGGGAGAAATTGTCTTCATCAGCGCCATTTCTATTAAAACCGCTAAAACCTGGGTCATTCAGTGAAACCGGTGGATTCTGATTGGGATCAAGGGGTGTATTATTCCCTTGAGGCGGAACCTCCGTACATCTTGGAAATTCATTCGGATGCTTTGCGCAATATTCATTGTCAGAGGCCAACTGTCTCCCCTGCTCAAGCTGCATTGCGGCAGTCCCCCCCATGGCAACGGAAGAGACAAGCCCGATCCCTGACATGAGATAACTTGCGCCTGAACCCCAAAAGTATTCGGATTCAAGTGCTTCTTGTTTTGCGAGGCGTGCTGCAAGGGGGACTTTTTGTTCTGAAAGTTCTGCAATTTTTGCTTTAGCTGCAGACATTTCTGTTTGAGCTTTTTCAGCTCTTTGAGCTGCTGCTTGAGCTTTTCGAGCTGCTGCTTGAGCTTTAGCTTGGTCGGTACCTGCTGATGCCGCGTTAGCTTCTTGAGCTCTTTGAACTGCTGTAGCGTTATTTAATAGTACTTGTAGTTCGTTCAGTTTCGTATTTTCAGCTTGTATTTTTCCTTCAATTTTTCCCACTTCACCCATTGTCTTTTCAGCAGCCATTTGATTTTGGTTTGAAGCGTCCCGATACGTATTGGCCTGATTCAGATGATGAGCGCTTCCAATGAGAGCGCCTGTCGCTCCCAAAGCGCTCCCTCCTGCTGCGATATAAGAGGCGGTCTTGGGATCTTGTGTTAGCCCGGAGCCGGCGTTACTGATCTTGCTCCCCATAGCGGTGATTTCTTCCAGTTTTTTAAGGTTATTCTTTTCAAGCCACGCAGGATTTATTGTGGCTGTTCCGTCGCTATCTGTCTGAATGGGAGTATCTGCCGATGGTTTAGTCGAAGATTCCCCTTCTTCAAATTCAGCAATTTCAGGAAAAACAGTACCGTACCCCCCATCAGCATACCCTTTTTGGCTGGCGATAAGATACAAAACGATCCCTAAAACTTTTAATCTATTTCTCATTTATTTTCCCCCTTGCTACAAGAATACAAGTGCAACTGCGATGCCAGGGGGGAGAGGCTTTGCCAAGACAAGGAGAAACTTTTAAAGATTTTTTTGATTGTGAGAAATGGATTAGAAAAATATAAGTGATTTTAAGGGGTTATAGTTGATTACTTTCTTTTCAATTTAACAATCGGCCTCCTCTTAATGGCTTGAAATCAGAGCCTTTTTTTGAATTTGTAAAAAGAATTGGGGTGCATCTATTTATGACAGTCAGCCCTTCCATGACAGACCCCCATTTGAGCTGAAGAGTGCCTAAAATTTCACCTCCGCGGCGGAAGTAAAAGCACAAGTGCCCGCTATTAAAGAGGCAATGAATGTAGAGGTTTCAGTAAATAGAGCTTGTTCGGTGATCAAATTATCCCCTCACAGGAATAAGTCGCGTTCCTGTTGATTCTAAATTCAGTTGCATTACTTTTGGCTGCGATAGATTCCTCATATCAATGATCAAGGTAATGATAGGAGAATTTGTTGCAAAAGATCCAACTTCAAAATCAAAACGCGCCAAACGGTAACGAAAAATGCCGTTCTCAAGGAGGGTGAGCTCCATTTCCAAAAAATCGTCGATATCATGCCAGCCGAATTCTTTGAGTTTAAGGAGAGATGCTCTTAATAATTGAGAAAGAGGACTTTTTAGACGCACAAGTTCCCGACGAAAGAGATCGGTCATTGGGCCGCGCATTACATTTAACCACCCCCCCCCGCCATTCCATCCCGAATAGACTTTCCCACTCCATAGATCGACGATAACGGCTTCTGAAAATGAACTATTCCCGCGAAGATATGAAAGTGTCACAAATCGATGCTCATGCGGCAAAACTGAAAAAGAAGCGGTAAATCTCTCACCCCCTTTCTGGAAAGGGACAAGCTCAATGACTTTCGCCATTTCTTCAATCTGCAAATGCGTTGGAAGATGATTAAGAGGTAAATGACGGCTTGGCTCAACCATAAGAAGAAGATTTGGAACTCCATCTCTGCATCGGATCAATTTAAATTGAGCATCTTGTGCTCCATGAAGAGAGCTCCATTCAATATATTCAATATGGCGATTGGAAGAGTCTGGCAGGGAGGCAATGGAACTTAATGAGCGATTGGCCTCCACTCTTTTCCATTCCCCCACTCGGTTTTGCGGCGCTTTAAGGTGAGAACGCCAATTTTTTATCATTGGAACCACCGCGCTTTTAAATAACTCTTCTCTTTCTTCTTTTGTCATTTTTAAAATCGATTCAATCTGTTTATATTCTGTCTCAGAAATGGGGATTCCGAATCGTTGGGTAACATAGGATTGCCAAAGCGCCCGTTCTTTTAGGAGATTTGGAGGGAGATTGGAAACCAGGGGATCAAATACATCGTCTAAAAAGGATGGAATTTCAGATTCAAAAGATTTGGCGACTTCCTCTCCATATTTCAAACTTTTGTGCCTCGGCCAACGTCGGGATGTTACTGCGCCATTCATTCGGCTTCGAAGTGTTGTGTTATGGAGCCCTCGACTATCTTCACGTATGAGACGAAAAAATAATTTTACAATTTCTTTTGATGGTTCGGCGGTAAGTTGTTTTAGGGGAAGAATAAAGGTAAAAAGAATAAAAAATAAAACAACCCTTACCATTCAGATGGGTCTTTATAGGATTTTTTCGAAAGGTCAAGCGCAAAATAGGTCAGTGTTTTATTGTTTTTAGCTGTTCTTGAACAACCGGTTCTAGCTGTTCAATGATAGACTCGATTGGGACGAGTTTCATGCTGTAGCCAGCCCTCTGGCGAAAGCTTGTAAAGAGGCTCCCCCGGGCCGCGGGATACGCCCCCGTTTCTATGGTCGTAACCTGGTCGGAAAAGTGAACAGGGGAAGGATCTTTTTTTGTGGTCGGGTCGGGGAAAATATAGCGACGTTTGTCCCATTCATTTGGGACGAGGATTGGCTCATCCCGGTTTTGAACGGTGTGTTCAAGGGTCGCCGTTGCGACTTTTAGATCGTGCAGTACTTGGGTGTCGTCGATTGTTCGCTCTTCGTCAATTCGAATCATAGGTATTCTTCTTCCCAATCGGGTTGGCATTGTATAGTCGTTGGCGTTCCCCGCAGGGCCGATTCGGCTTCCAAATGGCTGGGCAGCTGCCACGGCTGTCAGTTCCCACGGCATCAGTCCCGGAAGAAAAGGGAGTTCAGGTTGGCTTTTGACCATAAGGGAATAGAACGTTTTTATGTTCGGATCTTTTTCGACACCGACGATGAATTGTTCAACCTGGATCGGGTTATCGCGCTTCGGCCTCATGATATCGTTTCGGATATTAAAGGTTGTATAGAAAACATCGAACGACGGGATAATCGGTCGGATGTTGATATAGCCATTTTGGGGTCTAAGCGGAATGATATTGAGTCGTTCCTGAAGATTCTCATTCAGGTTATTTAAAACAGTTATTTGCGCAAGCTCGTCATAATCCACTGGAACCTCAAAAAGTGGTGAGACGTAATGGTCCATCCGGAGCTCCTCAGGTCGTCGATTGGGATTAAAGCCAGCGTTTTCGTTTGCAAAGTTGAGCCACGCGGTGGGGGGAGTTTCCGGAAAAATCTCCCGCCCCCCCCGGTTTAAAATTTCTGAGAGGGTATTTTTGCGAACTGGATTGAGATAGGTATTATAAATGTCTATCGATCGTCTCTGATACTCGGCTACCTCTGTAAAAGCGCTGTTAACATTGAATCGGGTATAGTTTTCCCAATTCCCGCGGGTCTCTTCCGTTAATTGAAAAGCCTTTAGGTAAAGGGTTGTCAGCAGAGTGGCTGAAATCGGCTCTATCGCTACGGCGGCAATGAGCGCGGGGAGGGGGCCTATGATTTTGGCAGGGACCCCTTTTCTTTCAGAAACCTCGCAGGCAATGAACCCCTCGGAAGGTTTCGGTTCAAAAATGGAGCTGTCGCCAAAACAATAGCTTGGGATTGTGTTCATCACATCTGTCCATTTCCCCTGGCGCGCGAGATTCCCCCTCCGTTTTGCAGATCTCGGATCTGGAAATGCCTCATGTCGATCATTAAATCCGACCCAATAGCGGTAGATAAAATCTTTGAAGTTTTTCCGGAGCTCGTAATTTTTCCATCCGATCATGTTTAGAATTCGCGCCTGCTCTGCCGCCGCGGCGAGCGCCCCCATGTCGGCGGCGTTTTGGAGGTTAATTTTGTGATGAACAAGCATGCCGATATTGATCGCCATCCCAAAGAACATGAAAATCAGGCTAAACATCATAAGGACAAAGATCGCTACTTGGCCGGTTTTGTTTTTTAATCTTTTTTTAATCATAGACGAGCAGCCTTACTTTTACCAACGAACGTACAATGGCTTCATTTTAACACAAAAATAGACGAAGAGTAGGTTACTTTTTCTTATGATTCAATACGTTATGATTCAATTCGCATGTCAATGGCCGGAAAGAGCCTGTTTCAAATCCTCAATCAGATCTTCCGCGGCCTCTATGCCGACAGAGAGCCGCACCAGTCCGTCTACAATTCCCAGTTTCTCCCGGATCTCTTTTGGGATTGAGGCATGCGTCATGATGACCGGATGTTCAATAAGCGATTCCACCCCCCCCAGACTTTCAGCAAGAGAAAAGAGTTTGGTCGACTGAAGAAACCTGAGCGCGGATTGAAGCCCCCCCTTGACGACGACGCTGATCATTCCGCCAAAACCGCTCATCTGTTTTTTGGCGAGCTTGTGTTGGGGATGGGAAGGGAGCCCGGGGTAGATTACCTTTTCTATCGAAGGATGTTTTTCGAGGAATGTTGCGATTTTCATCGCATTTGCTTCATGAGCCTTCATCCGGAGAGCGAGTGTCTTAATTCCTCTCAGCACAAGCCAGCTGTCGAACGGCGCCGGGACAGCGCCGATGGCATTTTGAAGAAAATAGAGACGCTCTGAAAGGGCGCTGTCATTCGTCACAACAGCCCCGCCAATCACATCGCTGTGGCCGTTGAGAAACTTCGTTGTCGAATGGACGACGATGTCAGCTCTTAAGTCGAGCGGGCGCTGAAAATAGGGGCTCATAAAGGTATTGTCGACGATCGTTGTGATTTTTTTGGATCCGCAAAACGAAATCGCAGCCTTAAGATCGACCAGCTTTAACATCGGATTTGTCGGCGTTTCAATCCAAACCGCTTTGGTATTTTTTCGAACCCCCTTTTTGATATTTTGAACATCCGTCATATCGATAAATGTAAATTCAAGGCCATTGTGGTTTAAGACCTTTGTAAAAAGACGATAGGTTCCGCCATACACATCGTCAGAACAAACGATGTGATCCCCTGCCTGAAAGAGGTGCATAACCGTTGTCATTGCGGCACAGCCTGAGGCAAAGGCGAGTCCAAATTTGGCGTTTTCCAACGCGGCGAGATTGGCCTCCAACGCTTTGCGCGTTGGATTTGAACTCCTCGAATATTCGTACCCCTTGTGTTTCCCCGGCGCCTGCTGAACATAGGTCGAGGTTTGATAAATCGGCGGCATGATGGCGCCCGTTGAAGGATCCGGCGACTGACCTGCGTGGATAACTTTGGTTTCAAATTTCATATCGGGTAATTTCATAGGCTCATCTGAGTGTTTTGGAATAGTAAGTCAGGAGATCGATTTTTGTGACAATCCCCCTGATTTTTCCCCCTTCGAAAACGATCACATTTTTATTCTGTTCAATCTCTTTTGAAATGGCTTCGAGCGGTTCATCGAGGGAGGCCTGGTGATAGAATTTCGAAATAATCGGTTCAATCGAATCTTGGGCTTTATGTGTTTTATCCAAAAGGTAGCGAAGGAGTTCCGCCTCTGAGACAATTCCCATCAGTTTTTTTCCATCCATGACCGGAATTTGAGAAACGCCATGTTCACGCATCTTACGGATAATATCGATCATTTTTGACTCTTTGTCCGCAACAATGATTTTTTCCGGTTCTATTTTCAATCGCAGGATATCCCGCGCTGTCCCATACTCGATCGGATTTTCCAAAAAGCCGTTCTCACGCATCCAGTCGTCGTTAAAGACTTTGCTGAGATATCTGTCGCCGGAGTCCGGAAAAAGAACAACAATGATTTCCGGTTTTTTTAAGCTTTGCGCATATTTTATGGCGCCGCACATCGCGGAGCCGCTCGAGCCGCCGACAAAAATGCCTTCCCGGGTCAGAAGCTTTCGGGTCATCAGGAGCGATTCTTTGTCATTCACCTGAATGACCTCGTCGACATATTTGAAATCCATTGTTGTGGGAAAAAAATCTTCTCCAATCCCTTCAATTTTATAGCTCTGCGGCTGAATCACTTTTTTATGTTTAAAATAATCGTAATAGACAGATCCGACAGGGTCGACACCCACGATTTTTATTTTCGGGTTTTTCTCTTTGAGAAATTGCCCAATTCCACTGATCGTCCCTCCGGTTCCCATCCCGCAAACGAACGCCTCTATTTTTCCATCGGTTTGCCGCCAGATTTCCGGTCCGGTCGTTTCATAATGGGACTGCGGGTTTTGCGGGTTATGATATTGATTCGCGTAAAAGGCGTTGGGGGTTTCTTCCGCGATCCGTTTTGAGACGCAGTAATAGCTTCGGGGGTCCTGGGGATCGACATCGGTCGGTGTGATAATGACCTTGGCGCCAAATGCCCTTAAGTTTTGGATTTTTTCCTGGCTCATTTTGTCTGGCATCACAAAAATTGTCTTATAGCCGCGAATAGCCGCCGCAATCGCAAGACCAAATCCGGTGTTTCCTGATGTTGCTTCAACAATGGTCCCCCCCGGTTTTAAAAGGCCTCTTTTTTCCGCGTCATCAATAATAAATTGCCCGATACGGTCTTTGACCGATCCCCCGGGATTAAGCGACTCCATTTTTGCGTAGATAGTCGATTTTACTGATTCTCGATTTTGGCCCGCTATCTGCCCCGGTATCAGGTTAATCCGCACAAGGGGGGTGTTTCCGATTACTTTTTGGATGTTTTCATAGATCTGCATGACATCTTATCTATATGAAATTCGAAAAGACCAAGCAACTTGATTTTTATTTTCACTGCTGATAGCGGTGTTTCCGATGAAAGTTCTTGGGAGAGACCCCGATTTGGGGGCCCGCTATCAAATCCTTGAGCATCTTGCCACCGGAGGGATGGCCGAGGTTTATAAAGCGAAACTGATTCAGCCGAATGGTTTTTCAAAAATAGTGGTGATTAAAAAAATAATAAGTCCTTATGAGAGCGACCGGCGATGGGTCGATTCATTCCTTCGTGAAGCAAAGATCATGTCTCTCTTAAGCCATTCGAATATCGCTCATGTTTACCATCTGGGGGAAAGGGGGCGGAAGTTTGGGGGTAAATATTTCCTTGTGATGGAATTTGTCGACGGGGGATCGCTCTATCAACTAAAGGGGCAACTAAAGGGGCAACTAAAGGGGCAGCTAAAAAAGGGGGCTAAAAAAATCCCGCTGGAATTTGTTTATTATATGGCGTTTGAGATTTTAAAGGGGCTCTCTTATGCGCATAAAAAAGGGGTGCTGCATCGGGATTTAAGCCCCTCCAATATTCTGATCTCAAAAGAAGGGGAGGTGAAGATCTCTGATTTTGGGATCGCGCAATTAAGGGATTCCAAAGCCACTGAGGGGATCAAAGGGAAACCTGACTACATGTCTCCGGAGCAGAAGGAAGGGCGCGAGCTTACGGAATCGAGCGATCTCTATTCTTTGGCTTTGATTCTTTATGAGTGTATGACTGGAGAAAAACATGGGGGAGAAAAACGTGGGAAAGATCTTTCCGTTCGGAATGAAACTCTTAAAAAAGCGCTTGCCAATTCAGATGAAGATCGTTTTCCAACGGCTGAACTTTTTGAGGAAGCCCTGAAACGGGAATGGGGAGCCGCCGCAGCGATTAGAAGCGGTGGTAAAAGCGGTGGGATTTCTCAGAGAGAGTTTTCGAAGTTTCTTTCGAACTATCCCCCCTGGTTTCAGGATAAAGATGAGACCGAGGCATTATCAGGGACCCCTTTTGGGATCCGGCCTTCGCCCGTACATTTTGGTGAGAAACATTTTGGCGAGCCTTTTAAGATGATCCGAAACAAGCGAAAGTTTTCTCTTTTTTTACCGCTCTTACTTTTTATTCCGTTCGGCTTTCGTTCGGCAGACTTCTTTCCACACGGCTTTCTTTCGACGAACATTCGTCCGTGGGCCGATGTCTATTTTGAAAATAAAACCCATATGGGGACGACCCCCATTGTTCATCGCATGATGCCGACCGGAAAATACAGATTGATGTTTGTGAACCGCGAGCTTAAAAAAACAAAAGTTGTCGCCGTCGACATAAAAGCGAATGAAATCCTGACACTGGCCTTAAAATTTTAAAATAAGACATTCCATTTCCCACCGCTTTTTTGCTTTTTGATAATAAGGGTCCTGAGCCATTTCGGTTTTTACAATTTCTTCCCATTTCCCGCACGCCTCTTTTGGATAGGTTCTAAACAGCACATATCCCTGCAGATATTTTTGTTTTAATTCTTTTTTTTGACCGCGGATTCGATGGTATTTTTTTGCAAGATGCGCTGCCTTTTCTCTGATAGGGATCTGGGGATGTTTCCTCCCCAGTTTTAGAAGATAGGCGATAGCGGCATCGAGATCTCCCTGTTTAAATAATATTTTTGCAGGTTTAAGGGGATCCTTTGGGATCTGCTTTGCCGGGATCTCTTTTTTTTCCGGTTTTGAAATCACTGATTCTTCGGAGAGATTAAATTTTTCCATCCCGCTGTTTTCAGGTTGAAATAAGTCGCGAACCAGAAAAAAGAGAGAAAGAAAAGAGAGGCACCCAATAGCCGCCAAAAACCCCCAGTGCTCTCTGATCCAAAGATTCCAGCTAAGGGGGTTGTCATCTGAAAGCGTAATTTCTTCCATTTTCATTTCGATTTCCTTTCCTTTTTGGGTTTCCCTAAAACCCGTCCTGAAAGAGTTGTAAAAAAATTGGCAAAATTAAAACAATCATCGTTGCGGGCAGAATCAGCAAAAAAAGGGGGATCAGGAGTTTAAATGGTTTTCTCTGCGCGGTTTTCTCAAATTCTAAAAAAAATTGATCTCTGATGTTTTCTGCCTGATCCTTGAGAAGATCCGCAATGGAGATCCCCTGTTTTAGTCCATAGAGGAGTGTCTGGCAGAACTGCCCGATGAGCGGATGATTCCACTGCGTCGAAAGTTTCCCAATGGCTTCTTCCTTTGATTTTCCGATGCGAAGCTCTGAGAGAAGATGTTGGAATCCTTTGCCGACTTTGGATGAAGATTCGTTTTCGGTGATAAGGATAAGCGCGCTTTTAAAGTCAAGCCCCGCCCTCATGGAAAGAGAGATCAGATCGAGCCAGAGTGAAAATTCTATGAGTGGATGATCTTTTGAATCCATTTAAGAGCTATCCCATCTATGACGAGGGCGGTCGAAAAACCGACCACACCTGCTGTTTGTTTAAGCGTCCCGGTGATTAAATCGGGGGCGATCAGACCAAAAATGACCAAAATAAACCATGGAAGGAAGACCGCAATCATTGCCTGTGTTTTGGCAGGGAAGGTGAGAAGCGCTATTTTTTCGCGAAATCGGATTTCTGTCTGATGGAGTTTTGAAATCTGTTCTAAAATCGGCGAGAGGGGAATGCCATTTCGTGTTGAGAGCATGATCGCCTGCTTCAGAAATAAGATAAAGAATTTTAACTTGTCCCGATCATGAAGACCCCTTTCATTTTTCGTCGGTAAAAGTGATTCTGAAAGGAGCTGGCCTGTTTCTGATTTTGAGATAATCTTTAATGCCTGTGGCAGCGCGTGGCCGGATTTTAAAAATGACGAAAGCTGCAAAAGCAGCTGCGAGAAGTTTTGTTCGAGGATTTTCAACTTTCGTTTTTTTTGGAAATAGTCGTGGATCCAGCGGCGATGGTCGAAGAAGATGCGGATAAGGGAGTAAAAAAATAGATAGCAGATGGTGAAAAAACCGGCAATAAAAAGGTATTTTGCTAAAATCATCTTGTGGTGATCAAAAGCAAATATTGTGCCAAACTTGATTTACGAAAATTTACGCTTGCTGGACACCACACGATCCTTCGCTGCGCTCAGGATAGTTTTTGTCGCGAAAAGCACAAAAACTATTTAAATTCTTCTGTGATTTTAACTTGTTTCAAAGGTGATGTTCGTTGCCATTTTTTAAGATAAAGACCGGCGCCGAAAAAAAGGAGGCCAAAAAGAGAAAGTATGGCGTTAAATTCACCCATCAAAAGCGCGGCTCCCCTTAAAATAGACCCATAGAGAGACGACCGCGCATAAGCCTGCATCGCTTCATCATAGAGTCCTTGAGAGAGATAAAGCTTTGCATCCGCTTCCTGCTGCGTGATTCCAAGCTTGACCGAGGCAATCACAATCAAAAAGGCCGCAGTTCCAATTCCCATTAACGTGAGCAGACGTTTCATCAGTCCTAAACTGATTCAAGTTTTATGCCAAGCGTAATCTAATAAATAAGCAGGTCATATTCAATAGATAGGATGAATATCACCCTTCTTTGTTCGCATAAACATTTGACGGGGTGCCAAAAAATGTCACTTTGTTTGTTTCTGGATTTTCTATGGCACGTCGCGAAAACTTGACATGTACAACTGTTGGCAAGCGCCTTTCTCTCAAAAGCGCGACTTTGGACTAAAGATATTCAATTGGCACGATTGACCGGGAAAAACATCTGATCCCCGCTACTTATCTTTTGTTTGCGTATGAACCCTGTAATTGGGTTCGGCGTAGATGATCTCACCAGAGTTTTTAAGTTCTTCAATCGCCTTTTGGACGTCGAAGTCACCTTTCCAGTGATAGACAGAGATGCTTTCAATATAGGTTTCTTCTTTTACCTTAAGTTTTGATTTGAGTTTATCTTTAACCTCGCTTTGAGCTGTCGGCTTGAATTTTACAAGAAGCTCGCCTGGAAGATACCCAACAGGCGGGGGCTGGTTTTTTCCGGATCCCTTTGGGATGAGAAGAATGACAGCAATGAGAAGGGCGACAACCAAAATGGAGATCAGGACTTTCATGATTTGACTTAAGGTACCCCCATGATAAAAGATTTCGACTGCCATGTCTATCTTTTCCCATTTCTCTAAGATATCTCGTAAGGCGCCTTTGAATGAGAGGCTTTGGAAAGGGCTGGGATCGATAAAGCTGATGATTGTGATCCTCTCTCTTCTTGCGGTTACAGCGATTGTTGGAACTTTTATCATTCAGGAACCACAGGCGCAAAAGCCGCTTACAGAAATTTATGACGCGAAAACCCTCCACTGGCTGGAGAAATTTGGCCTGATCGATCTCTACCATTCGCCGTGGTTTGTAGCCCTTTTGGCGGCATTTGCCCTCAATTTAATCATCGGGACGATTCAAATATGGCCAAAAAATATTCGTATGATTAAAAAGCGCCCATTCCCTCTCCATCGAAGGGCCACAGAACGTTTTCGATTTCGGCAGAGTTTCAATGCCACAAAGTCGCATGAGATACTTAAGAAATCTTATATCGATGTGCTTTCAGATCGTTTTTATCGGGCAGGGATTCTCTCAGAGGGGGATAATGATTTTCAGATTTTTTTGCAAAAAGGGCGGTTTTCCAAGCTGATTGTTTTTTTTATTCACCTAAGCCTCATGGTCATTATTGTCGGGGGATTCATCGGCGCCATTTTTGGGTTTGAAGGGAATGTGAATATTGCGGAAGGGGAAACGGTCAACTATTATTTTTCCGGGCCAAAGCTTGAGCGAAGGATTCTTCCATTCGCGCTTCGATGTGATGATTTTCAAATTGAATATTATTCCGGAACCGACCAGCCAAAATCTTACAGGAGCGATCTCAAGGTTATCTCCGACGGAGAGGTTCAAACGCAAAAGACGATCAGTGTGAACGACCCGCTCAGACATCAGGGGATCAGTTTCTATCAGGCGAGTTACGGGCTTCTCGAGAGTCCAACATTTTTGATACGGTTGGTCGATCGAAAAACAAATAAAGAATATCTAAAATCTGTCAGGCTTCATGAAGAGGTTCAGGTCAGGGAGGAGGGGGTGCGATTTAAGATGACCGATTTTACCCCCTCTTTTGAACAATTTGGTCCGGCGGCAAAGTTAGAGGTTTTTGAAGGGGGGAAAGGGCCGCCGCCCGCAGGGCCGCTTGAGGTTTTGGTGCTCAAAGATTACCCCAAATTTGATGCGTTTCACAGAAAAGCGCGTTATACCTATATTCTCGATAAGATCGAAGAGCGGTATTTTACCGGATTGCAGCTCGGGGCGAATCCCGGTTTTAAAGTGATTATGGTCGGTTCAGCGATGTTGATTTTTGGGCTTTTTTTATCGTATATGTGGGCATTTCGAAAATTTTGGATCATTGTGGAGGGGAGTCAGGTTACGGTGGTGGGAAAAACAACGAAATTTCAATCCTCTTTTGAAAAAGAATTTTTAGGGGTTGTTCGCCGCTTAGAGGGGGTTTCCAAAAACCTCTAATGATGAATTCCCAATATCTTTGGAGTCTCAAATTTTTTGATGCCGCGGCGATTTTTTATCTCGTTTCCGCGTTTCTTTCTTTGCTATTTATTGCCGTGCGGTCTTTGACGATGGCAAAGATCGCGCGGCTGCTTGTTTCGGCGGGGTGGATCCTTCATACGATCGCGCTTGGACTTCGCTGGCATGCCGGGGGGATTGAACATCCGCCATGGTCAAATCTTTATGAATCGATCGTCTTTTTTATTTGGGGTCTGCTTCTTATTTATCAGATTATTCAATATCGAAATCATCTCCCGCTGCTGGGGAGTTTTGTTCTGCCGCTTGCGATTATCGGACTTGGAATCGCCTCGTTTGGAACAGATAAAGAGATTACCCCTCTCGTCCCGGCCCTTCGAAGCAAATGGATTTTCATTCATGTCTTTATGGCTTGTATTGCCTACCCCTGTTTTTTAGTCGGCTCGGTCTTAAGCCTTTTTTATTTAATGAAAGATCGGGTTCGCAGCGACTATTTTGGGGCATTTGTTTCTTTTATCGCTTCCATCGCCCTGCTTTCAACGGTGGGCTATCAATTCATGAGAGATGGGTATTGGAAAACAGAAATTCTTTCGTATGTCGGATATCTTTTTTTGTTGGCCTTCGCTCTTTATCTGATTTCTTTTTTGTTTTACAGCCTTTCGATTAAGAAAAATGGTAAAAGAAATGCTAAAAAAAATCAGCCGCTCTTTGCCCAGTTCGCAAAGGGGCTCTTTGTTTGCGCAGTTCTCACTCATCTTTTGGATGTAATACAACTCGTCTACCGGATTTGGCTCATGCCATCCGTTTCTTTTCGATCTCAGCCGTTTCAATTTGGAATCATTATTGCCGCCCTGGTGATGGCGCTTCTTTATCTCTTATATGACAGCTTTGAAGAGAGATTTGTGCGGCTTTTGCCAAACAAAGAAATCTTGGATGGATTGGCTTATCGTCTCAATCTTTTTGGACTTCCGATGGTAACCCTTCTTGTTGTGACCGGTGGCATCTGGGCCCATTCCGCCTGGGGGCGTTTTTGGGGATGGGATCCCAAAGAGACATGGGCGCTTATTACCTGGATTGTCTATGCGATTTATATTCACACCCGCATTGTCCATGGATGGGGCGGCCGCCGCTCCGCCATTATTTCTATCATCGGATTTTTTGTCGTGATGTTTACCTATATGGGGGTCAATGTTCTTCTCTCAGGACTTCATTCTTATGGAAATCCGAATCCAGGCTAACGACTTGCTTCCCGCCGCATGGCGGTCGCAAGGTCATATAGCGTGGTTCTTGCGACAGAATCCCTGAAAATAGCTGATAAAATTTCCATGGCAAAATTGCTCCGTTCGAGTTTGATATAAATGTGGTAGAGAATAATCGATCGATGGGGATCGACCGTTCCATTTTCGTCTATATAAGGCTGAATCGTAAAAGAGCCGTTGTTCATGAGGACCCCTTCCTGTTTGTAGTGAGGATCATCTTTAAAAAGGGGGTCGATCTCCCATGCGACAATGATGACCTGAACACTCTGATTCAGTTTTCCATTTTTTGTGTGCACGCCAATTTCTTTTGTTTCCCGGCTCATTTCATATCGAAGGGTTTGTGAAAATTCGGATCCTGAAATTTTAATTTTTGAGTATTGGAATTTTATATGTTTTTGTGACAACTCTGATTCTTTTAACTCGATACTTTCCATGAAAATATGGGGGGAATACTTTTTAAAATCGTCCAGTTTGAGAAACATTTCCATGAGTTTTGAAGCGGGGCTGTTCGCAATAGCCAGCGCCACCCCCTCAATTACCTCCTCGTCAACAGTTCCCAGTTTTTCAGAGGAAATCCGCGCCCTGATTCTATTTTTTTCCTTATCAGAAGTAATATTCTTTTCGGTTATTTCTTCTTCCGCTATCCGGTAAATTTCCTGAATTGCAAAACCGGGTTTCCGGGAAATTTGGATGGGAACAGTCCCCCCTTCAATATCCCGGCGGGGGATCATGGTTGCGATTTCCCGTCGTGTCAATGTGTCGATGATCGTAGTAGTCACTTCGTTTTTCTGATAAAGCTCTTCGATCAACGCGGGGTGACACATAAATTCGGAATTTTTTTGATAAATGCCGTTTGAGGGGGATGACAGCCCCTTTTCTGATATCGCAGAAAGCGCCGCAAAAATCGCCACAGAAATCGAAAGATGGATTTGGCGGGTCTTCATCGATTCATTCCCCTAAAATTTCTTTAATTTTTTTAAAAATCGTCTGGCAAAGAATTCTTCCAACCGATTCGCGGAAGAGTTCATTGACGCTGCTTAAGTCCTTATGGAGTTCGTCCATTCTTGTGTAAGTATGATAGACCGCAAGGACGCTCGAATCAGAGATCTTTTCAAACCCGTTCGGATCCTTTTCAATATAGGGTTCGAGTTCCAGATAGCCGCCGATAACAAATACCCCTTCATGAGAAAAGGGATCTTTGTCTTCATCCTCGTCGGAACTGAAAAAACGTTCATCAATGGTCCAGGCTGTTGTGATGATGGGAATCGTTGTCAGCTCCCCATTGAGTTTTACGGTTCTTCGGCTTTTTCTCCAGTGATTTAAAACGGTGTATTTGATCAGCGCGTCGTCTAACTTAAGATGGGCGTAAAAAAGGCTTTCCCCGGCTTTTAGAACGATGTTTCGTTGTTTTAATTCATTATCTGTTAAAATATGCGATTTGCGAAAATAGACGGGAAACAATTTCTCATAAGGATCCTGATCGATAAAAATGGAGTGGATTTTATAGATGTCGGTCTTATGAATAATGGCAATGGTTTCCAATTCATCGGCCTGAATATCTTCTTTGAGCGGATAGCGGTTAAGCACAGTCTTTAGTTCGTCTTCTGTCAGCTCCCGCTTCAGTTCTCTTTTTTTCTCTTCAATCGCGTTTTTTTGTTCACCTAGAGAATACCCTGTTTCCTTGCGGACATTGCGGATAACCCTGTTCTTTATTTCACGCTGTGATGGCGTTAATTTTTCATCCGGAATCAACGGGTCGATTCCTTCATTTTCGAGCTCTTCATCTGTTTTTTTCTGAATCAAATGCCGGCTCCAGACTGAATGGGAATAGCGTCCGCCGGAGGGTTTTTTATTGCCATATCTCAAAACCGCTATTTCACCTTCCTCGAGCTCTTTTCGCGTAACGATATTCTGAGTCCCCGCTTCGACCCTGTCATGCGTATAGAGCTCGGTCTTCATCAGTTCCTCTCTTATAAAGTCGTCGAGTTCTGTTTTGACTTCATTTGGGCCTTCCGGAAGGGGAGGGGGTTCTTTGGCGTTTGCTATCGCCAAAAAGAAAATGATCAATGTAATAATCAGAAGTTTTAATTCTTTCATATATGTTTCCTTCATCTGTGCTCCTGTTTGTTATGTTTTTTCCAGCAAAAGTATTTTTGAGAGAAGCTCCAGTGTTCTTTCAATCTCCCCCCTGTCAATCAGTTCTTTTATAAAAAGATGTGTCGACTGAAATGTTTCTTCATCGAGCAGTCTCTCAACAATTTTAAGAAACGGGATCATTTGATCCTGCCTTATTAAATGAACCAGCGGGCTTTCCCCGCCATGAACCTGTGATGCGCCAATCAGCGTTCTTTTGGTTTTGCGATATTTTAAAAGGACTGAAACGAGCTTATTTACAGAATCAGGGGTTAGGAAGTTTCCCAGGTGAAACAGGAAATTTTTAAGGTGTTCCGGGTGTTGGTTTACGACAGATGATATGGTTTTAAGAAGCGGCGTGAGCGGTCTTTTGGCGTTGGGCGGCAGAAGGGATTCATGAGATGCCAGTTTCAGAAGTTCTCCTTTTTTATCTGAGCTGAGCATCTTAATTTTTAATATCAGTTCTTCGAGATCGAACGGACCTTCTGCGATATGCAAAAGATGTTCTATGTCGGCCCGGAGGATAAAATGATCTTCATTTGTAAGAATGAATCGGTAAAGAGTTAAGAATTTTTTCTTCGGTTCGCTCAAAAGAAGGAAATGAAAAAAACGATTGATGGTTTGGGCATCTTTTCCGGTGTGCGCGATAAAGTCCAGGGTTTCATTAAAAAAGCCGGATTTCATCATCTCAATGAAAAGCGGAGTGAGCTGTGTAATGATCTGATCTCTTTCTCCCTCTCTGTTCATAAATTCTCCGGTGTGGAGCCATTGAAAAAGATCCAGGATTCTTTCATCCTGGGAAGTTGCATTGATGGCTTTGAGCAAAGGGAGAAGGAGTGAGCGGATATCCGCAATCCGGTTTTCCTGAATCAGAAGTTTTTCCAGCGGCTCGGCCGCTTCGACAAGGGCGATCAGCGTGATCTGGTCTTTCATCGGCATTCCCTTGGCAAATCCATGAATGACTCCGAGTATCGTTCCGGAAAGCCATGTCGCCCCGGAATGCTCAACATAAAGCGACCGCATAAAGGTATCCAGCGGGCGGTTGAATTCAAAAAAATCACCGAGCTGTCCCTCAATGAACTCCTTTATGAATTTATCCAAAAGTTCATTGTCGAGATTGAGAAGCAGTTTTTCCAAAAAGAGAGCGATGCTTTTTTCAGACTTTAGTCCGGTTAAAAAATCATAAAAGGTTTTATTTAAAAAAAGCGGTTTTTCATTGACCCAATGGAAGACTCTTCGGACCTCTTCATTTAAAAAATATCTGTATTTTGCCTGAAGTTCGGGGAGTTCCTCATAAAGTTTTTCCTTGAAAATACGAAGTTTTTCAGCAATTTCTTCGGGCGTCCAGCGCGGTTTATGAGGGTCTTTTGGATCACGCTCTTTTTTCAGGAAATTTTTATATTCATCGTATCGTTTTTTAAAATCTATGGTTTTTCGCGTGGTGAAGTTTTGAAAATATTTGGCGTAAAGATTATCTTCCGGGTTTTCGATTACGGTATAAAGTTGGAATTTCTCTTCAGCTGATTTTCGGTGGAATCTTTCATCCATCACTTCGAGATAGGCAATGTTCATAAAGAGACTGTAGGTAGTCACCACTTTTGAGGCTTCCGCGTCAGGCCCCTGATCTTTTTTTGCGTCAAACGCCCCCTTTACGGCCTGCAGGAAGATATCAAAGGAAGCGAGAATGTTTTGCTGCCGCGACTTGTCTTCGTCTTCGATAAATCCCCGATGCAGGCTTGAAATGAGTTTGACCAGCGCCGAAAGATCATTTACGGGATGTTTGCCAAGAACCTCATAGGAGGCTTTTTTCTCCTCTTCTGTCAGTTCTTCGGGGGTTTCTTTTAATTTTCTCAGGCGTTCCTCGGTGAGAATGGCGGCAGTGGAACGGTTTGTGAGATCGGTCAGGAGGAGAGCAAGTTTTGGAAGTTTTGCTTCCCGCTGAAGTCTGAAAAGCGCCTCATGCAGATTTCTTAAGGTTGCATGGTAGCCGAGCTGGCCGAGATCCTCGAGGCCAAAAGCGGAGCCATTTGTCTCAATTCCAAGATTTATCAACGATATGCTTTTTAAAGTCTCAACAAGCATTTGAGAGCCGGATATTCCCTCATTATTTTTATGTTTTAGAAACAGGCCGAACGCGGAAAGAAAATGTTCAAGCGAGCCGTTATTCAATGAGGCCTCCGCCATCTGGGAAAGTTCTAAAAATTCAGGATAATCAACAACGGCTTTAAGAAGGCCTGTGAGGTCGATATCATCTTTTAACAGGGTTTGGAGAAGAATTTTAAGATGTGTGTGGAAATCGGGGGTTTCAATAAATTCTTCAATAAACCTTGAAATAAATGCAAGAAATTCTTTAAGACCGCCGTTTTTTTCGAGATAGGTTAAGAGCTCCAAGGTCTGGCTGCGGGTGGTTGGGTTGTTTGCAAACATCTCATTATAGATTTGTACAAAAAAGGCCGCATTGCTTTGGTTGCCGATCAGAACCGGTTTAAGGGGTTCAAGCCCCCCCTTTTCATTGAGGCAATGAAAAAGGGCGGTAAAGTCAGATGTCGATAGCTCGCCAACCATTTTAATTCCATCGCACGGCGGCTGGAGAGCGGCGGTTTGGTGAGGTACGGTTGCTACGGAGAGGGGTGGGGGAACGACAGCATGTTTACCACAGCCGGAGAGGGAAATAACGGCAAGAGCCAGAGAGGCAATAGAAGGAAGGATAAAATAGAATGAAATGCGGCGCATAAGTGGTTAAAAAATAGGTGCCCTTTCTATCATGGAAAAGGTGGGGGAGTCAATTAAGGGAGCTTTTTGAAAAGTAATGGAGAAAGGAGATTTTTTAAGGGCCGAAAATGGGCATCTTGTTTAAAACTTTGCCAGTTATTGAGGGGGAATATCGTAAATTGTGAGGCGTAATTTTATTAACCCCTTGTAATATATGATGTTTTTTAAATTGGCATCTCTTTTTTATTGGGGTATGACGCTTGCATCATTCATAGAGGACAGGTTGTTTAGGTAATGCGTAATCAAGGCCTTATATAAAGATATCCAAATGACAAAGCGTTTGATCATCATTTTATTCATATTTTGTAGCTTTCCGAATTTCCTGCCGGAGGTGTTTGCAGAGGAGGATGGGCGAATCATTGGACCCCCATCTTTAGAAGAAAAGGCGACCGACTATATTCTTTTAAAAAGCCTTGCCGTTTCTCTTTTTATCTCTTCCCAAACAAAAGAACAGCCTTCTTCTGAAAAGGAGCTTTTGAGGGAATATGGTGAATTTTTGGAATGGAGAGCCAGCGAGGCGGAAAAAGAGCTTTTGCCGGCCATAAAAGAAGGGTTCGAGGCGTTTCGGCGCTTTTTGGCCGATGATTTTATTTTGGAGATCATCGCATTTCAGGAATCTTACGATCCGACTCAGGTTGAGACATTAAAGGATCTTTTCATTAGAGGGCAAGGCAGAGATTATGACGATCTTATCAAAGAACATCAGTCTCTTCATAAAATCTTTGGAGAGTTTCCGGTTTATAGGGAATGGAAACAAAGGGTAAAAATTCTTTTTGAAGTAGGGACTCATGATATAAAATCTTTTGAAAAACTTGTCTCTCAGATTGAAGACCCCGATTTTAGGGCGATTCTTGAAAATTCCTGGAAAAGAATCCAAGAGGAAAAAAAGAAAAGTGATCAGCTGGAGGCTCTTACAGGTTCCGGAGAGATAGATTTTGAGCGTTATGCCAGACCATGGCAGAAAAAATATTATGAGACTGTAAACCGGATTTTTCCGGGGATCAAAAGAGCATTTTGTTTGGCGCTTTATCAGGATTTAAGAAAATTCTGGAAAGATTCGGAACTTGAACCGATTTCAGAGCGACTTCAAAAAGAAGAATTTGGCGATAGCGATAAAGATTTTATTCTTAAATTTTATGAAAACGCGCGTGAACGGGAAGCGCTGCTGCATCAATTTCGTACAGAAGAACAGTCCATAAGGCTCGGATTTAAAAAGGAAGATGCGTGGACAACCATGACGGGCGCCCCTGCCACGATGAACCCCTTTTTAAGCCGGGGTATGTCAGCGCTTTTGGTTCAAGTGGGTATTGTTTCAACTGTTATGACCGGCTCAACCCTTTTCATAGGACCCAAGGGGACGTTGGCTGTGGCTGTCATTTCAGGTTTATTTACATCCGCCGAATATGGTGACCACTATTTAAAAACGGGAGATTTCCCCTCTAAAAATTTCTTTAATCGGTGGGGATTGAACGCCCTTGCCATTTTGCCTTTGGCCGCGGGTTTTAAAATGATCGCTATGATATCGCCGCTTCTGGCCGCAGGCATTGGGGCGCCGCTGATGGGATATCAGAGTTACGCGCATTATAAAGACGCCGAATATCTTCAGATGGGGTTATCTGCAGCTTTGTCTTTGGCATCTTTGGCAGTTGGGGGAGCTGGGATAAAAGTCATCGTTCCCCGCGAGGTTCGTCCAAGATTAGGGGAGTGGCGGGTTTTACCTAAAGAGAGTGGCGGCAAAAATCCCAAAGTTATCCGTTTAGAAGGCTACCGCCCCCATGAAACAGATTGGGTCGTTCACAGAGGGTATGAGAGAGCCTCCATTTTCAATGAAGGGGGACCCGCAAGGAAATTAGAACCTCAATTTTTGGAGGAGGCGCCATTTTTCCAAGTTGTAGAAAGTTCATCGTCTTTAGGAGCAACAGGAATTGAGATTAATCCTAAGATAATCCCTATTGCATTACTTCCATCTATGAGTCCGTCTTCTTTCTATTCGCGTGGCGATCAAAACTATGATGGCTATCGTCTGGAGGATCCTTTATTTCCGAAAAAGGACGGCAAGAAGCTTGTCATCATTATTCGAAAAAATCCGGATCAGGAAATCACCGGGATTTTCATTAAAGTTGTCGATTCTGATTTTTCGATCGAAAGCCACAAAGCAACTCATCCTTAT
>CAYJMQ010000020.1:0-28902 GCA_964371555.1 uncultured bacterium | reverse complement strand
AGGAACGGGTGATAGGAGAAATAAGGATGCAGTATAAGGTTATAATTTCCTTCATCTGCTTCCTTATACGGCTGGAATCTCCCGCTGTCCGCGCCAAAATTATCGACCGCATTGTTGCGATCGTGAATGATGAGATTATCACCCTTTCTGATTTCGAGGATTTTAAGAGGAGCGTTGGGGCTGACGTTCCGGAAAGAAGATTGGTTGGTCTTCTCATTGAAGATCGCTTAACCAAACAGATTACAAAAAAACTCAATCTTACCCCCGCGGCCGAAGACGTCACAAAGCGAATCAATGCAATCCTATCCCAACAGGGATTGACCCAGAAAGATCTTAAAGAGTTTTTAAAGCAGCAGGGGATCAGCTATGCCCAGTATCGGAAAAACATTGAACAAAGCATAGAGCAGGAACGCCTTCTTGAAAGAGAGATACGCTCCGCGATCTCCATTAAAGAAGAAGACATCCGCGCTTATTATTATCAGGAAGTAAAACGAAAAGGGGGAGAAAAAAGCTATCATATCAGACAGCTCTTTTTTCCGACAGAGACCCAGACAACTACACCAATAACTACAAAAGAAGATAGAGAAAAAAAATTAGCGCTGGCCAAAAAGATCTTTAAAGAACATCAAAAAGGAATCCCCTTTGAAACACTGGTCCAAAGATATTCAGTGGATGAGTCTGAAAAAGAAAACCGGGGGGATCTCGGCTTTGTTTCTGAAAGAGATTTAATTCCAGAGCTGCAGACAGCGGTCAGGCGGCTCCGCATTAACGAATTGAGTCGTCCGATCGAAACAGCTGTCGGCATCCATTTAATCGAACTTCTGAAAGTGCAAAAAGAAGAGCCTGAGTCATATCAGGACATGAAAGATTCCATTTACCGGACCCTCTATGAGAAGGAATTCAAAAGAATTTTAAAAAATTGGATTAAGTCAAAAAAAGAAGCGGCTTATATCAAAATTCTTTGGCCTAAGCCGCGAGCTCATTTCCAAAGGAATAGTCGCAAACCCATTTCCCCTATTTCCCCCAGTTCCCCCAGTTCCCCCAGTTCCCCCAGTTCCAAAGAAAAATGATGCTTGAATATAACGATTCATCGACATTTGTATGACAAGCTTACCTCTCATAGGCATCACCCAGGGCGACCCCTCCGGGATCGGCCCTGAAATAACCGCAAAGGCTCTTTCAGGGCCTTTGCTATACAAATACTGTCGCCCCATTATCTTTGGAGAGAAAAAATACTTCAAAAATCTGAAAAAGGATATTTCGTTCCTATTTCCAGACCGTCATTATGAAAACAGCGCATACGCCGCTCTGGAACTTGCGACACAGTGGTGCCTTGAAACAAAAATAGCGGCGCTGGTAACCTCCCCTGTCGACAAAAATAAAATCAGCCGGGATGAAGACATCGAATTTAGGGGTCATACCGACTATTTAAAAGCGCGGTGCGAGAACTTTTACAAAAAAAGATTTTTCGAAACGATGTTCTTTGTCGGGAAAAAAGAAAAGGTTGCCCTCGTAACCACACATATCCCGCTTAAGTCCGTCTCAACGGAACTGTCAAGAGACAAATTGAAACATACAATCCTGAATGTTCATAACAGCCTCGTTCACTACTTTGGCGTTCAGAATCCCCGGGTTGCGTTGTTGGGACTGAATCCACATGCGGGTGATGGCGGCCTTTTGGGGGGAGAAGAAAAAAGGGTTCTCCTTCCAGCCATTCGATGGGCAAGAAAAAATAAATTCGATCTTCACGGTCCTTTTCCTGCTGATAGTTTCTTTGCGACCCTCTGGAATAAATTCGATGCCACGGTTGCCCTATACCATGACCAGGGACTCATCCCCTTTAAGCAAAGAAATTTTCTCCATGCTGTAAATATAACACTGGGTCTGCCGATTATCCGGACCTCTGTCGATCATGGCGTCGCCTATGACATTGCGGGCAGCGGAAAGGCAGATCCATCAAGCCTTGTTGCGGCCATTAAGCTTGCCGCGCAACTTTCCAAAAAGGGCCCATGTTTACAAAAAGGGGGGGAAATATGACGGGGATTATCAATCCAAATATCTACCGCGAATATGACATCCGTGGACTTGCGGATATCGATTTTTCGACTGATTTTGCAAGGCTTCTCGGAGAAGCCATCGGCTATTTGCTTCATGAACAAGGGGAAACAACGCTTGCTGTGGGACGAGACTGCCGCCTGACCTCTGAAAAATACACAAAAGCGCTGATCCATGGGCTGCGAAGGTGCGGCATTCACGTCATTTCACTGGGAATTTGCCCAACACCCCTCATGTATTTTTCCTTATTCGATTCTGGTTTTGAAAATGGGGTGGAAGTTACAGGGAGCCATAATCCCGGCGATTACAATGGTTTTAAAATCTGTATTCAGAGAAAGTCTCTGTATGGCGATCAGATTCAGGCTTTAAGAAAACGAATTGAAAACAAACCGCGGCAAATATGGGGTTCTTTTGGAAATGTTTCGCTTTTTAATATTATTAATCCTTATATTCAGTTCATTGAAAAACAAATTTCCTGTCATCGCTCCTTAAAAATCGTCGTAGATGCCGGCAATGGAACCGCTGGCCCCATTGCGCCGTTGATATTTCGAAAATTGGGCTGCGATGTCGTTGAACTTTTTTGCGATATGGATGGAAGATTTCCGAATCACCATCCAGATCCGACCGTTCCCCAAAACCTTGAAGCGCTTATTCGGAAAGTGAGGGAAGAGAAAGCAGATCTTGGAATTGCCTTTGATGGAGACGCGGATAGATTGGGTGTTGTGGCAGCCAACGGTGAAATTCTCTGGGGGGATGAGCTGATGATTCTCTATTCCAGAGAAATTCTAAAACATCATCCGGGAGGAACGATTATTGCGGAAGTGAAATGTTCGCGAAGGCTTTTTTCCGACATCGAAAAACAAGGCGGGAAGCCGATGATGTGGAAAACGGGACATTCGCTCATCAAAGCCAAGATGCAGGAGTCACAAGCGCTTCTTGCGGGAGAAATGAGCGGCCATCTCTTTTTCGCAGATCGTTATTATGGATATGATGATGCCATCTATGCCGCCTGCAGACTGATTGAAATCGTTTCGAACTCTCATGGTTCATCTATCAGCGATCTTCTTTCAGATGTCCCCAAAACCTTTGCAACTCCCGAAATTCGCGTCGATTGCCCGGATGAAAAAAAATTCCAGATTGTTGCAAGAGCAAAAGAACATTTTCGCTCTCAGCTCCCCATTATAGATGTCGATGGGGTACGCATTGAATTTCCGGATGGTTGGGCGCTTGTGCGCGCATCCAACACACAGCCCATGCTGGTTTTGAGATTCGAGGCTTCTTCAGAATCAAGGCTTCAGGAAATCAGGACATTTGTTGAAGATGCCCTCAATAGATTATGAATCATTCATATATTGCCGTCAAAGGGGCCAAAGAACATAACCTGAAGAACATCCACTTTAAAATTCCGAGAGATAAATTTATCGTTATCACGGGGGTCAGTGGATCGGGAAAATCATCGATTGCCTTTGACACTCTCTACGCGGAAGGGCAGAGACGATACGTAGAATCCCTTTCATCTTATGCGCGTCAATTTTTAGATCAGATGAAAAAGCCCGAGGTAGAAGCCATTGAAGGCCTTTCAGCGACAATCGCGATTGAACAGGCGAGCATTTCACGAAATCCACGGTCGACGGTAGGAACCATTACTGAAATTTACGACTATTTACGCGTTCTCTTTGCGCGCGTGGGGCGCCCTCATTGTTACCGATGTCAGAAAGAGATCTCTTCACAATCCGCGCCACAGATTGTGGAAAGCGTTTTACGGCTCCCCCTCGGGGAAAAAATTGGCATTCTTGCCCCTATTGTGCGCGGACGAAAGGGGGAATATCAAAAAGAACTCTATGAGCTGAGACAAAGCGGTTTCGTAAGGATAAAAGCGGATGGGGAAATCTATGATCTCTCAGAATCGATCCCTCTCGACAAAAATAAAAAGCATAACATCGATGTCTATATCGACAGGGTTGTCTTAAAAGAAGGGATTGAATCACGGCTCTCTTCCTCTGTTGAGACCGCCCTCAGGCTTTCAGATCGGATGGTAAAAATTGAGCGCTCAAGCGGAGAAGAAAAACTTTTCAGCGCCCAATTTGCCTGTGTCGACTGCGAACTCAGCTTTCCGGAATTAGAGCCGCGGCTTTTTTCATTTAATAGTCCCATAGGGGCGTGCCAGAAATGCCTCGGGGTTGGCTTGGCCTCCCCTTTTCGGGAATGGGAAGAGGTAACAAAGGTATTCATCGATACATCTAAAGAAGAACCTGATGAAGTAAAAATTTTTATTGAAGAAACACCCTGCCCTGCTTGCGAGGGGAAAAGACTAAAGCCAGAGGCGCTGTCGGTACGCATTCAAGATCGATCGATATCAGACATTTGCAGCCTCCCATTGACTGAGGCTGACCATTTTTTTCGTTCCCTTGATTTCTCAACAAGAGAAAAAGCAATTGCTGAAAAAATTCTAAAAGAGATCACTGAAAGATTAAAATTTCTAATCAACGTGGGCGTTGGTTACTTAACTCTCGATCGTCGTTCTTTCACTATTTCAGGGGGCGAAGGAAGAAGAATCCGCCTTGCCGCTCAAATCGGCTCGCCACTCGTGGGCGTACTCTACATTCTTGACGAGCCAAGCATCGGATTGCACCCCAGAGACAATGCAAAACTGGTCGATTCTTTAAAGTCTTTGAGAGACAGAGGAAACACCGTTCTTGTGGTTGAACATGATGCCGAAACAATTTTAAACGCCGATCACATCATCGATATGGGGCCTGGCGCAGGGGCGGCCGGTGGAAATATCGTCGCCCAGGGAACACTCGAGCAAATCCTTAAAAATGAAGATTCGCTGACAGCCGCTTACCTGAGTCATAAGAATAAAATAGCCGTCCCCAAAGAACGAAGATGCCCGGGTGATAAATCTCTGGAAATTATCGGCGCAACAGAAAACAATCTCAAAAACATTTCCGTGAAAATTCCGCTTGGCCTGTTTACATGCATTACCGGCGTTTCGGGATCTGGAAAAAGTTCTCTCATTATAGATACGCTCTACCCGGCCCTGCTGAACCATCTTCATCGTTTGAACCATAAGGTTGGAAACTATGAAAAACTGCTCGGTGTTGAATACCTCGATCAGGTTGTAGACATTGATCAATCCCCCATTGGAAGAACCCCGAGGTCGAATCCGGCGACCTACACCGGCGTTTTTTCTCATGTCCGGGATTTTTTCGCGCAGCTCCCCGACTCAAAAGTTCGCGGTTATGCTGGTGGACGCTATTCGTTTAATGTCCCGGGGGGGCGATGCGAAACATGCATGGGGGGAGGGCTCGTCAAAATGGAGATGCACTTTCTTCCTCACATGTATATTTTATGCGATATCTGTCAGGGACAACGATACAATAGAGAGACGCTCGAGGTTCGCTATAAAGAAAAAAATATCGCTGAACTCCTTGAGATGACGGTCGATGAAGCCCTCATCTTTTTCGATAGAATCCCTCAAATTAAAAGAAAACTGCAGTCTCTTTCTGATGTCGGAATGGGATATGTCCGGCTGGGTCAACAGGCAACGACCCTTTCGGGGGGTGAAGCCCAGCGTGTAAAACTCTCAAAGGAGCTCAGCCGACGGACAACTGGAAAAACCCTTTTTATTTTAGACGAACCGACAACCGGGCTTCATTTTGACGATATTCACAAACTTCTAAAAGTCCTTCATCAGCTGGTCGATTTAGGGAACACGGTTATTGTCATCGAGCACAACCTGGAAGTAATCAAGACCGCCGATTATGTCATCGACTTAGGTCCCGGTGGCGGAGAAGAAGGCGGCCACATCGTCGCAGAAGGAACACCGGAGAAAATTGCCCAAATCCCATCTTCGTTTACAGGGGAATATTTGAAAAAGGCGCTGGATTAGGTCGGTTCTTTCGATAATGCCTCAAGTTGCCTCTTAAAAGGAATTTCCATACATGGTGCTACTAAAATTATCGGCAAACATCACACGATCCTTCGCTGCGCTCAGGATAGTTTTTGTGCTTTTCGCTCACACGATCCTTCGCTGCGCTCAGGATAGTTTTTGTCGCTTTTCGCGACAAAAACTAGCTACAACTTCCCCAAAAGCATGAATGAAATCACAAGGGCGTAGATGACAAGTGATTCGATGAGCGCAAGACCGATGATCATCGGAACAAAGATCTTGTCAGACGCGCCGGGATTTCGGGCGATCCCCTCCAGCGCCGCGGAGGCTGCCCTCCCCTGACCCAAAGCGCCACCGAATGCCGCGAGCGCGATTCCAAATCCGGCCGCAAGGGCTAACGCAACCTTGGAATTTCCATCCGCTCCCCCCGCCTGTTCCACTGTCTCCGCCCATGCAAATGCCGGGACAAAAACTGAGAAAAGAACCCCTTGTGCAGAAAGCATTAATTTTCGTAACATATATTTTCCTCCTCCTTAATGTTCTTCATGAGCCGTAGCCAATGAAATATAGACCATCGATAACAGCGTAAAAACAAATGCCTGAACCAATGAAACGAAAAGTCCCAAAAACAGGAAAATAACGGGAATCCCAATCGGAATCAAGCCAGAAAAAATCCCCAAAACCAGGTGGTCTCCATTAATATTTCCAAAAAGACGGACGCTGAGTGACACCGGTCGGACCAGATGGCTGACAAGCTCAATGACCACCATAATGGGAGCGAGCCACCAAACCGGCCCCATAAAATGTTTTAAATATTTAAGTCCATGCGCGCGAAAGCCCTGGTAGTTATAGAAAACAAAAACGGTTAGCGCGCAGGCCAAATTGGTATTTAAATTGTCTGTGGGGGGGAGAAAGCCGGGAATGAGTCCCAAAAGGTTTGAAACCAGAATGTAAATAAAAAGCGCCCCAATCAGCGGAAAAAATCTTTTCCCTTCCTCCCCCATCACAGATTCGGAAAGTTGAAGGAGTCGCTCTATGAGCAGATCAAAAAAATGAACAAGCGACCCTCTTTTTTCGGGAACCAGATATGCCCCTCTCTTTTTAAGGGCGATATAAACAACGACAGACAAAATGGTCAGGATTGTAAAGACGACAAGAGAGCCAACGATCCAATGAGGGACGTTGGAAAGCCCCAGCAACTGATACCATGTAAAACCATGTTCCATATCTTAAGCCTTTGATATAAAAATCTCCCTCATTGCTAGCATCCCGATAGCGATTGTCAAGGTCGTCATTCCTATCAACAGTCCGATAAAGTGTAAATCGAAAAAATAGAGAAGAGCCGCGCCTCCGGCGACGAGACCAATATATTTTGCAATGAGAACTGCGATCAGACGTCCCTTTTTAAGTTCATTCGAACCTGCATCTGAGATCGAAGAAACGATCAGACAGAGCAGCCAAAAATTGATCTTTATGAAGAGATAGCCCAAAAAGACAGAGAGGGTTAACACAAAAGAACCAAAAATCAAACTCGCCAATACGCTGATGAGAGCAATGATGTTCATTGCCTGATGAATCCATTTTAAACGATCATCTTTCATTTTAAAATTCTCTGAGAAGATCGATAGAATCGATAGATTCCACCGATAAACCCAAAAACAACTCCTGCTGTCATCAGATAGGGGGAGATATTCAGCTTTTCATCCAAAAATTTCCCGGCAAAGAAACCAACGAGGGTCAGCGCCACAATTTCAACGACTGATGCCGTTATGATTCCGTATTTCCGGAAGTACTCTTTTCGGTTTTGTTCGTCCATTTTTACTGCGGGCCAATTTCCTCTGGAAATGGGCTTGCTGCATCCTCCCCGCTTTCGAGCACCGGCTCAACAGCAACCACTTTCTCAGACTCCTCCACACGAATCAGGCGGACTCCCTGTGTATTTCTCCCCAAAACCGAAATTCCTTTGGCCATCATACGGATGACCTGCCCGCGATCGGTAATAATCATAATATCCGCCTCATCATTTGCCTTGGTAATGCCGATCACAGAGCCATTTTTATCTGTCGTCTTAATGGTAATAATTCCTTTTCCGCCCCGCGATTGCGCGCGATATTCATCCGCATCTGTTCTCTTTCCATACCCTTTGTCTGTAACCGTAAGAATTTTTGTCCCCTTTTCTTTTGGATCGATCACTTCCATTCCAACAACCTGATCATCTTTTGTCAGACGAATTCCCCTGACGCCGCTCGCAATTCTTCCCATCGACCGCACATGATCTTCATTGAAACGAATGGAAAGCCCCGAAGTCGTCGAGAGAAAAATATCCTGCTTGCCATCTGTAAGGGCGGCGCCAACGAGAACATCCCCATCTCTGATATTAATCGCCTTGATCCCCCCGGGTCGCGGATTGCTGAATTCTTCGAGCCCTGTTTTCTTAATTGTTCCGTTACGCGTTACCATCACAACAAATTTCCCTTCTTCGAATTTTTCAACAGGCAAAATCGCCCGCACCTTCTCGTGGGATGCCAGATTTAAGAGATTTACAATCGCTTTTCCGCGCCCAGCCCGACTCGACTCAGGAACCTGATGCACACGCAGCCAGTAAAGTTTTCCAATGTTTGTAAAGCAGAGAATGTGGCTGTGTGTCGTCGCCGCAAATAAATTGATGACAAAATCTTCTTCTTTGGTTCCCATCCCCCGAACCCCTTTTCCCCCTCGTTTTTGGGCTCGATAGGCATCGAGCGGATGTCGTTTAATGTAACCCGAATGAGTTACTGTGACGATCACATCTTCTTTCGCAATGAGATCTTCAATTGTCTCTTCTTCAGCGCGGGCAATAATTTTTGTGCGCCGCTCATCGCCATATTTTTTAAGAATCTCTTCAAGTTCTTTTTTGAGAATATTGAAAACAAGTTTCTCGCTCGCAAGAATCGCTTTAAGTTCTTTAATGCGATTCAGCGTCTCCTGGTATTCTTTGATGATCTTCTCGCGCTCCAGGCCTGTGAGTCTTTGAAGCTTTAAATCGAGAACCGCCTGCGCCTGAATCTCTGAGAGCTCAAATTTTTTCATAAGCCCTTCTTTGGCCGCTCCAGGCTCTTTTGCTTTTTTAATCAACGAAACGATTTCATCTATATTTTCAATGGCCGTCTTTAGTCCCTCAAGGACATGCGCCCTTTCTTCCGCCCTTTTCAGCTCAAAATTGCTGCGACGCGTAACAACTTCTTTCCGATGATTTATGAACAGCTGCAAAATCTGTTTTAAGTTCAAAATCTTTGGCACATAGTTATCAAGCGCAAGCATAATGATGCCAAAGGAGTCTTGCATCTGGGTCAATTTATAGAGGCGGTTCAAAATCACCCCGCCAATCGTCCCTTTTCTCAATTCAAGCACGATTCTCATGCCATCCCTGTTTGATTCATCTCGAATGTCCGAAATTCCATCGATTTTTCTGTCGCGAACGAGGTTTGAAATCGACTCAATCAGCCTTGCCTTATTCACCTGATAGGGGAGTTCAGAAACAATAATCGCCTCCCGATCCCCTTTTTTGAGCGGCTCAATTTCTGCTTTTGCGCGGAGCTGAATAATGCCACGCCCTTCTCTGTACGCCTCTTTGAGTCCCCCCTTTCCATAAATAAATCCCGCTGTTGGAAAATCAGGACCCGGAATAATTTTTATCAACTCATCAATCGTCACATCCGGATTATCTATAAGCGTGATGCACCCTTTTACAACCTCTGTCAGATTGTGGGGGGGAACATTGGTTGCCATTCCTACGGCAATACCCGATGAACCATTGATCAAAAGGGCTGGGATCTTTGCGGGTAAAACAGTCGGTTCCGTGAGTGAGCCGTCGTAGTTAGGAACAAAATCGACTGTCTCTTTATCAATATCTTCGAGAAGCTCCGACGTAATCGCTGCCATTCGGATTTCTGTATAGCGCATGTGCGCCGCATTATCGCCGTCAACAGATCCAAAATTCCCCTGCCCGTCAACCAATGGATAGCGCATCGAAAAGTCCTGCGCCAGGCGCACAATCGTGCTATAGACAGCCGCATCGCCATGCGGATGATATTTACCAATAATATCCCCAACAACCCGCGCAGATTTTTTGTAGGGCTTGTCATAATAATTATTGAGATCGTGCATTGCGTAGAGCGCCCGGCGATGAACCGGCTTTAAACCGTCCCTCACATCCGGCAATGCCCTCCCAACAATGACACTCATCGCATAATCGAGATAGGAGGTTTTCATCTCCTCATCGATACTTACAAAGGGGATCCCTGCAGGGGGCTGAGATGCCCCTTGTTCTTCCTTGTCTTTCTTTTGTTCCTCTTTCTCAGTCATTTTTTACTCTCTTACCATCGAATTAATGCCGAGGCCCATGTAAAGCCAGACCCAAACGCAGCGACACATAAAAGATCGTTCTGCTTCAACCGCCCCTCTTGAACAGCCTCGCTCAGCGCAATCGGAATCGATGCCGCAGTTGTATTTCCATATTTATGAATGTTGTTATATGTCTTTTCCATCGAAATTCCCAGCGCCTGGCAAAGGGCCTGCACAATACGGAGATTGGCCTGATGGAAAACAAAAAGATCTACCTCCTGAATATTTTTTATGTCGTTGGCTGCCAGCGCTTCCTGAACCGCCTCCTGCATTTTTTTTACGGCCATTGTAAAAACCGCTCTCCCATTCATGCGAGGATACCAGGTTCCTTCATCCAACATTCTCTTGGAAACCCTCGGATGCTCCCGGCTCGATGGCCCCTCTACCCAAAGTTCTTTTGCGTAGCGTCCGTCGGCATGAAGATGTGTTGAAAGAATGCCCCGATTTTCGGACGCCGGGGCCGCCTGTATCAGGGCTGCCCCAGCTCCATCGCCAAATAAAACGGTAACATCGCGACCCCGTGTTGAAAAGTCGAGCCCCGTCGACTGCACCTCGGTTCCAATCACAAGAACGGTTCTATACGTGCCTGCCCGAATGAACTGATCCGCAATGGAAATTCCATAGATAAAACCGCTGCATTGTTGACGAATATCAATTGCCGGAATCCCGCCAAGCCCTAATTTTTCCTGCACAAAACAACCGGTTCCCGGAAAGGTATGGTCCGGGCTAAGTGTCGCCAAGATTAAAAGGTCAATTTCTTTGACGTCTAATCTTGCCCTTTCCAGCGCCATTCGTGTTGCTTCAGCTGCCATCTCGGTATTTCCCATTCCTTCTTCAACATACCGACGCTCTTTGATACCAGAGCGCTGCTGAATCCATTCATCAGATGTCTCCATCAGCTTTTCCAAATCAGCATTCGTTACAATTTTTGGAGGGACATAGTGCCCAATGCCCAAGACGACCGACTTCATATCTATATATCCAGGTTCTTTACTTTCAGCGCGTTCTCTTCGATAAAAAGTCGCCGCTGCTCAACCTCATCCCCCATCAGGAGAACAAATATATTGTCTGCCGCAACAGCATCCTCGACGCGCACCTGAAGGAGGATTCTGTGTTTGGGATCCATGGTTGTTTCCCAAAGCTGTTCGGGATTCATCTCTCCAAGTCCTTTATATCGCTGAATATAACTTCCCTGCTTTCCTGCGTCAAAAATGACTTTTACAAGCTCTTCCAATTCCTTTACCTCTACCTCTTTCTCCCCGGAAACAACTCCCCACGGTGCTTCTCCTAAATTTTCAAACGATCGCGCAAGCTTGCGCGGCCCCTCTATTTCCGGGGATGTCAAAAGCTGGTGGTTGATTTCAAAATGCTTTTTGATCCCTTCTCTCACCGAAGTAATGACCGCTTTGTTTTCACCATGCTCCTCGTCCTTCTCAATTTCATAGTCAAAGGTGGAAAGTTTTTTTTCTTTTAAGAGCCTTTTTTTCAGGTCGTCCAGTTGATCGTCCAACGCTTTTTTGTCTTTTAAGATCGCTTCTTTCCATTTCGGATTGATCAGAATCTCCCTAAGAATCAACTGCTCTCTCTTTTTGGAGAGTTTCTCTGCGGTTTTAAAAAACTCATTCGCTTTTTGAATGACCTCTTTGAGTATTGCCGTGGGGATTGCCTTCCCCTTCTTTTTTACCTGAATGCTCTCAAGGCAGGTATCGAGAAGAAAACTTTCAAGCTCTCTCTCGTTCTTTAAATATTTTTCTATTTTTCCTTTTTTAACTTTGTAAAGAGGAGGCTGCGCAATATAGAGATAGCCTCTCTCGATAACCTGCGGCATCTGACGATAGAAGAAAGTCAAAAGGAGTGTTCTGATGTGAGCGCCATCCACGTCAGCATCTGTGTTGTGACAGCAAATCCCCCCCATTCCAGCAATAAAATTTTCGTCTCTCGCAACAGAAAAATCATAAACCTGGCCATTTGTTGATTTTACTTTCGTAATCGTCTTTATTGGCAAGGCAACCATGTCCCCCTGAAGCAATCTGAACTTTCTGTTGACGCTTGGTTTCGAACTGGAAATGGTTTTTTCCATTTGAAGTGCGTTGGCATGATCTTTCCATACCCTTCTAAGCTTTATCAATTCCTCCTTTGCAGAAATAGAAACCGTCCAATGTGGATTTTTCGTTTCACAGGGACGCCCTCTTATATTTCTGACAACATGATCTGGCAGACGGAAAGCCAAAGAAGAAATGATGCCGAAAGAAGAACACAAATACATTAAACCACTTGCAATTTCCCGGGATGAAGTGGCAAAGCGGATGTTTCTAGCTGATATCGTACCATCACCCAGGAAATAGCCGCGCAAAAATTCGAGCCGCAGGTCTTCGGAAATATTGAAAATAAGTTCTGGTATTTGTTTGGTTAGTGAATCAGCATGACAGAAACCAAAAATGTGCTGCCAAACCAATGCCGCAACACGGTTTACAAGCTTTAGTTCTCCTGCATTTTCATAAAACTCATAAGATTTCGGGGGCAAACCAAAAACCTTTTCCACTGCCCTGGTCATCTCCGGCAAAAACTTCCTGTTCCCAGATCCAATCGCAAACCTAATTCCATTTCGGTCTGAACAAGAGCCTTCGGCGAGATAAAAACCAAGCAACAGAGCAAGCTCGGCTGAAACTTTTAAGTTCCGTCCCATTCCAAGCTTTCCGTAATGTTCAGGTGTTAATTCTAAATCTTTGCGATCACCAAACCAGGTTAAGTCTTCCTCCTCCAGCGCAGACAGACGAACATATGACTTAACATTTTCGTGTTCTTTCAAAATGCGCTGTTTAAACCATTCTTCAACAGCGGGGCCGCGCACCCAAACTTGTTCCGCCGCTTCAGGCACGGCGTGTAATTCGCTCAGTAAATCAATCTCTTTTTGTGTCCCCTCCGGTAGCTTTATTTTTCGAGGCGCCACAACCAAATCTCCAATTTTCAATTCATCTCCCCGCTTAAGTCGGACGGCCCCATTTTCATGAACAAACACACTGTGACTGGATGTAATTTTGACTGATCGCCCATACGCAGTTTGAATTTCAAATAAATCTTCCTCAATTGGGTGCCGAATGATGCTCTGAATTTGGCGAAAACAAGATTGATGGTTATTCAGATCAAAGCAAAGCACCTCTCCAAGTGATTCGCTATCGATATGACTGTCAATAAAGTCTCCTATTTTAACCATGCGAGTCCCTTTTTTGTCTCTAATAAAAACATGTTCATCAGCATCGACGCTCATGATCACAAGACGATGATATCTTGCCTTGCTAACATCAAACTCCTCCGCGCCAATCCCAGTCCCAAGCGCTGTAATTAAAATCCTTATTTCTTCAGAACTGAGCATTTTATCAAACCGCGCCTTTTCAACATTCAGGATTTTTCCTTTCAGCGGCAATACTGCCTGGTTCTTCCGATCCCGGCCTTGTTTGGCGCTGTTATGGACGAAAACTCCAGATGAGAGTGCAAAATTGTGTGTGTCGGGGACTTCCAAATCATAGACATCCATCTTTTCTGTCATTTTCTCTATTTTTTTTATCTTGTGGTTGTAGCTTTGAACAGTCAAACAAAGCCTCTCCCTGTCATCATCGAAGAAACGAGATAAGATTGTCTCACTTTTGAGAAGCGCTTTATTATTTGTAATCTCTCTTAACTGTTCATATTCTTTTAAATCGACAATTCCCTTTTGGTCATAAATTTTACGAAGTGCTGATAACGCCTTATGATAATATGTTCCAGAAATCGTAATTCTCTTTCCTAATTTAGAAAGCTGGCGATAAAGGGGCATTAAGGAATCCTGTTTTGTCAGGCACCTCGCTTCTTTGTATGTCCCATCAGATAGCATAAAGCGATGATCTGGAGTGCAAACGATTTCTTCATTGTTATCCAAGGTGATTTTAATAACATCTGTATTTTTTCTTGTAAGACGTGGATTAATAATTTCTCCAATTTCAATCGAACCGCTCTTAGAAATGGTATAACAATAGTGTTTTTTGCCTGCTCTCTGCTCTTCAATAATTTTCCTGAACGACAAATCACGTCCATCTGCCAAAGCAACTTTTGTTTCCCCTGAAAAACACCCACCCGCGGAGTCGCCTTCCACAATAAACAACTCACTCAATGCCGGATCGCGCTCCTGGCAGTCGGCCATCTTTCCCGGAAGTCCTCCGAGATCTAGCGCGCTCTTGCGCCGCGTCAGATCCCTCGCCTTTCTGGCCGCCATCCGCGCCTGCGCCCCCATCACCGCTTTTTGCGCGATGACTTTTGTCAGAGTTGGATTTTCTTCAAAAAATGCCGTCAGCTTGTCGTACGTAACCGTTGAAACCAACCCCTTCACGTCACTATTCCCAAGCTTCGTCTTTGTCTGCCCCTCAAATTGAGGCTGTGATATTTTCACCGAAATAACAGCAACCAGCCCTTCCCGCACATCATCTCCGGTCAGCCCCCCTGGAATGTCTTTTAAAAGCCCCCATCTTTCGGCAGCCGCATTAATTGTCCTCGTCAGGGCTGTTTTAAAGCCAACAAGATGAGTCCCCCCTTCAATAGTGTTAATGTTGTTTGCAAAAGAGTACATTGTTTCGTTAAAACTGTCGTTGTATTGAAAAGCCCCTTCAACTTCGATTTTGTCTTTTTTCGAAGAGAAATAAATCGGCTTATCATGTAGGGGTTTTCGCTTCTTGCCTAAAAATTCAACAAACGACTCAATCCCCCCCTCATAATAGAACTCCTGTTTTTCATCCGTTCTTTCATCTTCAATGATTATTTTTAACCCACGGTTTAAAAAAGAGAGTTCCCTAAGCCTTTGACAGAGCGTTTCATAGTTAAACTCTAACAGTTCAAATATTTCAGCATCTGGTTTGAAAGTAACTGTTGTCCCCCTCTTTTTTGTCGTCCCCGTTTCTTTAAGAGGTGTTACCGGCTTCCCACGTTCGTAGGTCTGCGTATAGACTTTGCCATCCCGGCGTATTTCCAGAATCAGTTTTTCTGACAGTGCATTGACGACTGAAACGCCGACTCCATGAAGCCCCCCGGAAACCTTATACGCGCTATCATCAAACTTCCCCCCCGCATGAAGCATTGTCATAACAACTTCAGCCGCCGGTCTCTTTTCCGTCTCATGTATATCAACTGGAATACCCCGACCATCGTCTTCCACCGTTACGCTATTGTCGACATGAATAGCCACATTAATATTGCTGCAGTAACCGGCGAGAGCTTCATCCACAGAGTTATCCACAACCTCTGAAACCAGATGATGGAGTCCCCTTGTTGAAACATCTCCAATATACATTGCCGGTCTCTTCCGGACAGCTTCAAGCCCAGCTAAGACCTTGATTTTCCTGGCATCATAAGCCGAACTTGTTTTATCAATAACATCAGATTTAGTCATATCCCCCCGAATCATTCTCCCTTGAGCTGCCCCTCCTGAATATGGAAAAACCGCGCCTTCCTTCTTGGCAAAAGAGCCGTCTTTTGGTCTGTCGTTGTCACAAAAATCTGCGTTTCATTTTCATCAAGCAATTCAAAGAGATGTCGTCGCCTGGCCTCATCAAGCTCAGAGGCAATATCATCAAGAAGAACCACTGCCCGAAAACCCGTCTCCGCCTCAAGCGCCTCGAGCTCCGAAAGTTTGATAGCCAATATTGCGGTCCGTTGTTCACCCTGAGATCCCAATTTTCTCAAGTCATTTCCATTAACCATTATAGAAAAATCGTCCCGATGCGGCCCCACAAGGCTCCGTTTTAACCGCCGCTCTTCCTGACAAAGATTTTTTTGCTGTTGCTCTAATAAAATCGACAGGTCCTCTTCTGTTACATTATTGGAATTACTAAGAAAAACATTTGTGTGGTACTGAATATCCACATCCACATCCATACCTGCAATTGCCCGATATTGACTAGAGGTGAGCCTAGTTAATTTCTGTATAAATTGCAAGCGTTTAAAAATAATTTTTGCCGCCAATTTATGTAGCTTCTCCCACCAGAGTTGAACCATCCCCCAAGCGCCTGATTTCAGGGCTGCATTCCTTTGGAGAAGCATCCGGTAATAGCGCATTAACTCATTCCCATAAAGTGGATCAAAATTAAAGAGCATCCGATCGATGCATTGGCGTCGGCCGTGCGGCCCTCCCTGCAATATCTGCATGTCGAGTGGGTTAAATGAGACTGTGTAAAATACCCCAAGATAACCTGATGCCTTTTTGATCAGTTTATCGTTTAAACTCGCTTTTTTTCCAGCTGCCGTAATAAATACGCCAAGATTTTTTTCGATTCCCTGATGCTCTATCTTCCCTTTAATTCTTGCTTCTTCCTTCCCTGTCTGAATTAGGCTTTTCTGGTCATTGGAACGAAATGAGTGGAGCGTGCCGAGAAGAAAAATTGCCTCTAAAATATTTGTTTTGCCCCCTCCATTTCTGCCATAAATGACATTGGCATGCAGATCAAATTCAAATTCTGCGCAGGCATAATTTCTAAAATTGGAGATCTCTAGCTGGGATAGGCGCATCCCATCTAGATCCTCATCGGCATCACAACACAGAAATACTCACTGTCTTCGGTCGGCCGAATAACCCCCGGGCTCAGTTTATCATCAAGCTCTAATATCACCTCTTTGCTTTGCATCGCGTTTAAAATATCCATGAAATACCGCGCATTAAATGCCGTCTCTATTGCCTGCCCATCATAAGAAATGTCTATTTCTTCCTTTGCTTCTCCCACTTCTGGATTATTCGTCGATATTTCTAAAACATTCGGTTTCACAGAAAGACGAATCGCCTTTGACCGTTCATTGGCCAATAGTGAAATTCGCCTGAGAGAGCCCAAAAATTTATCCCGGTTTACGACTATTTTTTTCTTATTCCCAGCCGGGATCACCTGCTGATAATCTGGATACTCACCTTCGATCAGTCTGATAAAAAGCACCACATTCTCTTTTCTTATAATCACATTATTGGTATCAAAACCAATCTGGTATGTTCCCTCTTCTTCTTCGAGCAGTTTTCTGATCTCCGCCATCCCTTTTTTAGGGATAATTACCCCCCGTGTAAATGTAAGTTCATTCGAAAAATCGAATATTTTATCAATTAAACTCAGGCGGTGGCCATCGGTCGCAACCATACGCATCCGATTCCCATCTTTCTCGTATTTTTCAAAGAAAATGCCATTGAGATGATAGCGCGTTTCATCATTGGAAACAGAAAAAATTGTCTTCTCGATCATCTCTTTGAGGAGCTGCGAATTTATATCGTAAAATTTCCTGTCCTTATGATTTGGAAGAGATGGATAATCTTCCGGAGAAAGACCCACAATATTAAAAAGCGCTTTTCCGGAAGCGATCTGAATCCAAAAATTTTCCTTTTTTTGAAAGGAAATTTTTCCTCTTGGAAGCTCTTTTACGATTTCAAACAGGTTTTTCGCAGGAAGTGTAATGCCCCCCTCCTTTTCAACCACTGACGGATGAGATCCCCGTATCCCAACTTCCAAATCGGTTGCGGTAATAATCAGCTCTCCCTTTTTCGCTTCTAATAGAACATTTGCCAGAATAGGCATTGCCGTTCTTCTTTCGACAATACTTTGAGCTCGCGCAAGTCCTGTCAAAATATCATCTTTTTCAATTGTAAAGTTCATGCTGCTCTCCTTCTTTCAACGATACTGCATTGCCCCAGAGAAATCTTTCTATCCACATCTTTACATATCTTCTGTATCTCTAATATTATATAAAGAATATATATAGTAGTAATAGTAGTGCCTGTGAATTTGTTCATAACACAGCTAACCTATTGAAATCAAAGTATGAACGTATGTGGATAAAACGGGGATAAAAGCGGGGATAAAAAGGCGGTCTCTGTGAATAAGGAAATTCATCCACCGCTATAAACAACCCCTTCCTCAAGATATCCACAGTCCCCATCAGCAGAAACTCTCTTTTCATTCTCAATAAATGAAAAGTGGCACCATCGCTAAAAAATAAAAATCTTTTTGAGTGATTCATAAGATGTCTTAAAAAGATTCGGAATAAATCCACAATTAGGTATACAGAAATATTTGCTATCTGTGGAAAGTAGCCTTTTTGATTATTGTGGGAAACTAACGTAACTAGTTGAAACAAAAAGGTTTTTATATGTGAATAGAATGTTGATAGAGGGGGGGTGTTTTTTTGAGCTTCTAAATGATTCACAGAAAATTCACATCGATTCCACAAGTTTATGCACATAGTTATCAACAAAATGTTAACTGCTGATAATTCTTTCCAGCGCCTCCATGTCTTTTTTAAAAACAGGATCTTCTTCTATCATCTTGGTAATTTTTCGGACGGCATGCATGACTGTTGAATGATCTTTTCCGCCAAAAACCTTGCCAATTTCGGGGAACGATTTCTGCGTATTTTTTCTACAAAAATACATCGCCACCTGACGTGGATGTGATAGCGTCTTCACTTTTGCTTTTGATTTAAGATCAGAAACCTTGACGTTATAGAAGTTTGCGACACTTTTTTGGATATGTTCAGGAGAAATAGAAACATCCTTTTGCACAAGCAAATTTTTTAGAACCTCCCGCGCAAGGTCTACGCTTATTTCCATCCCTGTCAGTGAAGCGAACGCACCGAGGCGGATGAGCGAACCTTCGAGCTCCCGCACATTTGATTTAATATGGGTTGCCAGATATCTCGCCACATCATCCGGGAGATAGATGTCGTCACTTTCAGCCTTATTTTGAAGTATGGCTATACGGGTTTCCATTTCAGGGGGCTGAAGGTCCGCAATGAGCCCCCACTCGAAACGGGTTCTCAGCCGATCTTCGAGCCCCTCAATCTCTTTTGGGAACTTGTCGCTCGTTACCACAATCTGTTTCCGGGAGCTGTGAAGGGTATTGAAGGTATGAAAAAACTCTTCCTGGGTTCGATCCTTTCCAGCCAGGAACTGGATATCATCCATCAAAAGCACATCTATGCTGTCACGATATTTCTTGCGAAAAGACTCCATTTTTTCATACCGCAAACAGTTAATAAGCTCGTTCATAAAACGCTCAGATGAAATATAACAAACATGCTGGGCTGGATTCTTTTTCAAAATATGGTTGCCAATGGCATTTAAAAGGTGTGTCTTGCCAAGGCCGACACCGCCAAACAAAAAAAGGGGATTATAGCTTCTCGCCGGCTGTTCCGAGGCCGCATAAGCGGCAGCGTGAGCAAACTGATTGCTGGCCCCCACAACAAAATTTTCAAAAGTATATTTGGGATTTAAAATATCTCCAGTCCACCGTTGCTGGGGGGGCTGAACAACCAGCGGAGCCGCGATCGGTTCTTTCGTTTCGAGGGGGGAAGAAGCTTCAGCAACCGTTTTTTCCAGGGGTTCGGGCACGGCGCCCACTTTAAATACAATGTCATAGTTCCGGCTCGTGATCTTTTTCATCGTATCTTTGATCATCGACAGATAATTTTCCTGGAACCACGATTCGTAGAATGGATTAGGGACTCCAATTTCAATGATTGTTTCAGAGAGAGAGAGCATCTTGGTTGGCTCTATCCAGTTTTTGTAGCTTTGCGGCGTGATGTTTTCCCGGATATTATTAAGAACCTGTTCCCAAAGATGCTGCATGCCTTTTGTCTCTTTTTACACAATACCTATTTAGCGAATGTCCATCAAATTGATAGCAAAAACTAACAAAAAGAAAAATTCATTACAAGGTAAAAATTGACAAACGACGGAAAATATGTTCAAGATTGCGAAAATTTTATGAAGAGAACGTATCAACCCAAGAATCGCCGACGGAAAAGAACACACGGTTTTTTAGAACGGGCTTCTTCCCCAGGGGGAAGGAACGTACTTAGAAGACGACGCGCAAAAGGACGCCATGTTCTTACCCCGCAAATCCCAACAAAATAAAGCGATGTCTCATGTGAGATCGTTTCGATTTAAAAAATCCCAAAGAATTTTGAGATCGGAAGAGTTTGAGCTGGTTCTTCAGGGGGGCTTGCGCAGGGAGACTAAGAGCTTTATTCTCTTTTTTCTCCAAAATGGGAGAAGTGAGAATCGGATGGGGACAATTATAACGCGAAAAGTCGGGCAGGCTACAAAGAGGAATGCAATCAAAAGGAGGCTTCGGGAATATTTTCGCAGCTATCATACAGAAACATTAGAAGATCTTCCAAGTCACGACATTGTTTTTATTGCAAAAAAAAATAGCGGGCCATTAAAGCCGAAAATGATCGGGGAGGAGATGAGAGAGTTCTATGAAAAAAACCGCGATCTTATTCATCGTCGTTTATCAACGAACCGCAGCGATTCTTCTGCCCAATAGCTGTCGTTTTTTTCCGAGCTGCTCGGCGTATGCAAAAGGGGCAGTTGAAAATCATGGCGTTATGCGGGGATTTTTCTATGCGGCGCTGCGGCTGAGCCGCTGTCATCGCTGGAATCCCGGGGGGTGGGACCCGGTTCCCTGAATTGAAATTTTATGGATCAACTTGAAAAAAGGGCTTTTTTGGCGATTGTTCTCTGTTTGGCTATCCTTTTGGTCTGGCAAATTGTCTTCTTCAAAAAAATCCCGCGCTCCGATCAGCCTGCTCCCCCCGCCGAAACAAGTGAAACAACAGAAAAGGTCTCTAAAATTGCCAAGCCCCCTTTTGACAAGCGGGCGATTCCCGCTGTTTCCGAGTCAACTGTTTCCGAAAAAGATGTTTTGGTGAACACCGATCTTTTTGAGGCTGTTTTTTCAACACGGGGGGGGGCGTTAAAGCGATGGAGGCTTAAGAAATATAAAGATAAAGTTGAAAACGGAAATTGGGTCGAAATGGTAGTCCCGGGAGACCGTGCCCAATATCCCCTCTCCATGTCGTTTTCGGATCCGAATTTGGACAATCTGGAAGGCGCACAGTATCAGCTTAAATCTCAAACAGAGGATACGGTCAGGTTTGTCTATGAACGAAAAGGAACCAAAATAGAAAGGACATATCTTTTCAAAAAGGAGTCATACGAATTTTCGCATACGACGAGAATCTGGGCCCCCCAGTCCCTGATGAAAGGAGAAGTCTTCATCGGTTTTTCGGAGGGGATACCAACCGATGAAAAAACAAACATCCTCTTTGCCGCCTATGCGGATGTCAGAAATTTTATCTATCGATTGCCCGGGAAAACACATCGGCAGAAGGTTTCGGACCTAAAAGAAGACAAGGAGATAAAAAATACGATTCAGTGGGGGGGTATTGAAAATCGTTACTTTATTTCTGCGCTGGTCAATCGTTCGAAAGTGAAGCCATATCTTCTGATTTCATCCCCTCTCCCTGGGAGCGGGGCAATCGAATTTCAGTTCCCTTTCTACAAAGAAGCAGGGGCTGATTTTTTTGAAATGTCATTTTCCGGTTATATAGGCCCAAAAGAGGTAAAGCTTTTAAGGGCTGTAGAGCCGGGCTTCGATGAGGCCGTCGATTTTGGCATTGTTTCGTTTCTATGCATTCCGCTCCTTTTCATTATGAATTTTTTCTACAAATTCTGTCGTAACTATGGTGTCGCAATTCTTCTTTTAACTCTTTTGGTTCGGGTTTTATTTCATCCGCTTACAAAGAAGAGCCTCAAGGCAATGCGGGAGATGCAGCGAATACAACCGCAAATCGCAAAAATTAAAGAAAAACACAAGGATGACAGACAGCGGATGAATAAAGAAGTTATGGATCTTATGAAAGCCAACAAAGTCAATCCACTCGGGGGATGTCTGCCGCTTCTTTTTCAGATGCCGATCTTTTTCGCCCTCTATCGACTGCTTTACAATGCTATCGAGCTCTATCAGGCTCCATTTTTTGGCTGGATTAAAGATTTATCGACGAAAGACCCGCTTTATATCACCCCTGTTCTTATGGGGGTTGCGATGTTTATTCAGCAAAAAATGACACCGACAACCAGCATTGATCCCGCACAGCAGCGGATGATGATGCTTATGCCGATTGTCTTTAGCTTCTTTATGATCGCCCTCCCCTCAGGGCTTGTGCTCTATATCTTGGTAAGCACACTCTTGCAGATTGCCTCACAGTATGTTGTAAATCGGGATTTTGCAAAGCAAGGCTTATAATCCCCCGCAGGGTTCACGCAAAATGAATTTGTCAGACACCATAACTGCAGTTTCAACCCCAAAAGGACATGGGGCGATTGGCATTGTGCGCGTCAGTGGCGACAGGACGCTGGGCATTATTCAAGAAATCTTTGTCCCTCACAGGAAAAACAGCCAGAAATTTTCTTTCGATCCCCACAAAATGGTTCACGGGTCTATTTGCGAGGATAAAGAAATCCTCGATGATGTTCTTGCTGTCTGGATGCCAAGGGGGGCTTCCTATACAGGTGACGATCTCATAGAAATTCACGCGCATGGAAACCCAGTCATTCTTAATGAAATTTTGGGACTCATTATAAAAAGGGGGGCAAGGTTCGCACAGCCCGGAGAATTTACATTTCGTGCCTTTATGAACGGCAAAATCGATTTGGCCCAGGCAGAGGCGGTTTCAGATTTAATTTTCGCAAAGAGTCGTCAGGCTGTTCGAGTTGCAAACCAATACCTCAGGGGGGCATTTTCAAAGGAGATCGGCCAGATTCGGGAAGGGCTTCTTGAAATGCTCGTCCACACGGAGGCAGCCATCGATTTTTCTTCTGAGGACATCGAAGTTTTTTCGAATAGCGAAATGCACAAAAAATTGCAGCCAGTCCGTGAAAAAATTAAGAAAATATTGGCAACATATAATGATGGAAGGCTTCTTTCCCAGGGTGCGAGCGTTGCAATTGTTGGACGTCCAAATGTTGGAAAGTCTTCTTTGTTTAACGCCTGTCTTAATATAGATCGGGCGATAGTAACATCTGTGCCGGGGACAACGCGTGATACGGTTGAGGAAGAATTTGTCTATAGAGGAATAGCTGTTCGCTTGATCGATACAGCGGGGATTCGAAAAACAGAGAATGTTGTGGAAAATATAGGGATTGATAAAGCGCTTGAAAAAATCAAGACAGCCGATTTGGTTCTTTTGGTGTTAGATGTGAGCGAAGATTTTTCCGAAGAGGATCGAATGCTGATAGACCTTGTCGCATCAAAAAAGAAGATTTTGGTTTTAAATAAAATTGATTTGGGCGAAAAATGGAAGATCGAAGAAGTCTTTATTAAGGAGGATTTGTTTCCGGTCATTCGGCATGTTTCTGCCCTTTCGAGATCTGGGATTGAAAAGCTTTTGGATACAGTTTATGAAGAGCTATTGGGAGCTCAAGCAAACTCGGACACTGTTTTTTTGACGAAATCGAGGCACAAGCTTTCTCTTGAGAAGGCAGTAAAATATCTGGATGCCTATCAAGAAGGGCTTGGGGACCGTCGCCCACTGGAGTTTATGGCTCTTGAGCTAAGAGAAGCGGTTAATGAGCTGGAAGCGATCATTGGAAAAATTACAACAGATGATATTTACGACAAGCTTTTTAGCTCATTTTGCATTGGGAAGTAAATGAAAAAATATGATGTCATTGTCATCGGCGCTGGTCATGCCGGCATTGAGGCTGCGCTTGCCTCTGCGCGAATGGGTATTCAGACTCTCCTTCTTACAATGAACCTCGATCGTGTCGGATGGATGTCTTGTAATCCTGCGATTGGTGGGATTGGAAAGGGGCATTTGGTTAAGGAAATCGATGCTCTGGGGGGCGAAATGGCCAAAAACATCGACGCAACAGGCATTCAGTTCCGAAAGCTTAATACGAGCAAGGGCCCCGCCGTACAAGCATCTCGGGCACAAGCTGACAAAGTGCTTTATGCGAAACGTCTCAAGAAAATTGTGGAAGCACAAGAAAATCTGGCGTTAAAACAAGGGTCTATTGAATCAATTGAAATTGAAAATGGGAAAGTAAAAAGCGTAACTACTCAAATTGGCGAGGTCTTTGGAACAGAGTGTGTCGTTGTAACGACGGGGACATTCTTGGGAGGGACAATCCATATCGGAAGTTTGAACTACCCTGCCGGGAGGGCCGGAGATTTGCCATCTATTGGACTTTCCAACTGTTTTAAAGATATTGGTTTTGAAATGGGGAGGCTAAAAACAGGAACCCCGCCCCGTCTAAATGCGAACACGATCGACTTTAGCCAGCTTACTCCTCAATTTGGCGATGAGTATCCAGATCCCATCTCTTTCTCAACCGAGAGCATTACTCAAAAACAAGTTCCATGCCATATTACCTACACGAATGAAAAGACGCACGAGATCATTCGCCGTGATCTCCACTTATCAGCTATATATAGTGGAAACATTAAGGGAATTGGTCCGCGCTATTGCCCTTCTATCGAAGATAAAGTTGTTCGTTTTGCCGAGCGCCAAAGGCATCAGATCTTTCTTGAGCCCGAAGGTTTGGATACTCACGAGATATATGTGAATGGGATATCCACAAGTTTGCCCGTGAATACCCAAGTTGAATTTCTAAAAACGATCGTTGGGCTGGAAAATGCGGAAATAATGCGACACGGCTATGCCGTGGAGTACGATTTTATTTCTCCAACAGAGCTACGGCCAACGCTTGAGACAAAAAAAATTGAGGGTTTATTTCTTGCTGGACAGATTAACGGAACGACAGGATATGAAGAGGCGGCTGCCCAGGGGCTAATGGCAGGAATTAATGCGGCGCTAAAATTAAGAAACGAAGAGCCACTGATTTTAAAAAGACATGAAGCCTATATTGCAGTGCTGATTGATGACCTCATTACGAAGGGGGCACAGGAGCCGTATCGTATGTTTACCTCCCGTGCCGAGTATCGACTTCTTCTAAGAGAAGATAATGCAGACCTGAGGCTAAGAGAACATGGGAGACGAGTTGGACTTGTGAATCATGGAGATTACGACAGATATGTGCAAAAAAAAGAAAAAATTGAGGAGATACTTGGAAACCTAAAAAAAGAAAGAATAGTACCCACTGAAGAGATCAATAAGAAACTGGCAGAAAAAGGGTTGACGCAGATAGATCAACCAACAACGCTAGACAAGTTTTTGCGCCGCCCCGAAGTTAACTACAAACTTCTAAGGGAGTTGGGATTTTATGAAAAAGAGGCGAAGAGAGATGTCGTCTATCAGGTTGAGATGAATATTAAGTACCAGGGATATATCGATCGACAGCTTGAGGAGGTCAAGAGGCAGGCTCAAGATGAAAAAATGGAGATACCAGAGGGGATCGATTTTGGCGCAATCCCGGGTCTTTCAGCAGAAGTTGTTGAGAGACTTACGAAACTTAGACCGACATCTATTGGACAGGCGATGCGAACCTTTGGTGTGACCCCAGGGTCAATGACAGCGTTGATGATAGGGATTAAAAAATTTAGTTCGGGATAAAACGTTCCACGTGGAACGTTGGTTGCAAACCATTTTCTTAGAAAATGAGTGTGCGGTCTATTTTTTCATTTACAAAAAAAAATCTCTTCGGTACAACTGAATGAGGTTGTGTAAAGCATTTTATTTTTAGTTGAGAGAATCTTCATGGCAAAAGTTATTTCGGTGACGAATCAAAAAGGGGGGGTCGGAAAAACGACGACAGTTATAAACTTGGGGGCTTCTCTGGCAGCAGCTGAGAAAAGAACACTTTTAATAGATTTAGATCCACAGGGGAATGCTGGAAGCGGCCTTGGCATTAATAAGGAAGCTCAGGGGGCGAAAACGATTTATAATGTTTTGGTGCAAGAGGAAGAGGTTGCGAATACGATCCGAAAAACAGAGCTCGATGGACTAGATATTGTCCCCGCAAACCAGGATTTGATTGGCGCTGAGCTTGAGCTTGTAAATGCGATTGCACGTGAAACAAGGCTCAAGCAGGCGATTAAACATGTTTATGATAGCTATGATTATATTCTCATCGACTGCCCCCCTTCGTTAGGTCTTCTAACAGTGAACGCGCTGACGGCATCCCAGTCGTATTTGGTTCCAATGCAATGTGAGTACTATGCGATGGAGGGATTGACCCAGCTTCTAAAAGTTATCGGCTTGGTACGAAAGGGGCTTAATCCAGAACTCAAAGAAGAGGGAATTTTATTAACGATGTTTGATGGGAGGAATAATCTCTGTCACCAGGTGGTTTCTGAGATCAGAGAGCATTTCTCGGATCGGGTGTTTAAATCAGTTATTCCAAGAAATGTGAAATTGAGTGAATGTCCAAGTCATGGAAAGCCGATCCTCCTTTATGATGTTAATTCGAAAGGGGCAATGAGTTACTTAAGTTTGGCAAAAGAAATTATCAGTAAAAATGAGAGTTCTTTGCCAGAAAATGAACCAGAGAATAAACCAGAAGATAAGATCGACACATTGAAAAAAGAAAGAGGGCGCCAGCCATCAGAGACAAGCGTCTAGTCTATGTAGGACATATGGGAGGTAAAAAGATGGATAAGAAAAAGGCACTTGGGAGGGGGATGGCATCTCTTATCCCGGATCCCTCAGTTTTGAGCGAAGAGGCAACGCCGCCAAAGACCTATTTTTATTGTGACATAGAAAATATTGTTCCAAACAGGGCGCAGCCACGCAAAAAGTTTAATGATGGAACACTTCAGGAGTTGGCAGATTCGATTCGCGAAAAAGGGATTCTCCAGCCGATTCTCGTCAGAAGGCTTTCTGAGTTTAAATTTGAGTTGATTGCAGGAGAAAGACGGTGGAGGGCTGCTCAAAAAGCGGGCTTAATGCAGGTCCCTGTCATTGTCCGGGAATCGACGACGCAAGGTGCGCTAGAAGAAGCATTGATCGAAAATATTCAGCGTGAAGATTTAAATCCGATTGAGGAAGCGCTTGCCTACCAAGGTCTTATTGAAGAGCATAACTATACTCAGGAAGAGGTTGCAAAAAAAATAGGCAAACAAAGATCAACGCTTGCAAATAGCCTCAGGCTTTTGACTCTTTCTAAGGCAATTATTGACCTGATCCTGGATGGAAAAATCAGCGCCGGTCATGCAAGGGCTCTCCTTTCAATTGAAAATAAAGAAAAGCAAGAGGACGTTGCAAGACTCGTCGTTGAAAAAGGGCTTTCTGTGCGGCAGGTTGAGGGATTGGCCAGATCAAAGGTCTATCAGGTTAATGCTCATGAAAGAGGGACGACGGATCCCTATATTGCAACTTTAGAACAGGAGCTCTCTCAACATTTTAAAGCAAAAGTTCGTATTGTTCACAGAGAAAAAAGAGGGAAGATTGAACTTGAATACTTTGGCGAGAGCGAACTTAACCGGATTGTCGCAATGCTCAAGGCGTAAGACTGATCGAAATTTACACCCCCTCTTTTACCGGTACTTTTTAGATGGGCAGTACCTCATGAAGGTCTTGCCATGGAATAGCTTCAACTTTTGAACTCAGCTTGTAACGTCTGGGAGCTCGACAAATCACATATCCTTTCGATGCAAACGAGGAATATTCCTTGATAAAAACCTCAAGATGATGACTTAGCCTTGGTGTTGGATTTTCAACCCATTTTACTTCAAAGGGAATCCATTTTCTTTCATGTTCAAACACCCAATCTACTTCAGGTCCATCGGGATCTCGCCAAAAGCGCAATTTAGTATGCAATCGAGATCGCGAAGCTCTGATGAGTTCTAATCCTACCCATTGTTCAAACAATTCCCCCATTCTTTCGGGATTCAATTTTTCACCCTCACCCCCAGCAAACCGACGTACCCCTAAATCAAAGAAAAGAAAACGAGGAGAGTGTGTCAGTTTTTTTCTGGTCACGCTTTTGGTGATGGGATTAATTCGTTCCACAATGAGGCAATCTTCAAGAATTTGGTAATGGGAGGCAATGGTTGTGTGCGCCACGCCAAGTTGTTGCGAAATTTTAGAATAGTTCGTAATTTTTCCTGAATCAATTGCTGCCAACTCCAAAAAACGCATAAACTGATCGAGTTGTCGAACCAATGCTTCCTTTCTGACCTCCTCTTCCAGATACGTTTCGACATAAGTTGCCAAAAGTTCAGATCGATCTCTTTTATCTTGATTTAAAATTATTGCTGGAAGTGAACCGAACAAGAGCAATTCCTCAAGCGGTATCTTAGAAAATTCTAACAAATTGAGAGGGTCCAGTCGCAAAAGACGAATCCTTCCTGGTAGAAGATTGATTTCTTTAGCATGAAATTTGAGTTTTCGTGCCGAAGAGCCCGTTAGCCAAAATGACGCTTTTTTCTGATCTGAAAGTAACTGGATGACATCCAGAAGCGCAGGTACTTTTTGAATTTCATCAATTAAAACAAGAGGTCTTTTTTTAAGTTTCTGTGTATAAGCAGCTACTTCATCCGCAAGCAAATCTGGATCTTTCTCATAACGAAGTCTTTGCCGGGGACTAAGAAGTTCAATTTCAATATCAAACTTAAATCGTGACAACAACGAGGTTTTTCCCGTTTGTCGAGGTCCCAACAACAAAACGCTCCCCCTTTGTTTAATGAGCGACTGTAGTTTGGCTTCAATCCCTCTGTGGACCCAAAGATCGTTAACCATACACTCAATTTTCGCCGAATTTTGATGGTGATGTCAAGGATTTATTCCATGCAAGCCAACAACTCCTCTATTGCGCCATTCATGCTAACCGG
>CAYJMQ010000019.1:11924-33355 GCA_964371555.1 uncultured bacterium | reverse complement strand
TCAGCAAACGAACGTGACCAGAAAATGTTCGAGAATGTAAAAAATATTTTAGAGACTCAAAAAATTAAACGCGCTTTGCTGGTTACAGGTGGTTTTCATTCTCCAGGCATTATTTCAGAACTTAGAAAAAGTAGTATTCCTTATATTTTAGTCACGCCGCAAATTTCAGATCGTGAAAATGTTGAACGCTATTTTGAACGAATTTCAGGGAAGCGCGCGAATCTTGAAGAATTTAAGTCGAAGTACACTGGTTCGATTGCGTCAACTTACGCGGCACCGGTTGTCAGCAGATCTGAAGTTCGAACGATTCTCGAATCGTTCGAATGGGCGGGAGAGCAGCGCGACAGTCAAAATATTCAAGGGAGAAGGTCTTCTAATGCTTCCGGTGTTTTAGAAGATATCGTTCAACAGCGATCCAGAGGACAACACTTACGAGAATGGCTAGAACAGTTATTACCCCCCACATTTTACGCCTCCTCCTCTTTCTTTGGTGGCTGGTCGGCGAAGAATAAGCCGGCTATCAGCAACCCAACGGTAAGTATTATAAAGAGCATTTTGAGTGGAAGCGAGGGAATTTTTCCTAATGCTCCTCCGATAGCTATGGCGATGGATAGTGCTTGGAAGAGTGTCAGAAAGGTTTTTGACAGAGCATCAAGTCTCTTTGGGGTCCAGAATGCGTGGATCATTTCGGGTTCCTTACCATGGATGTATTCTATGGGGTTATTTATTTTTAGTCAATCTGTGTTCATGAAAAAGCAAAGGGGTGGGGATTGGGTTTATATTTGGATGAAATATAAGCAGCCTATTTATCCGAATTTAATCATCTAACATGTTGAAATTATTTATATATGTAAATAGTTAATCCCCCTTTTTCATTTCACGCCTTACTTGGCACGAAGATTGCCATGAAGCGCCCCCAGTACCTTCAAATTCATTTTAATCAAAGGGAGGATAAAGTATGAAAAAACTAGGTATAGTAACTCTGTTGGTTGTTTCTGCTGCTTTTATAGGCAATTCTTACGCCGAGCATCCAACAACTGAACAGCAAACGATTGTCGCTGCACCCGAGGTCAAAAAAAGCCCATGGTCTATGAGAGGTTTTTTAAGATTCAGCAGAGCAGCGACTGGCAAGCTTCAGGATGGTATCTCGAACGAAATGTTTTTGGATGTTCGAAGAAGCGTTCTGGAAGGGGTCGTCAGTGGTCTTAAAGCCGGTGTCCGTGTGGCTGGCCAAAACAAATTTACACCGGATCTCAAAAAATCCGGCTGGGAAAAACACTACACCGTATTCGATCCTGCCGTGATGGTTGGAAAGCCGCTTTTTGATATTGCAGGATTTGGCGGAGTAGGGGAACTCAGATATTACATTCCTGTATCACCTGATACCCGTTTGTCTGATCGTAATCCGAGCAACGGTTCTGTGAGGGCCATTGTTGCTGTAGAAAAAAGTATCGGCAAATGGACAGTAGGAACCTATAACTTTGTCCAACGTTATGCGTTCAAAAGCGAAGATAATGTCTTGAAGCAGTCATCTAATGCAAAGTATCGACTTGCCAATGAATTGTCTGTTGCTTATCAAGTTACTGACACGGTTGCTCTGACAACGGGGGCGGGGCTTGAGAAATTCTGGATGCACACGCCGAGCGATAATGCCGGTGAAATGGAGTGGAGCACGGGCGTCGAGCTGAAGCCAGTATCTGGTCTTACGGCTGGAGCGAGCGTTTTCCTCTCTGCGCCGAATCAAGCGGTTGCGAAATATCTTGAAACCAAAGAATCGAGACTTCAAAATACGGGGGCTCGATTGGATTTAACTTATAGTTTTCTATAAGAACGCTCATAAAATAAAGAAAAAAAGCCGTACCTGATTCAAAATGAATCAGGTGCGGCTTTTTTATTGCATAAAGAGTTTTGTTTTAGTTAAATTACTTGATGTTTATCCCTGAAAAGATCGATCACATAGGCATTGCCGTTAGAAATCTGGAAGAATCCATAAAAACATACTCATTGATGGGCTTAAAGATCGGCAAAACCGAAGAGGTCCCTGCAATGGGAGTCAAAGTGGCATTTATTCCTATTGGGGAGACCCGCCTCGAGCTTTTAGAGCCGACCTCAAAAGAGTCGACCGTTGCCAAATTTATTGAAAAACGGGGGGAAGGGATTCATCACATCTGCTTTTTGGTGAAGGATATTTATGCGACCATAAAATATTTAAAAGAAAAGAATTTCCGGCTGATCTATGAGCAGCCGACACCCGGCTCCGAAAATTCACTCGTAGCCTTTGTTCATCCAGAATCGACACATGGGATTTTGTGGGAATTTAGGCAGAACTAACTGCGCGCTATTTTCCCTTTGAAAATAGCTTGCGGCTTAATGGGACTGGCTAATATATTTTGAAATTAATTTTCTATCTTGCACGGATAAAGCTACAAATTTAACGCCGGAACCTGAAGTGCGGGACTCGGTTGAAATATTTGTAAAGGCAACTACTCCGTTTACCGTAATTAATCGTGAGGATTTGGGGAGGGTGAATTTAAGGGTAGAACAGGTTTTATCATTTGGCTTCGCGATCTTTCGTTCAAGAAAAACTCCGCCTTCACTGATATCTCCCGCTTTGTAAAGAAAATAGTAGTCCCCATACTCTTCCCTTACCCACATATTAACCAGAGTCCTTCGACATGCGCGCCGTTCAGGCGGTTTCGATTTTTTTTTCTTCGGCAACACGATTCAACATCCTAACGATATTAACCTTACAGAAAAATACTTTAAGAAAACCGCATTTTTTTGTCAAGCATTTATCCTGAGATGTCATTTATCCTGAGAACGAAATTTGAAGAATCATTTTCATTTCTTCCACACTTCATCTTGTAAAACCCTTAAACGTCATGTAAATATTTCCATGCAGGTATGTATCGGAATAATATTCAATGGACATTGGGGGGACGCATGACCCCGTTGGTCAAAGCGCTGATCTTGCTCAATAGTTTTATTTTTATCATCCAGTTGATCTTTCATAAGTGGATTGGCATTGATCTAACGACGATGTTTGGCCTTGTTCCTGTCGATGTTCTTTCCCGAGGCTATCTTTGGCAATGTGTGACTTACCTTTTTCTGCATGGGCATTTGATGCATCTTGTTTTCAATATGTTGGTTCTATGGATGCTGGGGGGAGAAATTGAAGACCGGGTTTTTAAAGCTGCGGGATTTTTAAAATATTATTTCATTTGTGGCATTGGGGCTGCCGTATTCAATGTGATCGTTTCTTACCAGTCAGATATCCCGATTATTGGATCGTCGGGAGCGATATATGGAATTTTAGCCGCGTATGCGATTTTTTTTGGAAACAGAAAGCTGATTTTATTTCCATTTCCTGTTCTGATCCCCGCGAAATATTTGATAATAATGATTGGCGTCATTGAGCTTGTGAGCTCTATTTTTTACACGAAAGATGGGATCGCGCACGTGGCTCATTTGGGAGGAATGGTGGCGGGTTTTTTGTATATTCGTTATAAAATCAAGGGACCACCCGCTTGGTTTCGCCGTAAGAAAAAATTTGTCGTGATTCAGGGCAAAGATTATCTTACCTGATTCTTAAAATGTTGACCCGGTTTGAACTTTGGCAGTTTTCTCTTGGGAATTGTGATTTCTTGTCCTGTCTGAGGATTAACCCCTCGCCTTTCCCGCCGCTTTCCAATACAAAATGTTCCAAAATCTATGAGACGAACTGTCTGCCCCTTTTTAACAGTATTTACAATGGTATCCAAAATTCTATTCAAAATGCTTCCTGTCAGCATTCTGGTGTACTTTGTTTCCCGGGCCACTCGATCTATGAGTTCCGCTTTATTCATTGGATTCTTACTCCTTTCTGTGGATTAAAGCTTTAAGAGATTTCACAACATCAACGAATTGCGATCGTAAAATCTGCGTATGGATAAGTCAAGAAAAAAACATTTTTTACGTCGGGAGTATGAAAAAAGTATTTGCGAAAAAGAGCGGTTCCGTGTTAGAAAAAAGCTGTTTTCGGAATGAGAGGGGTTTTTTAATGATGAGTAAACAGGATTCATGGCTTATGGATAGACGGATTATCAAAAGACATATCACAAATAACCTTCTTACAGAGAAGGAACTCAAGTCTTATCTTGCTTCGCTGAAGGATTCTTCTTCTTCAGCCGAAGAGATTGATATTAACGAAATTGAATCTTTTCAGATTTTAGATAAATCTTAGAATAGCCCGATCGCTTCTAAAGACCGAACCAATTCGTCGGGATTCCTTTAAACCGGCCGCATGAAATTTTTTAAGAAGGGGGAGGGTTTCATCCTCCGGAAGGCTGATGAGAAGCCCGCCTGATGTCTGGGGATCAAAGAAGAGCGTCTCCCATTCCCTTGAAAATGTTCTTTCAAACCAGATGGCGTCCTTCACATAGAGCCTATTCGTCCGGTCTGCGCGTGTCAGCACTCCTTTTTTTGCAAAATAGAGCGCTTCTTCATAGTACGGCAGGCAATCACTTTCGATCAAGAGCCCAACGCGGCTTGCCTGAGCCAGTTGAAAGGTATGTCCCGTGAGACCGAAACCGGTAATATCGGTGCAGGCGTTGATTGTAAATTCCGCCATAATTTCGGCTGCCGTTTTGTTTAATTGGGTCATCCAATGGCAGACATATTCGATCGATTCTTTCGATGCCTTTTTCTTTTTGATTGCTGAGGTAAGAATTCCCGTTCCGAGCGGTTTTGTGAGAATGAGCGCATCCCCTTCTTTTGCTCCTTTATTTGTGTAAATTTTTTGGGGGTGAATCAGCCCTGTCACAGCCATTCCGTATTTGAGCTCAGGATCGAAAACGGTATGCCCCCCCAGAACGATGACGCCGGCTTCCTGTGCTTTATCCTGTCCCCCGGAGAGAATTCTCTGAAATACTTCGATTGGAAGGCTGGAAGGAAAGGCTGCAACATTGAGCGCGGTCAATGGATGTCCCCCCATGGCGTAGACATCGCTCAACGCATTTGCCGCGGCAATTTGTCCGTAGACATAAGGATCATCGACGATAGGTGTGAAGAAATCGACGGTCTGCACGAGAGCGATTTCATCGGAAATTTTATAGACCCCCGCATCATCTGCCGTTTCCGCCCCAACCAAAAGGTTTGGATCTCGGGACGGTTTGAGGTGAGAAATAATCTGCCGCAACTCCGTTGGGCTGAATTTAGAGGCTCAACCGGCGCATTTCACTTTTTCAGTGAGGCGCCAAATATCTTCTTTTGTCATAAAATATGAAATTAGGCTTCAAGCCGCCGCTGGACGTCGATTCATTTCAAGCTGCCGCAAATCCCCCTTGAATTCGAGCATGCGTGTAAGCGCTTTTTTAGCGTTTTTTCTGATCTGTTCAGGAACGCGAATGCGATGGACTTCTTGAGAATTTAGGTGATCGAGCGTCCAGAGCAAATTTTGGGGGTTGATTTTATACATGTTTGGACAAAAGGATCGTGCCAGACCAATGACCTTTTTGTCTTTATTCCAGATATCTAAATTGATCGCATGGTTAATTTCGGTTCCAACAATAATGGTAGACCCGGGGGGTGATTCTTCAACGAACTTTTTAATAAAACTGGTTGACCCGCAGGCATCTGACATTTCTACCACTTCGCGTGTGCATTCGGGATGAACCACAACAAGCGCATTCGGGTATTTCTCCTTTAAAGCCCGAATCTGTTCTGGCCGGAAAAAGGTGTGAACATGGCAATACCCTTTCCAGAGGATCATGCGCGCGTTTGAAATTCCGTCGCGCGTATTTCCACCCAATTCCAGTGTGGGATCCCAGATAATCATCTCCTCTTCTTTGAGCCCCATTTCAAGCGCGGTGTTTCGTCCCAAATGTTCATCCGGGAAAAAGAAAATTTTATCTGCCCCCCGATGGAAGTAGTGTTCGAATAAAGGGGCGGCATTTGATGACGTGCAGACAGCCCCGTCATATTTTCCACAAAACGCCTTTAGGGCGGCAGTTGAATTCATATAGGTAATGGGGATAATTTTTTCATGACAGTGTGAAGTGATTTCATCCCACGCATGTTCGACATCGAAAGAATCCCCCATGTCGGCCATCGGACATCCCGCAAAAAGATTTGGAAGATAAACAGTCTGATCCTCACGCGCGAGAATACTTGCCGATTCTGCCATAAAATGAACGCCGCAAAAGACAATGTGCCTGGCTTCGGAATTCACCGCTTTGGCTGACAGATCGAGCGAATCCCCCTGAAAGTCAGAATGGCGGATGACTTCATGGCGCTGATAATAGTGGCCAAGAATAACCAAATCCTTTCCATACGCATTTCGATGAAATTCAATTCGGTTATCAATTTCCTGGGAAGAGAGTTTTAAATATGCTTCTGGAAGGTAACTGGCCATAGATCCTCTATATGATGGGCTTTTTTTGTTGTCAAGAAATAGGAGCCTGCGGTAAAATGCATCTTAATGGCGTCCTCCCCGACTCTTCCGATGTTTAGACGAAGGAGAACGCAGTACCTTGTTGCCAGGGGCTTCCAAATCCGCTTTTCTCTTTTTTTAATCGTTGTCGGTCTCACAATCTCTGCGATCGTCGGTTTTATTCTTTATGGCATGCTTATTAAAACACAATCACTTCTTATAGGAACCGGAATAACAACTTCGCCCCACGTGATCGATTATCTTTCTCACCAGCGGAGCACGTATCTCTATTCACTTTTGGGGATATTTGTGTGTGTGATATTGGCGCTCATGATTTTTGGTATTTTTGTGTCCCATCGCCTGGCAGGGCCTATTTTTGCGATTTCAAGAAAAATGAACGAGCTCTGTCATGGAAATTTTAACGCAACTCTGGAATTGAGATCCGCCGATGAATTTCAAGAACTCAAAGAGGTGTACAACACACTGGTGCACGCGTTGCAAAATCAGGTAAAATCAGAGCTTATTAAAGTTCAGTCGGTCATTGAAAATTTAAATACAATGATTGGCCAACTTTCCCCTGAAACAGCCCAGCGCGATCTTCGTGCCGTCCTTTGTGAGCTGCAGGCATATTATAATTACAAAAAGAATCTCATTGAGCCCCAGGCAGAAGAAGCGACTTATAAACCCTTAGAGCCGACTGAAGACGAACTTCTCAGGTGATGCCAAAGGGACTGTTCAAGCATATCTGTTTTTCATCTTTACAGGCGTTATTCTTTTTTGAAACGCGATTGACGAAAGGGAGAATAGTAATAATCTAAAACCTTTCCGTCTTTGTCAAAATAGAGCGAAAGGGATTCTGAATTGTCAGGGGTCGTATGAATATACATCCACCACGATTCATCGCTTGTGCGCGTCCCGTGATAGAGGGGTGTGCCAAATGCGTCATATATTTCTCGTTGGCTTGTTTTTCCAACAACGATGTCTTTGATCTTATCTTGAGCAAATTCCCTTTTCGATAATCTCGTTGCGCATCCAAAAAGCCCAAAAATAAGAAAAAGGATCATGATTTTTTTCATGCCTTCTTTATCGGAAGGATTGAAATAATCTTAAATGAGCGGCTCAAATTTTGCTGTAAAATGGCGCAGCACAGAGTCGGGGCGGATGAGGCGATAGCCGCGAAGCTTACGCCGTCGCTTTGAAATATCACCCATAATTTCAAGCAAATAATCAACATGACTCTGTGTGTAAACACGCCGTGGAAATGCGAGGCGTACAAGCTCCATCGGGGCGGCTGTTTCTTTGCCAGTTTTAGGATCACGCTTCCCAAACATCACGCTTCCGATTTCAACAGCCCGGATTCCACCGGCCAGATAGATCTCATTCACAAGCGCCTGACCCGGAAATTTCAGGGGGGGGATGTGCGGTAAAAATTTCTTGGCATCGATATAGATGGCATGCCCCCCGGGCGGTTCAACAATCGGGATACCCCGTTTGAGAAGCCCCTCTCCCGCATATTCGACCGAACGAATCCGGTATTTTAAATAATCCTCCTGGATGACCTCGCGAAACCCCACTGCCAGCGCCTCCAAATCGCGCCCGGAGAGACCGCCATAAGTCGGAAAACCTTCTGTCAAAATTAACATGGATCGCGCTTTTTTGGCCCAAACCTGATTTTGAAGCCCCAGAAATCCCCCCATATTTCCAAACCCGTCTTTCTTCGCAGACATTGTACAGCCGTCAGAAAGTCGAAACATCATCTTGACAATATCTTCAACCGATCTGTTCTGGTAACCCGGTTCCCGGAGTTTAATAAAATAGGCATTTTCGGCGAATCGGGCGGCATCGAGAAAAAAAGGAATTTTATATCGATGCGCAATTCGGTTCGCGCCGCGAATATTTTTCATCGAGACCGGCTGACCGCCGTTCGAATTGTTGGTAACCGTCATCATAATGAGAGGGATGCGTGAAGCCCCGACTTCTTTGATCAGGTTCTCAAGCTTTCCGAGATCCATATTCCCTTTAAAGGGACGCCTAAGCGATGTATGGCGGGATTCAGAAACGGGGAGATCGAGGGCTTTTGCGCCAACAAATTCAATATTTGCGCGCGTCGTGTCAAAGTGGGTGTTATTTGGAATGATCATCTGTTTCGATCCCAGAAACCGCACCGCCACATGGAATAAGATCTTTTCCGCCGCCCTTCCCTGATGCGTCGGTAAAATTGTGCGATAGCCGGTTAAATCTTTGACGACTTTTTCGAAGCGGAAAAAGCTCTCAGATCCCGCGTATGCTTCATCCCCCTCCATGAGACGGCTCCACTGGGTTGAACTCATGGCAGTTGTCCCGCTGTCTGTCAGAAGGTCGATCAAGATATCTTTCGAGTGAATATAAAAAGGATTATAGCGCGCCCGTCTTAGGATTCTCAGCCGCTCAGAGCGGCTGGTCATTCGAATCGGCTCAACCATTTTAATTTTAAAGGGCTCGATGATCGTTTTCATGTCAGATATCGGATTCCCTGAAGGGGGTGGACGCGTGAAGCCTTCCAGGCCGGGAAAAAAGAACAAAGCCCTGTAATCAGAAAGGAGGCAAGCCCAATCACTACAAAATAACCTGGCTGCATCTGAACCGGCACAGAGGTATTGTAATAGATATCGGGAAGACGAATCAGCTCAAATCGACCCAAAATGAGACAGATTGCGTAGCCGCTTAAAAGTCCGGCCAGAAGGCCGACAGAGCCAATCACCATTCCCTGAAAAAGAAAAATATGAAGAATCTGGTTTCGATTTGCCCCCATCGCTTTCAGGATCGAAATTTCTTTTCTTTTCGTAAGGACCATGCGGGTAACCGTTGTGACAATATTTAAAGCCGCAACAAGCACCATGAGAAGCAGAATTACAAACATCGCGATCTTCTCAAGTTTGAGCGCGTGAAATAAATTCTTGTTGAGCTCACGCCAATCACGAATCAAAAGAGACTGCGCCTCTGGCAGCGATTTTATTTTTTGAATAACAACGCCTGTTTTATAAATGTCCGATACCTTGATTTCGATGGCATCGATACGATTAGGAACCTCCAGGAAATCCTGGGCGTCTCTCAATGAAACATAGATAAGCTTTGTATCGTATTCGTAAAGACCTGTCGCGAAAAGGTTTGCTACGTAATAGCTTCTCATTTTGGGTATGACTCCCAACGGGCCTGTTGTTTCTATGGGAGAAATTACTTCGACGACATCCCCTTCATAGGCGCCGAGCGACTGCGCAAGTTCCCTTCCCAGAAGAATTGGGGGGTGGCCTTCTTTTCCCTTCTTTATTCCTTGCAGGGGGGGGGCCATTCCTTTGAACAACACACCGGTCAGGTCAGATCCATGCCGGACCATCATTTCAGAAGAGAGGGAAGGTGTCACATCGATAATGTTTGGATCAAGCGCTTTCAGGTTCTTCAAAAAAGGCGGCGAATATTCAAATGGAGAAAAATCCTTTGCTTCAATCACAATGTGGGATTTAAAACCGAGAATTTTATCCTGCAGATCTTTTCCAAATCCATTCATGACGGAAAGAACAACAATCAGCGTGAGTACGCCCGAAGCAACCCCCCCAATAGAAATGAGAGTGGTCAGTGAAAAAAAAGATCCTTTTCGTTTTGAGAAAAGATAGCGAAGGCCCATCAGCCGTTCAAACGCAAGCATTTGAACGGTAGCTTATAAAAATTCCGGAATTACCGCAAGCGCTGTGCGAGGAAGATTCCGGGAAAGAGCGTGTAAACCTCATACCCGGATTTTGGATCTTTGCCAATGAAGAGCCCGGAATCGGGGGTTGATTGATAGACATTTTGAAAAATAGTCAGAAAATGCTCTTCACTGCTTAACACCTCCCGCGTACTTTCCGAAATGTCTGAAAAAATCAAAAAACGGGAGGAAGAATCAAACTGGCCGCCCCCTGCTTTTAGAAACTGTGGAAGCCCTCGAAATGGGAAAGAGGGGTTTTGATCGGTTTCAAAAGTTCCCAGGAATTCTGTGCCTTCTTTGTCATAAACAGAAATCTCGTAGCTTTTCCCTTCGCCTGATGCAAATGATGAAGCAATTTCTCTTTCAATGACAAAAGTATTGTTACGGGGATTCACAGCGGGGAAAGTTTTTTGAAATTGCTCAATCGTGCGGTCCGTAAAATTTTCCACTGAATAGGCTGGAACAAAAACAGCATCAAAGAGAGGCATGACTACTCGTCTTTCCGATTCTTTGGCCGATTCTTTTGAGAAAAATCGTTCATCTACGGCCTTCTGAATTAAAATGAGTGTTGATGATGTTTCTGAATTTTTTGATTCTGTTTTCTTCTGAGACTCCATATTTAATCTCATCTCTTCAGATTCTGTGATGGTTAATTCTTTTGGAACAATGGTTTTTTCTTTTTTGGATTCTTTCTCTGAGTCATTTTTCTTTTCGGGTTCCTGCTCTGGTTTCGGAGAGACAGCATTCTCTTCTTCCTTTTCCTTCTCTTTTCCAAAGAGACTCGAGAAGGGCTTAAAAATGGAATAGGAATGATCGGTAATATTTCCATGGTGATATCCACGGTTTAAGGCATAAAGCGCCATCAGCATTACAACGGCTGTGACAACACAACAGGCCACATATTTTATAAACCCTTTCATTATATAATTCATAAAATTGCAACCCGGATGCCAAAATGGAGAATAATGATAAGTATTTGAAATTACTTTATTTTCATTTATTCTTAGATAAGAAAATCTTGGGTTCTTAACCTTTTCTCTGTTCAGTGAATCCGGCGAGGAAGAAAAAGACGAGGCACAGTAATTCTAACCGCTTAATATTACTTATGAAGTTAATAGTGTAAACATTTTACAGTTCCTGTGACAAATTGCGCCCATTGTATCTGATCAACGAAACCCCCATTCCCAAAAGGACGATTGCGGCGGAAAGCCACATGGTATCGCGGAATGCGTTGATGAAAAGGTCGGTCGGAAGATCATGGACGGAAAAGGCCGGCCCAAAACCATTGTATGCGGAAATCCGAAGTGTAAAGATAACGGTTCCTAAAGAGACACCGATGACGGTTCCAAATGTTCGCATGGTCGCAATCAAGGCCGCCGCAGTGCCGAGGTGATGTTTGAGCACTGCTCCCATTAACCCGCTGTTATTGGGGGTTTGAAAAAGCCCCCCGGCAAGCCCTACACAGAAGAGTTTTACAAAAATTTCATACGACGAAGTTGTTAAGGTTGTTGTTCCAAACCAGAAATAGGCCAAGGCAATCAGAAAAAGCCCCGAGGGGACCAAAATCCGATACCCAATTCGATCTGAGATGGTGCCAAATAACGGGGTTGAAATCGCAAAGGCGAGTGGAATTGCCATCATGATCAGACCAATTTCTTTTTGCGAATAACCCATCGCCTGTGTCAGAAAAAAAGGGGCGAGAAAATAGAGAATAAAGAGGGAGATACAATGAAGAAGAAGCGAAAGGTTCCCGAATAAAAAAAACCGGTCTTTAAAAAGAGAGAGATCGAGCACGCCGTGTGGATTCTTCCATTCCCATTTTAAAAAAAGCATTCCACCCATTAAAAACAAACTGGCAAAAAGAAATGTGTAAGTCGAATGAAATCCCCAACTGAGAATATTTGTAAGTAAAAAAAGGAGGGAGCCAAAGCTCAAAATCACAAAAAAAGAACCTAAAAAATCGAATCGCAAAGGGAATGGCATCACGGGATCTTTCGGAAGAAATTTAAGAGCCCAGAATAGCCCGATCAGCCCCATTGGGATATTAATAAAAAAAACCGATTTCCATGAAAAATAGTGTGTCAGCAGCCCGGAAATCGGCGCGCCGGATAAAAGCCCGATCGATGCCATCGTTCCCATAAATCCCATTGCCTTGCCCCGCTCGCTGGCCGGGAAAGAATCCACAAGGATTGCCGGAGAAAGGGACATGACAATCGCCCCCCCAATCCCCTGGAAGATCCGGAAAAAAATCAGCTGATCGAGTGTTTTGGCGAATGAGCAGAGCAGCGCGGAAGAAATAAAGACAAGAAAACCTATCTTAAATAAGCGGTTCTTCCCCCAGAGATCCCCAAATCGTCCCATCGGGAGAAGGAGCGAACAGGCAGTCAGTAGATAAGAAATCATGACCCATTGCACATGCTTCATTGCGGCATGAAAATCGCGGGAAATAGCGGGGAGCGCCACATTGATCGCGCTCGAATCAAGTGTGGCCATCAGTGTTGCAAACGAGACAGAGGCAAAGCCAATCCAGCCAAGCTTTTTCTCGTCCATGTAGTTATCGTAGCGGTTTTTTTGGGGGGTTGCAATGATAGCGGTGAATGGCATAGTGGTCCCCTTTAACTATGAAAAAATATTTTTCAAACATCTTGATCGTTGGTCACAGAAATATCGGTGACATTTTTCACAATATGGCTGTCTTGAAGCCTCTTCATCTTGCTTTTCCCAACGCAAAAATATCATTGTTAACCTCTGAAACAGGAAAAACCCTTCTTGAGCATAATCCCTATCTCTCTGAAATCTTCATCCTTTTTAAAAAAAGGAATGGAAAAATGAAAACTCTGAAAGAGCAATTGAAATTGATTTATTTACTTCGTCAAAAAAACTTCGATCTTACGATCAATCTTAAAAAAGGGAGTTATTGGGCTTATTTTCTGGGAGCCCCCGTTTGGTCGATTCCATCTTATTACAAATCAGTGAAACGCAATGTTCATGCGATTGATATCTACCTTAATCTCATGCGACAGCATGGGATTTTCATCTCCTCAAAGGATTTGGATATGAGAATCATACCGACAATCTCTGAAAAGAGACATCTCGATGAAATTCTGGAGAAAAACAGCTACTCCTCTTTCAAAAAAACAGCGGTCATTGCGCCGTTTTCAAATTGGCATGCAAAAGAGTGGAATCTTAAAAATTTTGCAAGGCTCTCTCAAACACTGGCCGAGAGGCACCATATACAGACGATTTTTGTAGGTGGAGAAAATGACTGCGAAAAAATGAGAAAAATTGGCGGGTATAAAAACTATTTTATGGATCTTGTTGGAAAAATCTCGCTTCGACAACTGGCTGCTTTATATGAAAAAGCGGCGCTTGCCATCGGGGGTGACAGCGGTCCCTTTCATCTTGCAACGAATATGGGTGTTCCGGCCATCGGTATTTTTGCGCCGACGCCGCATGAAAGGTATGGGCCATATTTTAGCCGGGAATTAACGGTTTCTTGTGAAGAGGATCTTGGGTGTAATCCCTGTTTTGCGGGAAAGAAGCTCATGGCATGCGGAGTTTATAATCGCACGACACCCTGCATGGAAAAGATCACAGCGGATGCAGTTTACCAGAGTGTTTTGAAGGTTATGGACCCGACTGGCTTCGAACCAGCGACCTTCGCATTGCGAACGCGACGCTCTCCCAACTGAGCTACGGGCCCCACACAGTCTTATAGCTTATACAAGACCGCCCACATCTTCTCAACTCATTACTTATACGCGTTGGGAGAGCCTCATTGGAACGGGCATGCATTCGCATGCCCTTGGCAACTGAGCTACGGGCCCGTATAGTGCGATAATTTTGTGCCTCAAGGCAAAATTATCGCGCAATATGAATAGACTGTTCCTTATTAAAAGAATCCCCATCTTTTTTCAACCATTTTTCTGATTGATTTCCTATGGCGACAGTGATAAAGGAGCACTCCATAAAGGAGAGTGAGACATGAATCTAAATAGTACGGGGATCAAATGTTTTTCGGGTTTTTTGGCGTTTTTATTTTCATACACCGTTTGCGTTAATGCCTGGGCACAGCCCTTGGCGACTGCGGCTTCATTTCCCAGAGTCGTTGAGAGGTTGGATAAGGGAATTTTGGAAACACAAACCGTTTCTGACTTGTCCGATGTGATAAATGGCGCATTTGGAGAACTCATGTCGATCGCAAAATCAGAAATCTCTCAGGAATCTGAGCAGAAAATGATTTTTGAGATGGATCAAGCGATCAGTGATTTCAATCTGGTTCTGGCAGAGTTGGAAGGGCAATTGGCAGAATTGGAAGCCTCTGCGAGCGGACATGAAATCCCCCAATTTCATGCGGACGGAATGGCGCGCACACTTATGCATGAATTTTACTACCATGCTGTATTAAAGAGGTTTCATCATGCCCCTTTTAAGGAATTAAGCGGCGGGGCTAAAAGCCATGCCTTTCATGTCATTAATGAACATATTCGACAAGGCGGCGTTTCTTCGTTTCTAAAAGAAGTTCGGCTGATGGAGGATCAGACGAGCCAAGGGTATCCATTTGCCTGGACTACCGTTGTCATTGGAGCAACTATCCTTATGATCTTGTTGATTTTGTATTACGCACAGGAAAAGCATTCTTTGAAAGAAGATCTTTGTAAACTTTGGGAAAAAATTAAATTTTGGGATTAAGATTCATTTTACTTTGTGTCTGCTTCCCGAGTATTGTTCTAATCAATATCCTGTGGGCTGGTCCTGAACCTGAACGTCGAACCCTGATCTTTTTTTTATCATCAGATGCCAGGCGATTTCATAGTCCTTTGAGAGAGATCAGGGAGGGAGGAGAAAAATTAAGAAACATCTATTTCCCTCAAGAGCATTTCCTCTACATTCAGAAAACGGCGATTCAAAAAAGAAAGACATTTAATAGTATCATCTATTACGACCCAGCCTCTGACGCTCCTCAAACCGATTCGAAAATCGTTGTAGTGACTGATCGAAGTTATAAAGAAACCTCGCTTGTTGAGACAGATTCGGTTCGGGATCCGTTCGCCGCTTTAATGCAATATATTGAACCGGGCACTCGTGTATCCCTGATCTATTTTGGCCACAGTTTGATATCCCCCTATCAATATTCTTCACAAGATCTTTTCCCACATTCTTCACATTCTTATGATGAGTCATCTCCGAAGACGCCTTTTAGGCTTTCTCAATTTGTGCAAGAAATCAAAAAAACGGGGATTCGATATGAAAGCATCTGTTTTTTTTCTTGCCGCATGAGTGGCATTGAAGTTCTTACAGCGCTTTCTCCTTACACCGATTATGTTTTAGCGAATGCTTATCCCACCTCACACAAGGCATGGTGGGCAAGTTTTATGTTTATGGAGAAGATTCACGAAGCCGATACCACAGAAGAGATGTTTCAAAAGATTCTTTTTGTGAATCGTTTAAACAGTGCAAGAAATCTTCAAACAGGCCGATATCTTCGCGCATCTCACCACTGGAACTATTTTCGATTGTCATATTTGAACCCGTTTAATCAAGCCCTTGCAGAAGTGTGGCAATATATCTATCACATCTTTATAGCTGAAAAGCGTTTTCAAGAGTTGGCTGATCTTATGGAACTTTCAAAGCCGAGTGGCAACTGGGAAAAACATCTCATTGAAGGAATTGACCTTGGAAGGTTTCTCATGAGCTTGTCTTTAATTTCCGGGGCTCCTTCATCAGTTAAAGCTGCTCTGGATTTAATGATGACTCCGGGGGCGCTTTTGGCAGAGCCTTATAAGGGAAAAGATGATTCTGGCTTATGGATGGTCTCACGCGCTTCTGAATTATTCAAAGAGGAGTATGCGTCGCTCAATTTTAACTCCCCACATTCGCCGGGAACCTTTTGGTTGCCTTATGTTTCCGAACCGATGACCCGTTGGTAAGAACGCCAATGGTGCGTTCCAAACCCAAGTTTATTTATTTTCTTCCAAAGATTTCTGATCGGTGAAGAGATTGGTAAAGGTTTTATCAAGATCTTTTACGGCAAGGGTGTAACCATACCACTCATCAAATAGCTGGAAATTCAATTTACTTTCCAAGACGCTGAAGCTTCTCTGTATTTCATATTTTGACTGGTATAGGGCATAATGAGTCAATAAAATATATTTTTGAGCGAGGGTCTTTAAGCTGTCGATAAAATAAGCTCGTTCTTCGAGAAGTTTTTCAAGAGAAGCTTCATTCTGATCACTTAATTTAAAGTCTTCGATGGCTCTTCTAAAAATCATAAAATCTGTTGTGATCCGGCGCATATTTGTATCGTTTATGAATGAAGGTATCTCAAGATGACCGTAGAGGTCATTTTCCAAGAGGTCAAAGTCCTTAATGTTAAACCACCTTTTCTGATAGGTATTTTCAGCGGAGTTCAAAACATAGTGAAGAACTTCCTCTACCGAAGGGATATGGGATTCAATCCCTAAGGGTGAAAAAATGAGGGAGTTGGTCAGCCAGCCGCCAAGATCGAGGCAAATAGCGCCTTCTCCAAGAACTGGAACAGCATACATAAGAGCATTAATAATTTTGACACCGTAGATTCTCCAAATAAATTGTCGTTCATCGGGATCATTGGTTCTCATCACCTGGTTAACGCCATGGTAGAGATAATAGCCGGCGATCAGGAAAGAGATCCCCTTCAAGAGGCGATCCAATGTCACAACATGAATCCCACCCGCTTTCTCAGCCGCCATCAGTCGAAGATAAGCTTGAACTCGTGGCGGCAGTTTTGAAAATAGTGGCGGTGGTGTTAGCTTCCAGCTCATAAACCGATGCAGGCGATAACCTGTTGTTCGTTGGATGAGAGTGGAATAATTTGTTTCCACATATCGGACATAGCGATCAATGAGTTTCAATCTGTGTTTTTTCGTTTTGTTAATCTCCGCGATATATAGAGCAGCCTGGGCTTTTTCTGTTTTAAGAGCTTCTTCTGTGAGTTGGCCGCTGTTTATTTTTATCTCTAGATCTTTTTGAATGTGCGCAATCGCTGTCTCTGCATGCCCCACTACAGTCTTTTTAACTGTTTCAACAGTGGGTTCATACCAAGCGCCCGCCAACAATCGTGAACGCAATTTTTCTTCAACATTTTCCAAGATTTTAGAGGCATTTTTGGCGACCCCCACCAAGGCGGGTTGTCCCCCCAAATGGGCGTTTTTAAACCAGCGGGATAAACTCTCAATCTGATTTGCCGCGCTAAAGGCATAACGATTGTGATTACTGAAGGCCAAGAGATTCCTTAAGTAGCTTTCTACAAGTGGAATGTATTGAAGGCCAATGACTTCTAATTGAATGGAGAGCCGATTTCCGACCTGATTTATTTCGTAATGAATGGGAAGGTCAACATTTTCAATCTCACTTAAAATTTCCCTGATAGCCCCCTTGAAATCTTTATTTTCTTCGCCGGGCGGCAGATCAAATTCTTCTTTGGGAAGGATGAATTTAACGGCCATTGAAGAGGGATTTCCGAGATGGTCTTTACCCAGGATCAACTCAGCAATATCGGGTTCGTAAGTGATTGCTTGCGGATCTGCAATAAATTGAGTTATCAGGAGCAGCGCTGTTTTAGGTTCAATCCCCACATAAGACATTTCGACCTGGTCAAAGTGCTCAGCGAAAAAATGAAGCTTGATCAACTTTTCGAGGTACCGCGATTCAGACTGATAATATCGATTCAGAGAAGGTCGATTCAATCTGAGAGCATTTTGTAAATTGTCAGTAGCCCCCGAAATTTGTAAGGCTGAGAGAAATGTTTCTCCCCCCTCATTCTCGTTTAAAAGTTTTACCGTTCGCTCCAGAAGTTCTTTTGCTTTTGGATTCAAAACGAATTCTTTTGCATTCATGATGAGTGAGATGGCCATTTCTCGTTTTTCAATATGATCTGATTTCAAGATTTCAAGGGCAGAATAGATTTTAGGGGAAAACTGAACGGGATCCGCATAAGCCGTCTTCACAAGGACAAGCAAAGATAAAAGAAATAAATCAAAAAATATAAAGGCTCTAATTTTAATAGCGTTTCTCCTTACGCGGTCTGGCGGCCCGGACCGCGCGCTACACGAACACTACCAAGTCCTAAGAAACATTGAGTTTTTCTTTTCCACCCCTCTGGACGATCCAGAGCTTCTGAAGGGTTTGTATCTCTCTCAATGTCTCTCTGCAAGTGAAATTTCTGAGATTTACGATCATTCAAAATCCTTTGTTTTAGAACAGTTAAAAACCTTCGGAATCGAACTTCGGCCAGTGCATGAAAATGGATCTAAAACAGCTATACCCCCTTATGGTTGTAAAGATTCGAAAAAGGGACGGATCAGAGATCAAAGAGAGAGAACTATCATTGATGAGATCGTGAAGCAAAGAAGGGAGAAGCGGAGTCTCAGAACAATATGTAACGCGCTTGACAAAGGGAGCATTCCGGCGCGAAACGGTACAAAGTGGCACCCACGGAAGATTAAAAGGATTTTAGATAAATCTAAATAGCAATCAATATTCAAGATTAAAAAGTCAGTTTGCATACAAATCCACACTGAAAGGTAGGCAAAAAATCTGTCGACATCCAAGGTAAAAGGGCGCAAATTAAATGAGAAAGAAGGGGTCTTAAACATCCAGGTTGGCGAGTTTTTGAATTCAAGATGGCCATGAAGTTTTCGGAGGATTTCATCAATAAAATTATTTGTGGCGATGCCATCGAGATAATGAAGAAAATACCCGATGGAGTGATTGATTTGATTATCACATCACCGCCCTACAACATCAAAAATTCAACCGGTAACGGTCTGAAGGATGGGCGCGGGGGCAAGTGGGCGAATGCTCGGCTTCAGAAAGGGTACGCGAACTATAACGACTGTATGCCGCATGAAGAATATGTGAAATGGCAGAGAGCATGCCTTGAAGGAATGATGCGACTTATTCCCGATAACGGAGCGATTTTTTATAACCACAAGTGGCGTGTTCAGAATGGTTTGCTTCAAGATAGGCAAGATATTGTTGATAGTTTTCCGGTACGTCAGATTATAATTTGGAGACGGAAAGGCGGTTTTAACTTTAATCCTGGTTATTTTCTCCCAACGTACGAGGTTATTTATTTAATTGCGAAGCCAAAATTTGAACTAACTCCTAAAGCAAACGCACACGGTGACATTTGGGAATTTACGCAGGAAATGAACAATAACCATCCGGCTGCATTTCCGGTCTCTTTGATCGATCGCATTGTTTCCTCTACCACCGCAAAACTCATATTGGATCCCTTCGTGGGCTCGGGAACCACCGCCATTTCCGCACTCAATTTTAAACGAAATTATATTGGGATTGATCTTTCGCCAGAATATTGTGAAATGGCGCTGGAAAGAATCGTACACCATCAAAGCCAACTTAAACTTCTGTAACTATGCCCAAAAAAGCTCCCATTTATACAAAAGAAGCGTTGATAGCGAGGTTAAAAGAAATCGTCGCGATGGGCTGGCGACGCCATTCCCGGCGTAAACATCATGGGGGGATTGGAAATACATTAGAGGATTTACTCGGTATTCAAGAAAATAACTTACCAATTCCGAATGCCGCAGAGTGGGAACTGAAAACACAACGGCTCAATTCAACTTCACTGACTACTCTTTTTCATGTGGAGCCATCGCCGCGTGGTGTTCATTTCGTTCCTCAAGTTCTTCTTCCAAAATATGGGTGGGCTCATGAGGAAGCCGGTAAGAAATACCAAAAAAACGAAATGAGCTTTCGCCAGACAATTCATGGTAGGTCTCGCAGCGATCGCGGTTTTATGGTTATCGTTGATCGTCAGGCTCGGAAAGTTATGATTTCCTTTGATGCAAAGATAGTGGATAGACGCCATTCGGCTTGGCTTAAATCTGTCAAAAAGCGTATTGGGCTCGGTGAATTAACGCCACAACCCTATTGGGGATTTGATGATTTGGAACACAAAGCTGGAACAAAACTGCTGAATACTTTTTATGTGCAAGCCGAAGTGAGAACAGAGCACGGCGAGGAGTACTATAGGTATTCAAAGGTGATGATGTTAGAAAAATTCAACTTTGAGGGGTTTTTAAAAGCGATTGAGGACGCAAATATCCTCGTGGATTTTGACGCACGTACAGGCCATAACCACGGGACGAAATTTAGAATGCGGCAGGATTGCCTGCCAATGTTATACAGAAAAGCAACAGTCATCAGCTAAAAATCTACATCCTATTACAGGTTGGAGTGCTCCCCAATTTGAATCAGATCAGAATAGCTGCTGGGAAGGAATCATTTTATGGCAAAGTGCTGAGAAGAAGATTATAGACTTTCCCAACTATCGAAACTGCATCATACACCAAATCTAAATGATTTGAGTCATTCCCGAGGACACTTGAAATTAGTTCATAATTTACGCCGTGATCTTGAACAAAATGTTTTTGTTTATTAACAAGGTGTCTCAGTCTGCATGTTATGAGACTTTTCTGTTTGTCGGAATCCAAAGGAAACGGGAAAATTGTATAAATTTCATTTAAACCGTCTTCAAGATTTTTTATTGTTAATTCATGGCTATGTTTATTTTGGAAATGATCAAGAATTCGTCTATACTGACAGTCAACAAATTCGCAAAAGTTTTTTATCGGCTCATTAGTGAGCTTTTTGAATTCTCCACACATTGGACAACCAAATAGATATTTTAAAATTCGCTCTTCACTCCATACAACTCTGTGGACAGCATTTAAGAAATAATATCCAGCTGCCCAGGTTTTAAAGTCCTCATCTGTAAGTTCATCTTTCGCCAATGATCTTAAGACTTGAAGAACATCAAATCTTCTTTTCAGAGATTCATAATCAGGTTCAGAAATTTTTTTTAGAGAATAGAGTGCTCCGATTATCAACTGAAGGTAGGGTTCTAGACCTTTTTTTTTATTTGTGCCTTTTTCGAACTGGCTCCGCTAATGAGAGATTCGAGAAGTATGTTTAATCTTTCATTGTGATTCATAATTTGTAAGACTTAATATCTTAGACTCAACACTTTTGATTTTATCAACTACCGAAAATAATTATTCAAATCACTGTTTCCTTGTCACGAACGAGTTCGGAAGTGACAAAAATTGCCCTGAGCCATCCAAAACAGTCGATTGGGATCATCTTGCAAGGCTGGCACGGTGTTCGTGTACCGCGCGGTCTGGCGGGACCGACGGGACTCGAACCCGCGACCTCCTGCGTGACAGGCAGGCGTTCTGACCAACTGAACTACGGTCCCATATGCCATTTCAACAACCTAAATCCTCATACCCGGTT